>NZ_RBXL01000001.1:0-300000 GCF_003634315.1 Thiocapsa rosea
CTGAGCGCGCTCCGGGGCCTCGACACCGAGCAGCTTTTCAATGGCTCGAACATAGCCATGCTCGTTGCACATCATGGACATATAGTCGAGCCGGTCCATGTAACCGATGCTCTGGTTGAACGGCTTGGACTCGGCGAGCTTCTCGGTCGCGCGATGCAGCAAACCGATGTGCGGATCGGCTCGCTCGATGACCTCGCCGTCCATCTCGAGCACCAAGCGCAACACGCCGTGGGCCGAGGGGTGCTGAGGGCCGAAGTTCAGGGTGTAGTTACGAATCTCAGGCATCGGCGGACTCCGAGCTTGCGCCCGTTTGCACATACCGGCTGTCGGAGCGAATCACGCGCGGCACCAGAACACGCGGCGGGATCGAGACCGGCTCGTAGATGACGCGACCTTGCTCCGGGTCGTAGCGCATCTCGACATGCCCGGAAAGGGGGAAATCCTTCCGGAAAGGGTGTCCGACAAAGCCGTAGTCGGTGAGGATTCGGCGCAGATCCGGATGACCCCGGAAGAGGATCCCGAAGAGATCGAATGCCTCGCGCTCGAACCAATTAGCCGCCGCCCAAACCGGGACGATCGAGTCGACCATCGGCTGACTGCTCCCCGCATAGACCCGCAAGCGAACCCGCCGATTGTGTACCAGCGACAGGAGATGATAGACGACAGCGAAACGCTTGGGGTCATCGAGCGCAAGCTCTTGATCGCGGTCGACACCGCGGCCAAAACCCGTCGTGGACGCCTCTTCGGTCGCCCACTCGGATTTGCCGTAAGCGGCATAGTCGACGCCGCAGAGGTCGATCAGCTGCTCGAAGCGCAGTTGCGGATGGTCCCGCAAAATCCACGCCACGTCGGTCAAGCGCCCCGACGGCACGATCAAGGTGACCTCGCCGAGGTCGGTGATGGTCTCGCACCCCTGGCCGACCAACGCCTCCCCGAGTGCATCGACGAGCGCGGTCAACCTGGCGGGGTTGGACAGGATGTCTTTTGCCATTGGAATTGGGTACGACTCAGCGAGCGATGGTATTGGTACGGCGAATCTTATTCTGCAACTGCAGGATGCCGTAAAGCAGGGCCTCGGCAGTTGGAGGGCATCCCGGCACGTAAACGTCTACCGGAACAATCCGATCACAACCGCGCACCACCGCATAGGAATAGTGGTAATAGCCGCCGCCGTTCGCACAAGACCCCATCGAGATCACCCAACGCGGCTCGGCCATCTGGTCATAGACCTTGCGCAGCGCCGGGGCCATCTTGTTGACCAGGGTACCCGCAACGATCATGACGTCGGATTGGCGAGGACTGGGTCGAAACACGATCCCGAAACGGTCCAGGTCGTAGCGTGCTGCACCGGCGTGCATCATCTCGATCGCACAGCAGGCCAAGCCGAAGGTCATGGGCCACAAGGACCCCGTCCGCGCCCAGTTGATGAGCTTGTCGGCCGTGGTTGTGACGACTCCTTCTTCGAGGATGCCCTCTATTCCCATTCCAGCGCCCCCTTCTTCCACTCGTAGATGAAGCCGACCACCAGGATCCCCAGGAAGATGAACATGGCCCAGAACCCGTACATACCGAGCTCATCGAGCACCACCGCCCAGGGGAAGAGGAAGGCGATCTCCAGATCGAAGACGATGAAGAGGATCGCCACCAAGTAGTAGCGCACGTCGAACTTTAAACGCGCACTCTCGAAGGCCGCAAACCCACATTCATAAGGGGAGTCTTTCTCCGCGTCCGGGCGGCGAGGTCCCAAAAAGTAACCCAAAACGAGCGGGCCGACGCCAACCAAGATCCCGACGATGATAAAAATCAGGATCGGCAGATAATTGTCGAGCATCAGTCCTCCCGAATCTACTTATTCTCTGACGTCGTTCCGGACCGTGAGTCTAGTTCAGGCGTCACGACAGTGTCAACCTAAGGGCCAATTCAAATCATTAGGTCTTTCAAACCTTTGCGCCCATCATCGCGCAAAAAAAACGGCATGCCACATTAATGGCATGCCGTTTGCTTTACCGCAGATGGTGCCGACGGCCAGACTCGAACTGGCACGGCTTACGCCACTACCCCCTCAAGATAGCGTGTCTACCAATTTCACCACGTCGGCGTTTACTCTTTACTCGGGGCCGCCGAATCACCGGCGTCCCCTTCATTTTGCTCTTCGACCGGGCTCCCGTCGAGTATCACCTCGGTCGTTTGAGCTTCGATCGTGCCATCGGCCGATTCCTCGACGACCTCTTCCTCGACAATCGCACCACCCGGCGCTTCGCCTTCGGGCGCCAACCCGACCGGCACATCGGATTGGACATCGCTCCGCCCTTCAGCCTCGACGCCCGGAATGGCCGGAATGTCCGAGGTAGGCGCGGCTGCAGGCGGCGGGACGACGATGGTACGCTCGTCCACCCGATCCATGATCGTCACCGGCTCCGACCCCTTGGTCGCATAATACGCCAAAGCCATGCTGGTAAGGAAGAACATCGTCGCCATGATGCCCGTCGTGCGCGTCAGGAACGAACCCGAACCGCGAGACCCGAACACGGTCGCCGATGCACCACTCCCGAAAGCGGCACCTGCATCAGCGCCCTTCCCGTGCTGGATCAGGATCAACCCGATCAAGCCGAGCGACAGGAAGACCTGCATGACGGTCAAAATGGTTTGCATGAGTCTCTCGTTGCTGCAGCTTTAGGCTGCGAGCTGTTCTCCGGCTAGAGAAATCGCTAGAAAATCATCGGCGTTCAGCGATGCGCCGCCGATCAGACCGCCATCGATATCCGGCTGCGCCAGCAACTCGGCGGCGTTGCCGGGCTTCATACTTCCTCCGTAGAGGATGCGCAGCTTCTCGGCGATCGTAGCGTTCAGTGCAGCGATCCGACCGCGAATATAGGCATGAACGGCCTGCGCCTGCTCGGGCGTCGCCGTCATTCCGGTGCCGATCGCCCAAACCGGTTCATACGCGATCTCGATCCCGGCGAAGGCATCGATCCCGATGCGCTCGACCACGCCGTCGATCTGAGCGGCAATCACCGACTCCATCTCGCCCGCCTCGCGCTGCTGCAGCGTCTCGCCGACACACAGAATCGGGGTCAGGCCGCTCTCGGTCGCGCGCGCCAGCTTCTGCGCGATGGATGCCTCGTCCTCGCCGTAGTACTCGCGACGTTCGGAATGACCGCAAATGACATAGTGACATCCGAAATCGGCCAACATCAAGCCCGACACCTCGCCGGTATAGGCGCCGCCGGTTTCGGTACAGAGGTTTTGAGCACCGAGCCGTACCGAGCTACCGGCAAGCAACTGCTCGCCGAGATAGAGATACGGAAAGGGCACGCACACAGCGATCTCGGTCTTCGAGAGAGCACCGGACCCGGCCACGACGCCGTTCAACAGTGCCTCGGCACTGGACTTGCTGCCGTTCATTTTCCAGTTTCCGGCGATCAGCGGCTGGCGCATCGGACCCCTCCAGGTAAGTCGAGCCCGCAAATCTAGCCGTCCTCGGTGCGGAAATCAAGCCTCGTTTGATTTACACTTTGAAATGCGTCCGGTGCTTCGTGTCTTGTCCGAGCCCGTTGGCCATGGTCGGAGCCACCGACGAGCGCCGTCCAGACGCATTTCAAACGATCTGCTCTTACCAATTCTTGAACCGCGTCAGGTACGAGGCCCGCGTGTGGCTAACCAGACCGGCCTCAGATCCAACGACGGTTTTGACTTCCGGGACGCGGTTCAATGGCAAAAGGAAAGAAGAAGAACGATGGTGGCTCGACGATCGCGCTCAACAAGAAGGCCGGGCACGAGTATTTCATCGAGCAACGCATCGAGGCCGGTCTCGTGCTGGAAGGCTGGGAGGTCAAGAGCCTGCGCGCCGGTCGCCTTCAGCTCAAGGAAGGATACGTCAAGATCCTCCACGGCGAGGCATTCCTGATCGGTGCGCACATCTCCGCCTTGGCCGCCGCCTCCACCCACGTCAACCCGGACCCAACCCGCAGCCGCAAGCTGCTGCTCAAACGCAGCGAGATCAGCCGCCTGATCGGCCAAACCGAGCGCGCCGGCTACACCCTGGTCCCTACGGCCATGTACTGGAAGCGCGGCAAGGCCAAGCTCGAAATCGGGCTCGCCAAGGGGAAAAAGCAGCACGACAAGCGCGACACGGAGAAGGACCGCGACTGGCAGCGCGACAAGGAACGCCTCTTCAAGACCGGCTGAGCTTGCCGCGGAACCGCGGTTCCTCTAGAGTGTCGTACTGATACCTGGGGGCGACATGGTTTCGACGTGGGTCGCAAAACCTAAGGTGCATGCCGAGGTGCGGGTGACCTCGTAAATCCAACCGCAAATCTATAGTTGCCAACGACGACAACTACGCTCTCGCGGCTTAGGCCAGCGAGCCTCTGACCGTTCCCTGCCTATGGGGGGCGGATTCCAGGGGTAACATTACATGGGATCGCGGTGACGGGGGCTCGGACCTGATCCGCTAAAACCTAATTCGAGATCGCCGACTGATCGCCCTGCCCCTCGGGCGGCGGAAGGCTAAAAATAATAGAACGGGCTAAGCATGTAGGACCAAGGGCGGAGGGCTTGCGGACGCGGGTTCGATCAACGCACAGGTCGCCTTTGCTCGTAAGGGCAAAGTGAAAACGGGGCTCACATCGGCGAACCCTGCAGTCGGCTCAGACCGACACGGCAACGCCGAGGGGTAGGAAGAGGGCCAACCTCAGACCTGCCCTGTAGAGACTCATAGAGACGCTGATCCGGCAACGGTGGAGCGTCCACTAGGATCCGCGGCAACGCGGATAATACGCTCCGCATCCGGACCCATCGGGTCGTATCCGATCCGGATGAAGGCATAGTCCAGGCCTCACCGAAAGGTGGGGAATCACTGTCCCGCCGCCTCCACCAATCAGCGGGCCTTGGAGTACACTCCAAGGTCCGTTTTCTTTTTGTGTTCGGCAAGTCTGTGGCAAACTATCGTAAAGTCAACGCGCTGAGCGACATCGACGCAGCCTATATCGCCGGTTTGATCGACGGCGAGGGCACCGTTTCCCTGCTGCGGAAGCACAAACAGGACAACCGCCAGGTCGTCGTCTCCATTTCCAACACAGACCGCCCGTTGATCAACTACCTGCTCGAAACCATCGGAGCCGGCAAGGCGACAGGCAAGCGCACCTATTCCGACCGGCATACGCCGAGTTTCACGTACGCCATCACCAACCGTCACGCACTCGATCTGCTTCGGCAGGTCTCCCCGTACCTTCGGACCTACAAAGCCCGGCGAACCGAGCTGCTCCTTGCCGACTACATCAGGCTCACCCCGCGCAATGGCCGATACTCCCTGGCCGGAGCATTGGAAAGGGCTGCCTTTATCGAAGCATTCTTCGCAATCGAGCCGTAGTTTTCAGGAGAGCGACTTAGCCCGATCCGTAACGACCCCTTCGCAGTGCGCCAGACGTGGGCACGTCATTGATGTCTCAGAGAGACGTGTCCGGCGAACATTTGGCAATCGCCGCCCACTTACTGCTGGTGAGCTTGCCTTCGAATCCGTCGAGCAGCCGATTGAACAGCTTCACCTGTCGTTCGTTCAATGGCGTGATCGCCCAGTGCTGCCAGAACCCTGTCTTGACGAGCACGTTGTCGAGGGTGTGCTGTGCCTGGTCGACGGCGAGATGGAGTGTGTCGAGGAACCAAGCCAGCCACTCGGTGACATCCATCGATCGCTTCTGGGTCCGTTCCAGAATGTCGTAGTACCCCCTGCGCTCCCGCTGGATCTGCGCCGACAGGCTGTAGAAGCGTTGCGGACTGCCGTCGGCGCGCGCCAGCAGCAGATCGCCGATAGCTCGGGGGATACGGCCATTGCCGTCGTCGAAGGGGTGCAGGGTGACGAACCACAAATGGCCGAGCCCAGCCTTGATGAGCGGAGGGTCGTTCGAGGCGTCATTGACCCAATCGAGGAATCGACGCGTCTCTGCGTCCAGACGTCCCGCCGGCGGTGCCTCGAAATGGACACGCTGTCGGCCGATCGGGCCGGACACGACCTGCATCGGACCGTTACGATCCTCGCGCCAAGTTCCGACCTTGATCTTGGATAGACCTGAGTAGCCGGTGGGGAAACAGCGCGGCGTGCCAGCCGAATAACCGCTCGCGCGTCACCGGCGCATCGCAGTTGGCGGTGGCATCAAGCACCATCTCGACCAGGCCTTCGACGTGACGATCAACCGGGGCCAGCGCGCCGATGTCCACGCCAAGACGACGGGCGATGGACGAACGCACGGATTCGACATCGAGCTGCTCACCCTCGATCTCACTGGTCTTCACCACATCCTCGGTGAGCGCGCCAAGGCTGGCCTGATCGCGCAGCGCCATGCCGACATCGGCCAAGCGGCCCATCAAGAGATCCTGGGCGCGACTCACGTCCGCCATCGGACCGGCCAATGTCGCCAGGTCAAAACGCCAGTTCGGCCAGTCGTTGGTCTGCCAGATGTACTTGCAATCACCGCTGTTCATGCGGAGATTATGGGCCGGATTCTCCGCATCGGGCAATTTAGTCGCATTCAGCCGCGAGGACAATCGCGTCACAAACGGCGAAGCCGCATCAAGCTGATCGGGGCCAGCCGCAAAACCGGGGATAACAGCTCAAACCAGGGGCTCGACCGTTGACCCGGCGTCAGAACGCGCCCGATACTTCAACTAACGCAGCAGTGGCGATGTTGGGCCACCAGCGCAGAACCGCGACCGGTCGAGTCATCGCTCTGCCGACAACCCAACGCCCCCCGGGAGATCGCCAGGTGTCTAGCCCCAAGCTTTTGAAAGCCCTCTTCGCCTCGACACTCTTCGCTGTGTCGCTCACGACCCAGGCGGAACTACCCGAATGGCTGCCCAGCGCGATCCAACTGCCCGTGCCCCATGAAATCGTCATGGATCAAGCCCTGGGCACACGGACCCATATCCTGCAAATCCAGCTACCCAGTGATCCCGCACCTCACTTTGCCGACTGGGGTTCGGCCCTGACCGAGCAGGGCTACACGGTCGACGAGAGCATGTTGTTCGATGGCCGGTTACTGTTTTCGGGCAAGGATATCGAGAGCGGTCAGATTGCGATCCTGCCCTCGGATCAAGGTGAATTCATCCTGCAGGTCGATGTCTCTCGGCTGACGCCCTGAGCCTCGTCGCCACGGACGGAAGTGACCAACCGGAGATCGACAAGGCCGCGTCGCAAGGCCACTCACGGCGCCCGAGATCACTGCAGGCGCCTGTGCCTTGGCCAAAGCGGTCGGGATGCCCAAGAGGCTCGGCATCAACCATCCTTTCGTGGTAGGGAACCACGCGTGTCGCCTTTGCCGCTATCAACGTGTTTCTGCGCATCGACCGACGGCACGTAGCCCTGTTGCCTCACCCGGCCTGTACACAAAAAGGTTTCCGCGCATGGAGCGCGGAGAGCATTTCCACAACCGCCGCTCCCGACATCTCGCGCGACCCGAGCAATTGGCATATGCTGGCGCGTATGTCTTCGCCCTACCCGTCGGATCGATCTCCTATGCACCCTGAACGCCACGTCCGCCTCTTTCGCAACGGTCGCAATCAAGCTTTACGCATCCCGAGGGAGCTCGAGCTGGACGCCGACGAGGCGATTATCCGCAAGGACGGCGAGCGTCTGATCGTCGAGCCGGTGAAGCGCCGGCCGGACCTCGCCACGCTACTCGCCGGATGGGAGCCGCTGGACGAGACCCTCCCCGACGTCGACGAAGGGCTATTGCCTTTGGACGACATCCGACTCTAAACCGCGTCCAGAGCGAGATGCTGATTTTCGAGTGAGCTCGACGTTTGGTGCACCCACAGCCGTTAGCGGGGACGCGGTTTAAAATGATCTGTTTTCTAAATCTCTTAAACCGCGCCGACTCCGGCGGTCGTCAAGTCCGCCGGAGCCGATCCCATCGAAAAACATCGCATACCGCGCCGGGCGCGGTTTAAGTGCCATGGCAAACATTGCGGGCCTGCGCTACCTGCTCGACACCAACATCCTCTCCGCGCTGATTCGTCAACCCCGGGGACCGGTGGCCGGGACGCTTGCTCGGCGCGGCTACGGGAGTGTCTGTACCAGCATCGTCGTGGCCGCCGAGCTGCGTTTCGGTGCCCGTAAGCTCGGCTCCAAGTCCCTGACCGACAAGGTCGACGACCTATTGGCCTCGCTGCCCGTGCTGCCCTTGGACTCCGAAGCCGATCGGACCTACGCGGACATACGACTTCGGCTGGAGCGAGCCGGGACGCCCATCGGACCCAACGACCTGCTGATCGCGGCGCATGCTCTGGAGTCCGGTCTGATCCTCGTGACCGACAATGTGGAAGAATTCGTGCGAGTCGCCGGGCTGCGAGTGGAGAATTGGCTGAACAGCCCGGCGTCCGAGGCGAAATGATTCTCCGGACAGTCCGGCTTCGGTGCAGTCAGCGGCGCCGGGTAGAGAATTGTCTGCGTTAGGGCGGCCAGCAGGCACCTAAATGCAGCCCGTCTTGCCTCGATGGCAAAAGGAAAGACTCGACCCCTCGACGGCACGGCCTGGTGCACCTGAATCGCAGCCCGGCTACCCGCTCCGTGCGCCCCGAGGCGCTGGCGACCGAGTTCCTGGTCGTGCTCGATTGATGGACAAAGAACAATGATTGAAACCAAAAATGGCGCCGCCCGCACAACGACCGCCGTCAGGACTCGTAAATGAGCGCCAACTTCCAACAACTCGCCAACTTCATCTGGTCCGTGGCCGATCTGCTGCGCGGACCTTACCGCCCGCCGCAGTACGAGCGCGTGATGCTGCCGCTCACCGTGCTAAGGCGCTTCGATGCCGTGCTGGCGCCCAGCAAGGAGGCCGTGCTCAAGCGCCATGCCGAGCTGCGCAGCAAGGGCATCCCCAACATCGACGCCATCCTCAACAACCGGGCCTTGGGCGACGACGGTAAGCCGCTGGGCTTCCACAACCACAGCCAGCTCGATTTCCAGAAGCTCAAGGGCGACCCGGACAACATCGGCCGCCACCTGGCCGATTACATCAACGGCTTCTCCGAGAACATCCGCAAGATCTTCGAGCGCTTCGAGTTCGACAAGGAGATCGAAAAGCTCGAAGAATCCAATCGGCTCTACCAGGTGGTCGCCCAGTTCGCCGAGATCGACCTGCACCCGCGCAAGGTCGACAACATCACCATGGGCCTGGTCTTCGAGGACCTGATCCGCCGCTTCAACGAAGCCGCCAACGAAACGGCCGGCGATCATTTCACGCCGCGCGAAGTGATTCAGCTCATGGTCAACCTGCTGCTGGAGCCCGACACCCGGGTGCTCACGCAGGCCGGCATCATCGTCACCATCTGCGATCCGGCCTGCGGCACCGGCGGCATGCTGGCCGAGGCACAGAACTGGATTCGCGCCCACAACGAGCAGGCCACGGTCAAGGTCTTCGGGCAGGACTACAACCCACGCTCCTACGCCGTAGCCGCCTCCGACCTCTTGATCAAGGGCCACAAGGATGGTCAGGTGGTGCTGGGCAACACCCTCACCGACGACCCGTTTCCGGATCACCGCTTCGACTACTTGCTGGCCAACCCGCCGTTCGGCGTGGACTGGAAGGCGGAGAAAAAGATCATCGACCGCTGGCCCAATTTCCGTGGCTATAACGGCAAACTGCCGCGCATCAACGACGGCGCCCTGCTGTTCCTGCTCTACATGATGAGCAAGTTCCAGGACTACACAGCGGGCGACCGCGACAGGCCCGGCTCGCGCACCGCCATCGTCTTCAACGGTTCGCCCTTGTTCACCGGCGGAGCCGGCAGCGGCGAGAGCGAGATCCGGCGCTGGATCATCGAGCGCGACCGGCTCGAAGCCATCGTCGCCCTGCCCGAGCAGATGTTCTACAACACCGGCATCGGCACCTTCATCTGGGTCGTCACCAACCGCAAGGCCGCCCACCGCAAGGGCAAGATCCAGCTCATCGACGCCCGCGAGCGCTACACGCCGATGAAGCGCAGCCTCGGCGACAAACGCCGCTATCTTGATCAGACCGCCATCGACGCCATCACCCGCGAACACGGCGCGCTTGAGAGCAGCAAGACCAGTCGCGTCTTCGACAACACCGACTTCGGCTACCGCCGCATCAGCGTGCTGCGCCCGCTACGCCTGCGCTTCGAGTTGACGGACGAAGCCCGCGAGCGTTTCCTCAACACCTGCCCGGAATTGTTCGATGCCCTGCAGTCGGTGCAGGAACAGCTCGGCAGTGAACCGCACCTGGACTGGAACCGCGTCTGGGATGACGTGCAGCAGGTGTTCAAGACCCTGCCCGATAACGTCGACGGTTGGGCTAAGGGCGCCAAAGGCACGGCGCAGAAGAAGATCTTCCGCGAGTGCTTCACCTGCGTGGACCCCGAGGCCGCACCGGTGATCGCCAAGATCCACAAGATCGAGGCGCTGGACCGCGCCGACCTGTTCCCCGACCAGACCCTACCCGACGAACTCGCAAAGGACGATCTCTACGCCTTGCTTGGCCTCTTCAAACTCCCCTCTCCCCCACGCGGGAGAGGGGCCGGGGGAGAGGGGGTCTTCATCGAGTACGAATCCGACCCTGCCCTGAAGGACGCCGAGAACATCCCGCTGAAAGAGGACATCGTCAGCTACGTGCTGCGCGAAGTGCGCCCCTATGTCGCCGATGCCTGGATCGACCGCACCACCCTTGACGAGCAGGACGGCGGCATCGGCAAGATCGGCTACGAGATCAACTTCAACCGCGTGTTCTTCCAGTACCAGCCGCCGCGCCCGCTGCATGAAATCGATGCGGAACTCGCCGGTGTGGAGCAGCGGATCCTGGAGTTGTTGCGGGAGGTGACGGAGTGAGTATTCGCCGCCCAGAAGACGCAATGCTCGGCATCTTAGCCGAGCTGCGCAAACTGCCTCGCGAAACCGAATGGGTCGAGTTCAAGCATAACCGCGCTGATCCGGAGGATATCGGCGAATACCTTTCTGCCCTTGCGAACTCCGCCGCGCTGGCTGGCAAGGTCAGCGCTTGGTCGGTATGGGGTTTGGATGACACCAGCCACGATATTCTCGGCACCACCTTCGACCCGGCATCCGTCAAGATCGGCAATGAGGAGCTGGAAAGCTGGCTGCTGCGCCTGCTCTCACCCAAGATCAACTTCCGCTTCCACGGACTGCAGGCGGAAGGCGCAAGCGTGGTGCTATTGGAGATCGGCGCGGCGTTCCGTCATCCGGTGCAGTTCAAGGGCACCGAGTTTATCCGTGTTGGCTCCTATAAGAAGAGACTGAAGGACTTTCCGGAGAAAGAGCGGGAGCTGTGGCGTGTGTTCGACCGCATCCCGTTCGAACGGGAGATCGCCGCCGACGACGTTGCCGCCGAAGAGGTGCTCCGACTGCTGGACTACCCGGCCTATTTCGACTTGCTTTCCCTGCCGCTTCCCGAGGGACGGGATGCCATCCTATCGGCTTTGGAGGCCGACACCCTCATCGCACGCGGCAACGCCGGCGGATGGAATATCACCAATTTAGGTGCCGTGCTGTTCGCCAAGCGCCTAGCCGACTTCCGCGTTCTGGCGCGTAAGGCGGTGCGGATAGTGCTCTATAGGGGTGAAACGCGGGTCGAAACCGTGCGCGAGCAGGAAGGCAGCAAGGGGTACGCGGTCGGTTTTGATGAGCTGATTGGCTTCATTACCCAGCTGCTGCCCAGCAACGAGGTTATCGGCCGGGCCCTACGTAGGCAGGTGCCCATGTTCCCCGAGCTAGCGATCCGCGAGCTTGTGGCCAACGCACTGATCCACCAGGATTTCCACCTGACCGGCACCGGTCCCATGGTGGAAATTTTCGCGAGCCGCATGGAAGTCACCAATCCCGGTTTACCGCTGGTTCAGACCGACCGCTTTCTCGACAGCCCGCCACGCTCCCGCAACGAGGCACTGGCCTCCTTCATGCGCCGCATCGGCGTTTGCGAGGAGCGTGGCAGTGGCGTGGACAAGGTGGTCTCCCAGACCGAGTTCTACCAGCTCCCCGCCCCCTTGTTCGAAACCACGGAGGAACATACCCGCGCCGTGCTGTTTTCCCACCGGGAGTTCAAGGCAATGGACAAGGCCGATCGCATCCGCGCCAGCTACCTGCATGCCTGTCTGCGCTACGTCCAGCGGGACTATATGACAAACACCACCCTGCGCGAGCGCTTCGGCATCGACGAAAAGAACAGCTCCATGGTCTCCCGCATCATCAGGGACACCCTCGCAGCCGGTTTGATTTGCTGCCACGACGACACCGTGGGCAGCCGCGCTCGAAAATACCTGCCGAGGTGGGCGCGATGACCGTGGCCTTGTTGCTTGACCGATGCTTGACAGAACCGCCCAGTCCGACACGGAGTACGCCTTTTTTATCTCAATATCAGTCGCTTGATCGTGATGGATTGCTTGACTGTTGCTTGACTGGGCGTCGCGCGGAACCTGCCGGCCCGCAGCCCCGCATGACCGGGGACGGGATCGACCGCGAGACGCTCGACGAGCCGGACGGACTCCTAGGCAAGGTGGGCTATGAGATCAACTTCAACCGCGTGTTCTTCCGGTACCAGCCGCCGAGGCCGCTGGCCGAGATCGATTCCGAGCTAGCCGAGGTGGACAAGCGGATTCTGGCGTTGTTGCGGGAGGTGACGGAGTGAGCGGTGTTGATCCACTCCCGGAGGGTTGGGAAACCATCCCGCTGCGCTACGTGTGCGAATTGTATCCGTCGGTAACTTTCGACGTCTTTGATGAGAATGATGACCTCACGTTTCTGCCAATGGACAGGGTGAAGAGCGGATACTTCATTCCGAATACGGAGAAATTTTCGAAATATGGTTCTTCATACGCTGCCTTTGAGGACGGCGACATTGTTTTAGCTAAGGTCACGCCGTGCTTTGAGAATGGCAACATTGCAATAGCCGAGAGCCTTATAGGAGGTAAAGGGTTCGGCAGCTCTGAATTGTTCGTCATCCGTCCGACAGCGGCTGAGGGTAGGTTTCTCTTCTACTACTTCCAATCGTCGACGTTCAAACAGGACGGCGAGGCATCCATGACAGGTGCAGGCGGCCTCAAGCGAGTATCCCCCGATGTCATCCGCCGGCATCCTTTGCCCTTTCCAAGTCGTGGTGTTCAGCGCCTTATCGCTGACTACCTTGACCGCGAAACCGCTCGCATCGACGGGCTGACTGCCGAGAAGGAACGTATGCTGGCGCTACTGGAAGAAAAGCGCACCGCCCTCATCAGCCAGGTCGTCACCCGCGGCCTCGACCCCGACGCCCCGCTCAAACCCTCCGGCCAGGAATGGCTGGGCGAGATTCCGGCGCATTGGGAGCCTTGCCGTATCAAGTTCGTCGCTGCCGCATTAGATCAAGGCAGTTCGGCTCTCCCGGATCTCAGGGAACGCCAAGTTTAGTAAAATCAGTGTTCTACGCAGCCAATCTTGGTAAACTTCCATTCGAACGCTTTTAACTCAATGGAAAACCGATGATTGACCAGAGCCAACTCCTGCGCCTGCTCGGACTGCCGCAGATCGCCATCGACCGCGTCGAGATCACGGACGCCGCTGTGCTGGAAATTCATGTGCACAGCACCGAGGAGGGCACGCAGTGCCGGAGCTGCGGCCGACGCATCACTGAGCCGCATGGACTCGGTGAAGAACGGCGGTTGCGCCATCTGTCGATCTTCGAGCATCGCACCGAAATTCTCATTCGTCCCAAACGGTATCGCTGCCCCGATTGCCGGGATCATCCCACCACCACCCAACGGGTGGACTGGTACGACCCGCGCAGCGGCTTCACCCGTGCGTTCGAACACAGCCTGATGCGCGCCCTGATCAACAGCACCCTGGAAGACGTCGCGCACAAGGAGGCCGTCACCCCGGAGCACCTCGACGGTATTCTCGATCGGTGCGTCCCGAGCCAGATCGACTGGACGACGCTCACGGCGCTGCCCGTGCTCGGGCTCGACGAGATCGCCTTGACCAAAGGCCACGGCAATTTCGTGGTGATCGTCAGCGCCAGGGTCGAGGACACCCTGAGCATCCTCGCCGTGCTCAAGGACCGTAAGCGCGCGACCATCGAGGCGTTTTTGCGCACGATCCCAAAATCCTTGCGGCGCACCGTTCGCGTCGTGTGCACCGACCTGTACAGCGGCTTCATCGGTGCGGCCAAGGCCGTCTTCGGCACGCACGTCGCCATCTGCGCCGATCGCTTCCATGTCGCGCGTTTGTATCGCGACGCCGTGGAGACGTTGCGCAAGACAGAACTGCGCCGGCTCAAGCGCGACCTGTCGAAAACCGAGTACGGCGGGCTCAAGAACGTCCATTGGATCCTGCGCAAGCGCGAATCCGACTTGAGCGCCGAGGAACGGCGGATCCGCGCCCGGTTGTTCGCCTATTCCCCGCAACTCGCGCAAGCTCATGCCCTCAGCCAAGCCCTCACCGAGGTCTACGACATGCCCCTGTCCAAAGGTCAGGCCAAGCGCAAACTCAGTGGCTGGATGCGACGGGTCAAGAACGCCGAGATGACGTGTTTTCAATCCTTCCTGAAAACGTTGCGCCGTCATTGGGACGAGATCACCAATTATTTTACCGAACGACACACGAGCGGTTTCGTCGAAGGTCTCAACAACAAGATCAAAGTATTAAAACGGCGGTGCTATGGCTTGAGCAACCTGCGCCGGCTCTACCAGAGGGTGTACCTCGATCTGTGCGGTTATCGGGTTTTCGCGCGCTGATCAATGAAAAACAACCGCTTAAAAATGGCTTGGACGGGGTGCGTCCAGCGATATTTTCAACCAACGTGTTCGGTCAAAATGACTACAACGTCATGTTTTTAAATATTTTAGCGCTTTCCCTGAATTCCGGGAGAGCCGGCAGTTCGCCGATCGCTGCCAACATCCCAGCGAGTTCAGACGAACTCGGCATCTTGAAACTAAGCGCAGTTTCAAAAGGTCGATTCAAGCGAGAAGAGAATAAGGCGCTCCGTGAAGCGGATGACCAGGAGCAGGCGTTCGCACTTCGCGCGGGTGATGTGCTCATTACTCGCAGTAATACGCCCGGACTCGTGGCTGATGTTGCATGTGTCCCGGTCGATGAGCCAACGCTTTTGCTCCCCGACCTCATCTACAGACTTCGGGTTCAAGAGGCGAAAGTTCTCCCCGAGTATCTCACCTATTTCCTGGCTACAGCAGCAGCTCGCGTTCAGATTCGTCGTGACGCAAGAGGTTCAAGTGGTTCGATGGTTAAGGTTTCGCAAGGCCACGTATTGGATTGGTTGACGCTATTGCCTCCCGTTTCTGAGCAGGCTGAGATTGTGCGCCACCTTCAGCGCGCAGAAGAGCGACTTCGCTCAATCTCAAGGGATGTCTCTTCTTCGTTGTCTCTGCTATCGGAACGCCGTGCCGCCCTGATCACCGCCGCCGTCACTGGCCAGATCCCGCTGGAGACGATGCGCGCATGACGCCCATCTGCTGGATCATCGCCGGTCCCAACGGCGCGGGCAAAACGACCTTTGCACTCGAATACCTGCCCAGGGTGGCGGGCTGCTCCCATTTCATCAATGCCGACCTGATTGCCGCCGGGCTCGCGCCGCTCGCCCCGGAGCGGGAGTTGCTGGCCGCCAGCCGTCTCTTCCTGCGAGAAATGGAAGCCCGGGTCGCCGCCCGCGAAAACTTCGCGTTCGAGACCACCCTTGCAGGACGCACCTATCTGCGGCTGATCGAGAGGCTGCGCCGCGACGACTGGTGCGTCGAGTTGATCTATCTGGCGCTGCCCAGCGCCGAGATGTCAAAACTGCGAGTCGCCGAGCGGGTTTCCCACGGCGGACACGCCATTCCGTTGCCGGATATCGAGCGGCGCTTTCCTCGCAGCCTGCGCCACCTGCTGGATGATTTCAGTCATCGGGTCGATCGCTGCACCTGTTTCATGAACGATGGAGAAAGCCCGGTGCTGGTCTTTGAACAGCGGGGAGAAAACCGCGATATTTTGCACGAGGCTTATTATCAGCTTCTGATCGAGGAGGCCCAACGATGAACGCCACACGAAAGACGAGTCCATCCGCCGAGGGGCAAAGGCAACTGGATGCGCTCCGGCAGGCCGTCGGCAAGACGCTGGAGAAAAAGCGGCGACTGGGCCAGTACGCGGTCACCTGGAAGGGCGGCAGACCGGTGGTGACCGGCGACGATGCGCCGGGCATGGGCCTCACATCATCGGAGCCTACCGATGCTGCGCGAGCGTGTTCAGCCGAAGCGGATCATGAGCGAGGCCGGTGACTCCGTACATAAGCCGGGTGACTCCCTACATAAGGCCGGTGACATCGTACATAGCGACGTTCTACTGACGATCGCCGCCCCCGCCAGAAACCAGCAGCGTCTGCAACCCGATGAAATGGAGAAAATTATTCTGGAACTCTGCCGGGGTCGTTGGCTGACCCGAAACCAACTGGCGGAACTGCGTGACAGAAACCCCGACGGACTGAGATCACGTTTTTTGACTCCCATAGTGGCCCACGGCCGCTTGCGGTTGCGCTATCCCGACAAGCCCAACCGGGTGGATCAGGCTTATAGCAATGAAGCTATGGATTGAGAACACACCCTTTCTTTGACCAGGCAACCAGAAACGCAAAGGATGCAGCGATGAAAACCACCAGCGAAGCCGCCTTCGAAACCGCCATAGAGTCCGTCTTGCTGGCCGACGGTTACCTGCGGCTCGATGCCAAGGGCTTCGACCGCGAGCGGGCGATCTTCCCGGATGAGGCGCTGGCCTTTATCCGCACCACCCAGGGCAAGGTGTGGGAGAAGCTGGAGACACTGCACGGCGAGCAAACCGGCGCGCGGGTGCTGGAATCGCTGTGCAAATGGCTGGACACCCATGGCACGCTGGCCACCCTGCGCCACGGCTTCAAATGTTTCGGCAAGACGCTGCGGATTGCCCTCTTCCGCCCGGCCCATGGCCTGAATCCGGACCTGGAGGCGCGCTATAAGGCCAATCGCCTGGGGCTGACGCGGCAACTGCATTTCAGCCTGCACTCGGAGCAATCGCTGGATGTGGTGCTGTCGGTCAACGGCATCCCGGTGGTGACGCTGGAGCTCAAGAACCCGCTCACTGGCCAGACCGCGGCCAACGCCATCCACCAGTACCGCCACGACCGCGACCCGCGCGAGCCGATCTTCGCCTTCACCAAGCGCACCCAGGTGCATTTCGCGGTGGACACCGAAGAAGCGCATATGACGACGCGGCTGGCTGGTTCCGCGACCTACTTCCTGCCCTTCAACCGGGGAATGGACGGTGGCGCCGGCAATCCGCCCGACCGCGACGGGCGCAACTACAGGACAGCCTACCTGTGGGAAGAGGTCTTGCAGCGCGACAGTCTGCTCGATCTGCTCGCACGTTTTCTTCACGTGGACGTGCAGGAGAAGGTCACCGAGGACGGCAAGAAGGTGCGCAAGGAGAGCCTGATCTTTCCGCGCTATCACCAGTTGCAGGCGGTGCGCCAAATGGTGGCGGCGGCAGCCCGCGAGGGCGTGGGGCATAACTACCTGGTTGAGCACTCGGCCGGCAGCGGCAAGAGCAACACCATCGCCTGGCTGGCGCATCGGCTGTCCAGCCTGCACAACGCACGCGACGAGCGCCTGTTCGACAGCGTCGTGGTCATCACCGATCGTGTTGTGCTGGACCGCCAGTTGCAGAACACCATCTACCAGTTCGACCACCGTCAAGGCGTGGTGCAGAAGATCGACGCGGACTCGCGTCAGCTCGCCGAAGCGCTGGAAGCCGGGGTGCCGATCATCATCACGACGTTGCAGAAGTTTCCCTTCGTGTCCGGGCAATTGGCCAAGCTGAGCGAGGAGCGCGGCGACGCTGCGAAGAGCCACCTGCCGACCCGCAAGTACGCGGTGATCATCGACGAGGCCCACAGCTCGCAATCGGGCGAGACGGCGACGGAGCTCAAGGGCGTGCTGGGAGGCGCCGAATTGCGCCGCAAGGCTCAAGAGATGGCCGAGGAGGAAGGCGAAGTCGAGCTTGAGCGCCTGTTCCGCGCCATGGCCAAGCGCGGCCGGCAGCCGAACATGAGTTTCTTCGCCTTCACCGCCACGCCGAAGCACAAGACGCTGGCGATCTTCGGCCGCGATGGCGAGCCCTTCCACCGCTACACCATGCGCCAGGCCATCGATGAAGGCTTCATCGAGGATGTTCTGAAGAACTACGTCACCTACAAGACCTACTACAAGCTGATCAAGAAGGCCGAGGACGACCCCAACGTCGAGCGCAAGAAGGCGGCCAAGGCGCTGGCCCGCTTCATGCGCTTACACCCGCACAACATCGGGCAGAAGACCGAGGTGATGGTCGAGCATTTCCAGCACTTCACCCGCCACAAGATCGGCGGTCACGCCAAGGCGATGGTGGTCACCGGCTCGCGGCTGGAGGCCGTGCGTTACAAACAGGCGTTCGACCACAGGATTCAGGAGAAGGGCTACCCGATCAAGACCCTGGTCGCCTTCTCGGGCACGGTGGAAGACGACAAGACGCCGGAGAAGACCTACACGGAAGTGGAGATGAACGGCGGGGTGAAGGAGAAAGAGCTGCCCGACACCTTCTCCAAGCCTGATTAACGCGTGCTGCTGGTCGCGGAGAAGTACCAGACGGGCTTCGACCAGCCGGTGCTGCACACGATGTATGTCGACAAGCGCCTGGCGGGGATTCAGGCGGTCCAGACGCTCTCCAGGCTCAACCGCACCCACCCCTTGAAGGAGGACACCTTCGTGTTGGATTTCGTGAATGACCCCGCCGAAATCCAGGACGCCTTCCGCCAGTATTACGAAGGCTCGGTCATGGGCGAGCAGGTCGATCCGGACAAGCTCTACGAGGTCAAGGCGGAACTCGATGCCTCGGGCATCTATCTGCAGACCGAAGTGACCGAGTTTGCTCGCGTGTTCTTCGCGCCGAAGCGCCGGCAAAGCCCAGGCGATCACAAGGCGATGAATGCCGTTCTGGACCAGGCGGTCGCACGCTTCGCACGGATGCAGAACGCGGAAGAGGAGGAGGCCGAGCTTTGGCGCGGCAAACTGCATGCCTTCCGCAACCTCTACAGCTTTCTGAGTCAGGTGATTCCCTACCAGGACAGCGACCTCGAAAAGCTCTTCACCTATCTGCGCCATCTCGCGCTCAAGCTACCCAAGCGCAAGAACGGACCCGGCTATCAGTTCGATGAAGACGTCGAGCTCGACTACTACCGATTACAGAAGATCAGCGAAGGCTCGATCAGCCTGAACGAAGGCTATGCCAAACCGCTGGACGGGCCGCGTGAGGTAGGGTCCGGAATCGTGCGTGAGGAACATGTTTCGCTGTCACGTCTGATCGACATCATCAACGAACGCTTCGGCGGCGAGCTCAACGAAGCGGATCAGTTGTTCTTCGATCAGATCGCCGAGGCAGCCAGCCAAAACGAGTCTCTACAGAAGGCCGCCGAAGTCAACTCGCTCGATAAGTTCCAGCTGGTGTTCCGGCAGGTACTGGAATCGCTCTTCATCGAGCGGATGGAGCTGAACGAAGAGCTGTTTACGGAGTACATGGGCAAGCCGGATCTGCAGGAGCTGATCTCCAAATGGCTCGGCAGCCAAGTGTACGGCCGCCTGTCTCCGGGAAAGCCAATTATGAACGAACATGAGCAGACAGGATGAACAAGACCCGCTGACGACCCTGCGCGCCGAGAACACCCGCCTGATCTCGCTGCTCGAGCAACACGGCATTGATTGGCGCGTATCGGCCGAGCCTTCGCCGTCGGCTCCCGATCGCGAGCCATCACGCCTGTCGACCGCCAACAAGATCGCCCTTTTTCGCCGCCTCTTTCGCGGGCGAACGGATGTCTACCCGGTCCGCTGGGAGAGCCCGCGCACCGGCAGGTCGGGTTACACGCCGGCCTGTGCAAACGAATGGCGTCCGGGTGTCTGCGAGAAGCCGCGCATCAAGTGCTCGGACTGCGGCCATCGCCGGCTGATCCCGCTATCCGATAAGGTGATTCATGACCATCTGACCGGTAAGGACACGGTCGGCGTCTATCCCCTGTTGGACGACGGCACCTGCTACTTTCTGGCCGTCGATTTCGATGACGAGGACTGGGACAAGGATGCCCGTGCCTTCGTCCGGTCATGTGACGAGCTCGGCGTGCCGGTCACGCTTGAGATTTCTCGCTCCGGTCAGGGCGCGCATGCGTGGCTCTTCTTCTCCGACAAGGTGTCGGCGCGCGATGCCCGCCGCTTGGGCACCGCCATCATCAGCCACACCTGCGGCCGAACACGGCAGCTCACGCTGAAATCCTACGACCGATTGTTTCCCAATCAAGACCGAATGCCATCGTGTTCGCCGTGAAGAGCGCGTTCGACCGAGGACGCAAAGTCTTGGTGTTGACCCAGCGCACGGCTCACCTCGACGCGATCTTAGCCGCCCTTCACGACAAGGGCTTGGACCCAATCGTCCTGCACGGCCGAATGTCGAGAAAGCAACGTGGCGATCGGATCGCAGAGCTCGGTACGCTGCCGCAAGATGAACCGCGCATCCTTTTGGCAACGGGAAAGTTGGTCGGCGAAGGCTTCGACCACCCACCGTTGGATACCCTGGTCTTGGCGATGCCGATCTCGTGGAAAGGGCTCTCCCGGAATTCAGGGAAAGCGCTAAAATATTTAAAAACATGACGTTGTAGTCATTTTGACCGAACACGTTGGTTGAAAATATCGCTGGACGCACCCCGTCCAAGCCATTTTTAAGCGGTTGTTTTTCATTGATCAGCGCGCGAAAACCCGATAACCGCACAGATCGAGGTACACCCTCTGGTAGAGCCGGCGCAGGTTGCTCAAGCCATAGCACCGCCGTTTTAATACTTTGATCTTGTTGTTGAGACCTTCGACGAAACCGCTCGTGTGTCGTTCGGTAAAATAATTGGTGATCTCGTCCCAATGACGGCGCAACGTTTTCAGGAAGGATTGAAAACACGTCATCTCGGCGTTCTTGACCCGTCGCATCCAGCCACTGAGTTTGCGCTTGGCCTGACCTTTGGACAGGGGCATGTCGTAGACCTCGGTGAGGGCTTGGCTGAGGGCATGAGCTTGCGCGAGTTGCGGGGAATAGGCGAACAACCGGGCGCGGATCCGCCGTTCCTCGGCGCTCAAGTCGGATTCGCGCTTGCGCAGGATCCAATGGACGTTCTTGAGCCCGCCGTACTCGGTTTTCGACAGGTCGCGCTTGAGCCGGCGCAGTTCTGTCTTGCGCAACGTCTCCACGGCGTCGCGATACAAACGCGCGACATGGAAGCGATCGGCGCAGATGGCGACGTGCGTGCCGAAGACGGCCTTGGCCGCACCGATGAAGCCGCTGTACAGGTCGGTGCACACGACGCGAACGGTGCGCCGCAAGGATTTTGGGATCGTGCGCAAAAACGCCTCGATGGTCGCGCGCTTACGGTCCTTGAGCACGGCGAGGATGCTCAGGGTGTCCTCGACCCTGGCGCTGACGATCACCACGAAATTGCCGTGGCCTTTGGTCAAGGCGATCTCGTCGAGCCCGAGCACGGGCAGCGCCGTGAGCGTCGTCCAGTCGATCTGGCTCGGGACGCACCGATCGAGAATACCGTCGAGGTGCTCCGGGGTGACGGCCTCCTTGTGCGCGACGTCTTCCAGGGTGCTGTTGATCAGGGCGCGCATCAGGCTGTGTTCGAACGCACGGGTGAAGCCGCTGCGCGGGTCGTACCAGTCCACCCGTTGGGTGGTGGTGGGATGATCCCGGCAATCGGGGCAGCGATACCGTTTGGGACGAATGAGAATTTCGGTGCGATGCTCGAAGATCGACAGATGGCGCAACCGCCGTTCTTCACCGAGTCCATGCGGCTCAGTGATGCGTCGGCCGCAGCTCCGGCACTGCGTGCCCTCCTCGGTGCTGTGCACATGAATTTCCAGCACAGCGGCGTCCGTGATCTCGACGCGGTCGATGGCGATCTGCGGCAGTCCGAGCAGGCGCAGGAGTTGGCTCTGGTCAATCATCGGTTTTCCATTGAGTTAAAAGCGTTCGAATGGAAGTTTACCAAGATTGGCTGCGTAGAACACTGATTTTACTAAACTTGGCGTTCCCTGAGATCCGGGAGAGCCGTGGAAAGGCATGTTGCAGCAGTACGCCGGCAGACTGCATCGCGAGCATGCCACCAAAACCGACGTGCGGATCCACGATTTCGTCGACACCGGACACCCGGTCCTGCTGCGCATGTGGGATCGGCGACGGCAGGGCTATCGGGCGATGGGTTATCGGATTGCGGAAGGAGATCGCGTGAGCTGATCCGAGATCCCCACCCTCGATCCATCAAAGGTCGCAGCCGATCCGGTCCTGAGGCATGATCGTCGGATCATGGACTTCGCCACCCTCGACACCCTGCGCACCCACCACCCCGCGTGGCGGCTGTTGCGCTCGGATCATGCCCCGCTGGTGGCAAGCTTTCTGAACCGCGTCTTCGTGCAGCCCAATGTTCGGGTGATGGCGGCGGCGGATCTGGCCGAGGCGCTCGAAGACGAGTTGTATGCACTACGCGAGCGTCTCGGCGAGGGCAGCTTCCCCAAGTCGGCGTTGGACTATCTCAACGATTGGGCCGGCCCGGACAAGGGCTGGCTGCGCAAGTTCTACGCCCGTGACTCGGACGAGCCGCAATTCGATCTGACACCGGCGACCGAGAAGGCGATCGCCTGGCTCGGCACCCTCTCGGAACGCAGCTTCGTGGGGACAGAGTCGCGGCTCTTGACCCTGTTCGAGCTGCTCAAGCAGATGAGCGAGGGCAGCGAGGCCGATCCCGAGAAGCGCATCGCGGAGCTCGTCAAGCGGCGCGACGAGATCGATGCCGAGATCGCGCGGGTGCTGGGCGGCGACGTGCCGCTGCTGGACGACACGGCGCTGAAGGATCGCTTCCAGCAGTTTATGCAGTTGGCGCGCGAGCTGTTGACCGATTTCCGCGAGGTGGAGCACAACTTCCGTCTGCTCGATCGGCGGGTGCGCGAGCGAATCGCGCTCTGGGAGGGGGCGAAGGGCGCGCTCCTGGAAGAGATCATGGGCGAGCGCGACGCCATCGCCGACTCCGACCAAGGGCGCAGCTTCCGGGCCTTTTGGGATTTCCTCATGTCCAGTCGCCGGCAGGAGGAGCTGACCGAGCTGTTGGACCGGGTGCTCGCCCTGCCCCCGGTCGCGGAGCTGAAGCCGGATGCGCGCACCCGCCGGGTGCATTACGACTGGCTCGAGGCCGGCGAGCACACACAACGCACGGTCGCGCAGCTCTCACAGCAACTGCGGCGCTTTCTTGACGATCAGGCGTGGCTGGAGAACCGGCGCATCATGGACATCCTGCACGGGATCGAGGCGAAGGCGCTGGCCCTGCGCGAGCACCAGCCGAGCGGCGAGGTGATGCGCATCGCCGAGTCCGCCGCCGCGGTCGAGCTGCCGATGGAGCGTCCGCTCTACACCCCGCCCCTGAAGCCGGTGATCGCGGATCTGGAGCTGCAGGCGGGCGACGCCGATCTGGACGCCGATGCGCTCTATGCGCAGGTCGTGGTCGACCGCGCGCAGCTTGCGCGCCACATCCGCCACGCCTTGCAGGATCGCTCCCAGGTCACGCTGCGCGAGCTGACCGAGCTGCGGCCCTTGACGCAGGGCCTCGCGGAGCTCGTGGCCTATCTTCAGTTGGGCAGCGACGCCTTCAAGACGACGCTGGACGAGACGACCCCGGAGGTGATTGTCTGGGAGGCGCACGCGAGCGACGGCCTGGCGGTCCGAAAGACCGCCCGACTGCCCCGCGTCATCTTTGTCAGAGAGAGGTGAGGATGGACGACGACCAAGGACAGGCGCGGGACACCCCGGCGGTCCCGGCCGGGGCGGAGCTGTCCGCGCTGGTAATCGGTCTGCTCAAAGGGGTCCTCTATCGCGAGGGCGACGAGCGACTCTGGGGCACGCTGCTCGATCTGCAGGCGCGGGTGCGGGACTATGTGTCGGTGCTCGGACTGGAACTGGTGCTCGACGAGGCGGAAGGGTACGCGTTCCTCAAAAGCCGCGCCGAGACCGCCGAGGACGAGGCCGCGCCCAAGCTGCCGCGTCTGGTCGCGCGTCGGCCGCTGTCGTTTCCGGTCAGCCTCTTGCTGGCCTTGCTGCGCAAGAAGCTCGCCGAGTTCGATGCGGGCGGGGCCGAAACGCGCCTCGTGCTCTCGCGCGACGAGATCGTCGAGCTGGTACGGGTCTTCCTGCCCCAAAGCAGCAACGAGGCGAGACTCATCGACCAGATCGAGACCCACGTCAACAAGGTCGTCGAGCTGGGCTTCCTGCGCCGGCTCAAGACAGCCGGCGGCTCCGCCCGCGGCCCAGACAGCTACGAAGTGCGGCGGATCCTGAAGGCTTTCGTCGATGCCCAATGGTTGGCGGACTTCGACGCACGGCTGGCGGTCTATCGGGCGCAGGTCGATCCGGACAAAAGCGCTTGAGCTGTCAGGGGCGACGGCCTCGATCATCGTTTCGACCACCTCGGCAGTGTCAAGATCGCCGCACGGCGGACTGAAGTCCGCCTCCCCGGGGGCCGACTGAAGTCGGCGGACCCGCGCGTGCGGCCGGAGTTTGGCATCCGGTCGGAGAACCCGAGAGGCCTGGACGACAGGATGGCCAAAGCCGGGGCGACGAAGGCAAAGGGTTGAAACGATTCGGCAATCGCGTGACGATGTGGGGATCATTCAACGCAAAGGGTGCGAGGCGATTCATGACACCTCTTTACGAGCAGGATTTTTCCGAACTTCAGGCCGCACGGGAGATCGGCGTCGAGGAGACGCAGTTTCCCGCCGTATGCCCTTTCACCGTCGAACAGATACTGGATGATCACTGGCCCGATGCCGCCGCTTGAATCGCTCGACCTGGACTTCGTCGCTGACGACCGCCTGTCCGGCTTTCGTCTGTCGCGCCTGGAGGTCTTCAACTGGGGCACCTTCGACAGCCGCGTCTGGACCCTGTCGCTCGACGGCAAGAACGGGCTGCTGACCGGCGATATCGGCTCGGGCAAGTCGACCCTGGTGGATGCCGTAACGACCCTTTTGGTCCCGGCTCAGCGCATCGCCTACAACAAGGCCGCGGGTGCGGACAGCAAGGAGCGCACCTTGCGCTCCTACGTGCTCGGGCATTACAAATCCGAGCGTAACGAGGTGACCGGGGCGGCCAAGCCCGTGAGTCTGCGCGATCACAACAACTACTCCGTCATCCTCGGCGTCTTCCACAACGCCGGCTATGACCAGACCGTCACGCTCGCCCAGGTCTTCTGGATGAAGGAGGCGCAGGGTCAGCCGGCCCGCTTCTTCGTCTGCGCCGAGCGTGATCTCTCGATCGCGACCGACTTCTCCCGGTTCGGGACCGACATCGCCCAACTGCGCAAGAAGCTGCGCGGGCTCGGTGCCGAGATCGAGGACGGCTTCCCCAAATACGGAGCCTGGTTCCGGCGCCGGCTGGGCATCGACAGCGAGCAGGCGCTCGAGCTCTTTCATCAGACGGTCTCGATGAAGTCCGTCGGCAACCTCACCGATTTCGTGCGCGGACACATGCTGGAGCCCTTCGCGGTGGAGACCCGCATCAAGGCGCTGATCGTACACTTCGACGATCTCAACCGCGCGCACGAGGCGGTGCTCAAGGCCAAGCGCCAGGTTGAAATGCTCACGCCCTTGGTGGCGGACTGCGCACGTCACGCCGGCCTGACACGAGAGGTCGAGGATCTCAGAGGCTGCCGCGACGGGTTGCGTGTCCACTTCGCGGGTTTGAAACTGGCGCTGCTCGGGAAACGTCTGGCGCACCTGCAGGAGGACCGGGAGCGCGTCGATGCCCTGGTCAAGCGCCTGGAGGGCCGTCGCGAGGAGCAAGGCAACCAGGTCTACGAACTCAAGCGCGCCGTGGCCGAAAACGGCGGGGACAGGCTCGAACGCCTGGCCGCCGAGATCAAGAAGCTGGAGGCGCTGCGCAACACCCGACAGGCCAAGGCACAACGCTATGCCGAGCTGACGGCCGGTCTCGACGAGAGCCCGGCCGCGGACGAAACGGCCTTCCTCGCGCAACGGCGTCGGCTCGCGGAGATGCGGGAGGGTTTGCAGGCGCGCGACATCGATCTGCAGAACGCGGTGACCGAGCACAGCGTGACCCTGCGCCAAGGCCAGCTCGAGCACGACGCACTCCAGGCCGAGATCGAGAGCCTGAAGCGTCGCCGCAGCAATATCGACGACCAGCAGATCCGAATCCGTGCCGCGCTCTGCGAGGCCCTGGGCCTTGCGGAGGAGTCGATGCCCTTCGCGGGCGAGCTGCTGCAGGTGCGCGACGAGGAGCGCGACTGGGAAGGTGCGGCCGAGCGGCTGATGCGCGGCTTCGGCCTGTCCCTGTTGGTACCGGACACGGCCTACAAGACGGTCGCCGAGTGGGTCGACAGCGCCCATCTGCGCGGTCGGCTCGTCTATTTCCATGTACGTGCCGCAGTGAGCACCCGAGGCCGGGGCGACCTGCCCGACCTGCACCGTGACTCGCTGGTCCGCAAGATCGCCGTCAAACCCGACTCGCCCTTCTACGACTGGCTCGAGCGCGAGCTGGCGCATCGGTTCGACGTGGCCTGTTGCATCACGCAGGAGCAGTTCAGGCGCGAGACCCGCGCCATCACACGCGCCGGCCAGATCAAGGACCCGACCGGACGTCACGAGAAGGACGACCGTCACCGCATCGACGACCGCAGCCGCTATGTCCTGGGCTGGACCAACGCGGCCAAGATCGAAACACTGGAGGCCAAGCGTCGCCGGCTCGAGGCCCATCTCGCCGAGATCGGCGCACTGACGGCCAAACTCGTGTCCGAGCGACAGGCGCTCGGTGCCCGCCTGAACGCACTGACGCGACTGGAAGAGTTTGTCGACTTCACCGAGCTGGATTGGGCCTCGGTCGCGACCGAGGTCGCCGCACTGATCGACGAGCGGCAACGCTTGGAATCAGCATCCGATCTGCTCAAGCAGCTCAATCAGCGCCTGGTGGAGGCCGTCCAAGCGCTTGCGCTCATCGAGGGCGAGCTGGAAGAGGCCAAAGCGAAGCGGGCCAAGACCGAGCAAAAGCAGGAGGATGCCGAGGCGCTCCAAGCACAGACCCAAGCGATCCTCGCGCCGAGCGCGGACGCTTCCCAACCCGCGCCCTCGACCGAGCTGACCGAGCGGCTAGAGGCCATGCGCGCCGAGGCGCTCGGCGAGCATCAATTGACCGTGGAGTCCTGCGACAACCGCGAGCAGGACATGCGCGCCTGGCTCCAGAACCGGATCAACAACGAAAGCGGCAAGATCAATACCCTGCTCAACCGGATCATCTCCGCGATGGTGGCCTACAAGAACGCCTTCGAGCTCGAAACCCGGGAGCTCGACGCCAACGTCGAGGCGGCCTTCGAGTACCGACAACAGCTCGACCAGTTGGGACGCGACGACCTGCCCCGCTTCGAGGCGCGCTTCAAGGAGCTGTTGAACGTCAACACCATCAACGAGATCGCCAACTTCAATGCCCAGCTCGCCCGCGAACGCGAGACCATCAAGGAGCGCATCGGGCGCATCAACGAGTCGCTCACCCAGATCGACTACAACCCGGGGCGCTATATCGCGCTCGAATCCCAGATCAGCCCGGACGCCGAGATCCGCGACTTCCAGTCCGAGCTGCGCGCCTGCACCGAGGGTGCACTGACCGGCTCCGAGGATGCACAGTATTCCGAGGCCAAATTTCTGCAGGTCAAGACCATCATCGAGCGCTTCCGGGGACGCGAGGGTCAGACCGACCAGGACAGGCGTTGGACCGCCAAGGTCACCGACGTGCGCAACTGGTTCCTGTTCGCCGCGAGCGAGCGCTGGCGCGAGGACGGGACAGAGTTCGAGCACTACTCGGACTCGGGCGGCAAATCCGGCGGTCAGAAGGAAAAGCTCGCCTACACCATCCTGGCCGCCAGCCTCGCCTACCAATTCGGGCTGGAATGGGGCGCGGTGCGCTCGCGATCCTTCCGCTTCGTCGTGATCGACGAGGCCTTCGGGCGCGGCTCGGACGAGTCGGCCCAGTACGGTCTGCGGCTCTTCCAACAGCTCAACCTGCAGCTGCTGATCGTCACGCCGCTGCAGAAGATCCACATCATCGAGCCCTTCGTCTCGGCCGTGGGTTTCGTGCACAACGAAGGCGGTCGCGAGTCCAAGCTGCGCAACCTGACGATCGAGGAGTATCGCGAGGAGTCCAGAGCCCGCAAGGCCGAGCCGAGTGCGAGCGTGCCGGCATGAGCTGGACGACGGCGGCGGATCTCAAGGCGCAACTGAACCGACTCTGGGATCGCGGCGAGCTGCTGCGCCCGCTGGTCGCCGACGACGTGGCCGGCACAAGCGGATTCCCGCTGCGTCTGCGATTGAAGGGACCCGGCTCCGCAGATCTGGCCGATCGGTTCGAAGCGGTGCGGGCCTGGATCGCCGAGCTGACGGCCGTCCCGCGTCTGCGCATCGGATGGCGCGCGGTCAATCATCGCGTGCTCGGCCCTCAGCGTCTGCCCGAGGCCATCTGGGTCGACACGCTCGACGACGCGCTCGCCCTGATCGGCCGACGGGGCGATGCGGCCCGGTTCGCCCAATCCGCGGAGATGACCCGATCACGACAACCGGCACTGCTCGACTGGCTCGGCAGGCGTCCCTTGCAGACCATCGCACTGGCCGACGATTGGGAGCGCCTGCTGGCCGTGGTGGACTGGCTGAGCCACCACCCGCGCCCGGGGGTCTACATCCGGCAGGTCGACATCCCCGGCATCCACAGCAAGTTCATCGAGGCGCATCGCCGCGTCCTCTCGGAGCTTTTTGATCTTGTCCTGCCGGCGGAGGCGGTCGATGCCGATCGCGTCGGCGTCGATGGGTTCGCCGCCCGCTACGGGTTTCTCGACAAGCCCAACCGGATCCGGTTTCGCCTGCTCGACGACGCCGTTCCCGTGCTGCCCGGACCGCTGCGAGCCGATGTCACCCTGGATGCGGAGAGCTTCGCCCGGCTTGCGATCCCGGTCGATCACGTCTTCATCACCGAGAACGAGACCAACTTTCTCGCCTTCCCGGACGCGGCCGCCTCGCTTGTCGTCTTCGGCGCCGGCTATGGCTGGGATGCATTGGCCCGGGCCGAGTGGCTCGGGACCTGCACCCTGCACTACTGGGGCGACATCGACACCCACGGCTTCGCCATCCTCGACCAGCTCCGCAGCCGGTTCGGCCAAGTTGCCTCCTTCCTGATGGATCGCGCCACCCTCATGGCGCACGAGACTCTCTGGGGCGAGGAGCCCGGTCAGGTCATGCACGACCTGCCCCGGCTCACCGCGTCGGAACATGCCTTATTCGACGACCTGCGCGACAACCGCATCCGCAAAGGCTTGCGTCTAGAGCAGGAGCGGATCGGGTTCCGGTGGGTGGAGACTGCGCTTGCGGATGCGCTGCTCGACAACAGCGGTGATCTTGGCCGCCCTACACGACAAGATCTCCTGCAAGCGATGGTTTATCGGGACGCGGAAGAGAGTCGCACGGTATGACCGGAGCCCCGTGCCGCCGAATTTAAACCGCGTCCGGTGCGATATGCGTCGTGTGTTGGATTGGCTTGGCCGCGCCAGATCCGACGACCGTCGGAGCGGGCGCGGTTTAGAGCATTAAAAAAGCTAAAAGTTTTAAACCGCGTCTCGCCAAGATCAAGGGAGTCTCCGACGCTAAACACAACATGAAAACGACGCATGTCGCTCCGGACGCGGTTCAGGCATTTACCGAAGCGGCACCGTCTTGCCGTTGATGGTCAAGAGCCCGTCGCCTAGGCGTAATGCAGAGGAGACCCTGTTGGCGCGCCGCGTGACCCAACCATCGCGGATCCACCCGCCGAGCAGGGTCTGCGCCTCTTGCCTCGCGATTTGTTCGGCCGTCGGCGCCGATATCGGCAGAAACTCGTCCTCGAAGCCGGGTTCGAGCGAGCGCGCGATCCAGTCCAGCGCGACCGACTCCGGAAGCTCCAGATCGCCGTCGGCCCGCAGCAGGATCACCCAATCGACGACCCCCGAGGTCAGCCCGCTCGGTGCATCGGTGCCCGGGTCGAAACGCAGATCGAGCCGCCCCAATGCAAGTCCGTCGGGGGTCTCGATGCGAATCGGCTCGACGCCGATCCGTGTCGCGCTTTCGATGAAACGCGGGGCGAGACTCGCGATCAGGCCGGCCGTGACCAGGCCCCGCATCTCCTGCGCGACCTGGTCAGTGGCCAGCAGGCGGATGCCCTCGCCCAGGTCGGCGAGCGCCTCGGCGTCCAGACGCTCGCCCGAAAGGCCGAGCTCCGATCGACCGTAGGTCATGGAATCGGTGGCGAGCTGCTTCGCGGAGAGCCCGAGACGCAGATCCAGGAGACCATCGCGAAGCGCTCGCGACAGGGTCGCCGAGAGGCCCTCGATCCGCAGCGACGGCGGTGCGGGTGTCGCCGAGCCAACCGCGCCCGCGGTGTCCTCGACCTCGACCAACGCCACCTGCAAGCGACCCGTGCCGGTGGAATCGTCGGGCTGATCGGCCTCGAATTGAAGATCGGACAGGCGCGCGAGTGGCCCCGTCGGTGTCGTCAGCGCGGCTTCGGGGAGCGTCAGCCGAACCTCGACGGCCTCCTGCCCGGCGGACACCACCAGCTCGCCGTCGAGCGGCCCGTGTCGCAACCCCATCACCTGCGTCGTCGGCAGGGTCTCGCCCGGCGGCACCCGCAGATCCATCCGGCCGGAGCCGTCCGCATACAGATCGATGGTCATCGGCAGCACAGGAAGGGCGACGGGGAACCCCTGAACCTCGAGCCGGGTGTGGACACGGCCGAGAACGGGCGGAAAGCGCGTTGTGAGCCAGATCCCGGGCCCTTGCTCGATGCGACTCTCCAGTCGAATCCGGGTGGGCGGCAGCGTCGTTTGCAGCGCCGAATCGGGGTTGATCAGCACCTCGAACGCGGCGCTGGAGGCGAACCAGCCTCGATTGTAGCTGTTCTCCAGGATCTCCCGGTCCGGCAGATCCTCGATGAGATCAGCCAGGAGATCCTCGTAGCCGACCTTGGCAAGGTATCCGAGCGCGAGAGGCGCGGCCGCGAGGACCAGGCCGAGGAGGATCGCGATCGTCAGGACCGCACCGCCGAGAAATCGCCTCATGCGGCGCCGGCGCCCTGGTGTCTGACCCGGACGCCGTCCGCGGATCCAGCGTCCGCGACCATCGAAAGGTCACGATCGGGGAACCGAAGCCCGTAGACGTCGCGCACGGAGGCGAGGATACCGTCGGCGTCCAGACCACAGGCGGCGAGCTGTTGGGCATGCTCGGCATGATCGATATAGCGATCCGGCAGCCCGAGATGCACGCAGTGGACCTCGATGCCTTCGGCGGCCAACCACTCGGCCACGCCGCTCCCGGCGCCGCCGGCGATGCTGTTCTCCTCGACGGTCACCAGCAGGTCATGCCCCTCGGCCAGCGCCCGGATCAGCGGACCGTCGAGCGGTTTGACGAAGCGCATGTTGGCCACCGTCGCATCCAAGGTCTCCGCTGCCGTCAATGCAGGCGTGACCATGCTGCCGAAGGCGAGCAGCGCCACCCGACTCCCCTGCCGGAGGACCTCGCCGCGCCCGATCGGCAGAGCCGGCGCCTCGGGGTCGATCGCCACGCCTGGCCCGCCGCCGCGCGGATAACGAACCATCGCCGGACCCGGATATTCGTAGGCGGTCCGAAGCATGGCGCGACACTCGTTCTCGTGGGCCGGCGCCATGATGACGAGCTGGGGCAGCGGCCGGCTGAAGCTCAGATCGAAACTGCCGGCATGGGTCGCCCCGTCCGCGCCGACCAGGCCGCCGCGGTCGACCGCGAAGGTCACGTCCAACCCTTGAAGGCAGACGTCGTGGATCAGTTGATCGTAGGCACGCTGCAGAAAACTCGAATAGATGGCGACGACGGGTTTGACGCCCTCGCAGGCCATGCCCGCCGCCAAGGTCACCGCGTGCTGCTCGGCGATCCCGACGTCGAAGAAGCGCTCCGGGAAGCGTTTGGAGAAGACCGTCAGGCCGGACCCCTCGCACATCGCCGGCGTGATGCCGACCAGGCGTGGATCCGCCTCGGCCGTGTCGCAGAGCCAACTGCCGAAGATCTGCGTGTAGGTCGGGCCTTTGGAGGCGCCCTTGCGCAGCTCGCCGGTGCGTCGATCGAACGGCGTGACGCCGTGATAGGTCACCGGCTGGCCCTCGGCAGGCTCGTAGCCGTGGCCCTTCTGGGTCACTACATGGAGGAAGCGCTGACCGCGCATCTCCTTGATGTTGCGCAACGTCTTGACCACGGAATGCACATCGTGGCCGTCGATGGGGCCGATGTAGTTGAACCCGAGCTCCTCGAACAGGGTGCTCGGCATCAACATGCCCTTCATGTGCTCTTCCCAGCGCCCGACCAGATGACGCAGTTGCGGCATGCCGCGTAAGGCGGTCTTGCTGCCCTCGCGCATGGTCGTGTAGATCTTGCCCGACAGCAGCCGCGCAAGATGGTTGGTAATGGCCCCGACGGGCGGGGAGATGGACATCTCGTTGTCGTTGAGGATGACGACCAGATCGATATCCATCGAGCCCGCGTGGTTGAGCGCCTCGAACGCCATGCCGGCACTCAAGGCCCCGTCGCCGATGATGGCGACGGCATCGCGGTGTTCGCCTTGTTGTCTCGCGGCCAAAGCCATGCCGAGCGCGGCACTGATGGAGGTGCTGGAATGGCCGACGCCGAAGCAGTCGTAGTCGCTCTCGCAGCGCTTAGGAAAGCCGGAGAGTCCGTCTTTCTGGCGCAAGGTGGGCATACGATCGCGCCGCCCGGTCAGAATCTTATGCGGGTAGGCCTGGTGGCCGACGTCCCAGACCAGCCGGTCGGCGGGGGTGTCGAAGACGTAGTGCAGTCCGACCGTCAACTCGACCACGCCGAGGCCGGCAGCAAGATGACCGCCGGTTTGCGAGACGGTGTCGACGAGATAGCCCCGCAGCTCGTTGACGACAGAAGGCAGCAGATGCTCCGGCAAGGCGCGAAGATCCGCCGGGGAGTTGATAGAAGCCAGCAACGGATAGCGGTGCAGGGTGATACCGGTGTCACTCGAAGGGCGGTCGGGCATGGTCGGCATTCGCGCATAGCTGAGACGGTGCGCTAGTTTAGACGAATCGCCGCGCGGCTGCTAAACCGCGTCCAGAGCGAGATGCTCACTTTCGCGTGAGTTCGACGTTTGGTGCGATGACGGCCGTCGCCCCGAGCGCAAAGAGCAGCAGAAGGACACCGACCCCGGGGTGCACGAGCAGCTCGGGCGCCAGCAGCATCACCCCGCCGAGTCCCAGCATCATCAGACCCGAGAGGAGCTTGAGGATCCGCCCCTGACGCTCGGTGAGTTTTTTCGCCCCCAGCGTGAAGGTGAAGACCAGCACGATGGCCAGAAGCGGCAGGACGTAGATCAGATTGTAGAGGGCCAGGTAGCCGTAATAGGCCGGCGCCGAGAGCTCGTGCAGCGTCAGCACCCGGGTGTAGACCATCGGGAAACCCGCGGTGCAGAGCAGCTCGTAGCTGTTCGCCGCCAACGCCAGGACGAGCGTTCCGATCAACATGGCCCCGAGACGGTCGGCCGCGAGCAGGGCGCGCATCCGCGCGAAGAGTCCGGGTTTCGCATGGTCGGGGATCGAGAGGCTCGGTCCGCGACGAAAGAAAAAATAATCCTTCACGTTCAGCCCGCCGACCAGGAGCGCGACCAGCCCGGCGACCGTCGTCACCGCCGCCGCCCCGCCGACGACCAGGAAAAGGTTCAGCCATGCGGCCATGAACAAGAAATAGACCAACCCGGAAAAGAGCACGAAGGTGCCGCCGATCAACAGCATCCGCGCCCGACTGCGGGCATGCACCATCAAACTCAGCAGGAAGAAGAGGACGAAGAAGGCGCAGGGATTGAAGGCATCGAGCCCGGCCAGCACCAGCGTGAAGACCGGCAGCGAGATGGCCTCTGGGTCCATCGCCCCCAAGAGCGGCAACCGGATGCCCTCCGGCGAAGGCGGCGCCGAGACCTCGGCACCCGGTGCGTCACCCTGCCTCGCGACCTGACGACAGAACCGCGCCAGACCAAGCAATTGCGCCCCGACTCCTTCGGCATCGTCGAAACCGGTCAGCATCCGCCCGCAGACGAAGAAGGCCGGAACCGAGCGGGCCTCCTCGCCCAGCGCGCGAGCCATCGCGACATAGCGCGCGACATGCGCGCGATCGGCAGCCAACTCGTAGGACCGCACCTGGATCCAGGGCTGCGCTTCGCCCAGGCCCTCCAGAAAATCCAGCGCCACCGTACAATGCGGACAGGTCCTGGACCAGAAAACGTAGAGCGGAACCCTGATCTCACCCTCGACGTCGGTCAGGACCCAATCCGGAGCCTGCTCGGGCCGCGGATCGGCGAAGTGATCGGAGGATGCGGCGAGGACGAAGGCGGAGGACACCAAGAGCACGGCGAGAATTAGGCTCCGCAAGACGTTCAACAGCGCCATCATCACCTCCTAAACCGCGCCCGGAGCGGTATGCGTCATTTGCTGGCATGGCTTGGCCGTGCCAGCTCCTACGACTGTCGGAGCTGGCGCGGTTTAAAGCATTGAAAAAGATTAACTTTTAAACCGCGCATCACTGAGATCCAGGATATCTCCAAAACCAAACGCAAGGTGAAAATGACGCATATCGCTCTGGACGCAGTTTAAACCGCGCCCAGAGCGAAATACTCGTTTTCGAGTGAGTTCGGCGTTTGGTGCATCCACGCCCCTTAGCGGGGACGCGGTTTAAAATCATATCTTTTTTAATCTCTTAAACCGCCCCGGCCCCGAGAAAGATCGGCGGAGCAATCACTGCGGCCTCCGTCAAAACGAACTCCCGAAAGGCGTTGGCCGCCGGCGAGAGACGCTTGCCTCGGCGATAGACCAGATACCACTGGCGCTGGTCGGGGAATCCTTCGACATCCAAGGTGACGAGTCGGCGCGTCTCGAGCTCCAGCTCGATCGTGTGCATCGACACGACGCTGAGGCCCAGCCCTGAGCGAACCGCCTGCTTCACGGCCTCGTTGCGGGTCATCTGCATCCCGTGACGGATGGCCAGACCGCGCTCGCCGAAGAAGCGCTCCATCGTCTGCCGCGTGCCTGAGCCGGGCTCGCGCATCACGAAGACCTCCTCGGCCAACCGCGCGAGACCGATCGCCCGCTCGCCCACGAGTGGATGATCGGGCGGCGCGATCACCACCAGCGGATTCGCCATGAACGCCTCGGACTCGACCTCCATGTCCGTCGGCGGCACGCCCATCAGCACCAGATCGACCGTATTGTCGTACAGCATGCGCACCAGCTGCTCGCGATTGGTGACGTCGAGCTGCAGACCGATCCCCGGATAGCGCTGCTGGAAGATCGCCAAGAGGCGCGGCGCGAAATAGTTGACCGTGCTCGCGACCGCGAGATGCAGCCGACCGCGGCTGACCCCTTTCAGTGACTCGAGCACCTCTTCCATCTCCTGCAGGGCGCTGTTGACGGTACGGCCATAGTCGTAGACCTCCCGACCGGCCTCGGTCAACAAAATGCGATTGCCGAGACGCTCGAACAGCGGCAGTCCGGCCTCCTCCTCAAGCTGACGCACCTGCATCGAGACGGCGGGTTGAGTGAGATGCAGCTCCTCGGCCGCTCGCGTGTAACTGAGGTGGCGCGCGACGGCATCGAAGACCTTGAGCTGTCGGAGTGAGACATGCACGAGCGTGGGTCCTCTTTCTTCTGAGCCGCCGGCCGCCAGCCTCCTGCCTCCTGCCTCCTGCCTCCTGCCTCCTGCCTCCTGCCTCCTGTCTCCTGCCTCCTGTCTCCTGCCTCCGGCTGTCAACTATCAGACTTCATCCTTTAGCTGATGGCTGATGGCTGGTGGCCGGCGACCGGCGGCCGGCGGCTAAACCATAGACATAAGTCTATACTTATGTCGACTATAAGCAATATTAACTAGTAATTATAGGGTTTTTGAATATACTGCCGCACCAGGTTCCAAGCGCGCAGCGCACCGAGCGGGACTGCGGACCAGCACAGATCTGGACCGGCGAATTTCTTCACTATTTCCGAGGACAAGCGAACATGGCAAAGACCTACAGCGCGGGCGTCAAAGAGTATCGCGAAACATACTGGATGCCGGATTACACCCCGTCGGACACCGACCTCCTGGCCTGTTTCAAGATCACTCCGCAAGCAGGCGTTCCGCGTGAAGAAGCCGCTGCCGCTGTCGCCGCCGAGTCCTCCACCGGCACTTGGACGACGGTCTGGACCGACCTCCTGACCGATATGGACCACTACAAGGGCCGCGCCTACGCCATCGAGGATGTCCCGGGCAACGACGACGCCTTCTACGCCTTCATCGCCTACCCGATCGACCTGTTCGAAGAAGGCTCGGTCGTCAACGTCTTCACCTCGCTGGTCGGCAACGTCTTCGGGTTCAAGGCCGTACGCGCGCTGCGTCTGGAAGATGTCCGTTTCCCGATCGCCTATGTCATGACCTGCAACGGCCCGCCGCACGGCATCCAGGTCGAGCGCGACATCATGAACAAGTACGGTCGCCCGATGCTCGGCTGCACCATCAAGCCGAAGCTGGGTCTGTCCGCCAAGAACTACGGCCGTGCCGTCTACGAATGTCTGCGCGGCGGTCTGGACTTCACCAAGGACGACGAGAACGTCAACTCACAGCCCTTCATGCGCTGGCGTCAACGCTTCGACTTCGTCATGGACGCGATCGACAAGGCCGAGCGCGAGACCGGCGAGCGTAAGGGTCACTACCTGAACGTCACCGCGCCGACCCCGCACGAGATGTTCAAGCGTGCCGAGTACGCCAAGGAGATCGGCGCGCCGATCATCATGCACGACTACATCACCGGCGGCTTCTGCGCCAACACCGGTCTGGCCCAGTGGTGTCGCGACAACGGCGTGCTCCTGCACATCCACCGTGCGATGCACGCCGTGCTCGACCGCAACCCGAACCACGGCATCCATTTCCGTGTGCTGACCAAGATCCTGCGTCTGTCCGGCGGCGACCATCTGCACACCGGCACCGTCGTCGGCAAGCTCGAAGGCGACCGCGAGTCGACCCTCGGCTGGATCGACCTGCTCCGTGAGTCCTACATCAAGGAAGACCGCTCGCGCGGCATCTTCTTCGACCAAGACTGGGGCTCCATGCCCGGCGCCTTCGCGGTCGCCTCCGGCGGTATCCACATCTGGCACATGCCCGCGCTGGTGAACATCTTCGGCGACGACGCCGTCCTGCAGTTCGGCGGCGGCACCCTGGGCCATCCCTGGGGCAACGCGGCCGGCGCCGCGGCCAACCGTGTCGCGCTCGAAGCCTGTGTGGAGGCGCGCAATCAGGGTGTCGCGATCGAGAAGGAAGGCAAGGAGATCCTCACCAACGCCGCCAAGCACAGCCCCGAGCTCAAGATCGCCATGGAGACCTGGAAGGAGATCAAGTTCGAGTTCGATACCGTCGATAAGCTCGACGTTTCGCACAAGTAAGCTGTCAGCCATCAGCTGTCAGCGATCAGCCATGGGCGATCGGCGCGAAGCGCCGGCCTGTTGCTGAGAGCTGACGGCTGAAAGCTCAACGCCAGCGACGCTTACGATCGATTTTCACCACGAACCCAGTTTCGGAGTAACACCCCATGAGCACCATGCAGGACTATCAATCCAGCCTCGACGATCCGAGCAGCCGCAAGTTCGAGACCTTCTCCTATCTGCCCGAGATGGATCAGGCCCGCATTCGCAAGCAGGTCGAGTACATCGTCGCCAAGGGCTGGAACCCGGCTATCGAGCACAGCGAGCCGGAAAACGCCTTCGATCACTACTGGTACATGTGGAAGCTGCCGATGTTCGGCGAGACCGACGTGGACACCATCCTGGCCGAGGCGGAAGCCTGCCACAAGGCGCACCCGGATAACCATGTGCGTCTCGTCGGCTACGACAACTACGCTCAGTCCAAGGGCGCCGAGATGGTCGTTTTCCGCGGCAAGCCGGTCTGACGATCGGTTTTCGCTTGGGCGAAAACCGATGATCTAACAAACAGGGATTGACGGAAAAAGCCCCTGTCCTGGCGTGCGGGGCAGGGGCTTTTTGGTCATCGGCTTGTGAACGAGAGAGCAATGAGATGAGCGAAATCGACCGCGACCAATATCTGATCAAGGACGAGCCCTACTACCGCCCCGTGCAGAACGAAGTCGTCATGTACGAGGCGGCGTACGACGCCCGCATGCCGGTGATGCTCAAAGGGCCGACCGGCTGCGGTAAATCGCGCTTCGTCGAGTACATGGCTTGGAAGATCGGTGCACCACTCATCACGGTTGCCTGCAACGAAGACATGACCGCGTCCGACCTAGTCGGACGTTTTCTGCTCGACATCAACGGCACCAAGTGGCAAGACGGTCCGCTCACGGTGGCCGCGCGCATCGGCGCCATCTGTTATCTGGACGAGGTCGTGGAGGCCCGCCAGGACACCACGGTCGTCATCCATCCGCTGACGGACCATCGCCGCCAGCTGCCGCTCGAAAAAAAGGGCGAGCTGATTCACGCTCACCCCGATTTTCAGATCGTCATCTCCTACAACCCCGGCTATCAGAGCCTGATGAAGGATCTGAAGCAGTCGACCAAACAGCGTTTCGGTGCCCTGGACTTCGACTACCCGTCCGCCGACATCGAAACCGAGATCGTCGCCCACGAGGGCCACATCGACAAGGAGACCGCCGAGAAGCTGGTCCAGGTCGCCCAGCGCAGCCGCAACCTCAAGGGTCACGGGCTCGACGAAGGCATGTCCACCCGCCTACTGGTGTATGCCGCCCAACTCATCGGCAAGGGTATTGATCCGCAATCCGCCTGTCGGATGGCGCTGGTGCGGCCGCTGACGGATGATCCGGATATGCGCGATACGCTGGATGCGGCGGTGAATACGTATTTTTAGCGGCCTGCCTCCAGCCACCTGCCTCCAGCGACGCATCGATGAAGGACTATCGGCGGCTTGATGTCTGGGCGAAGGCACATGCGCTGACCTTGTCCGTTTATCGCGAAACCCTATCGTTTCCCTCCGATGAGCGCTTTGGATTGACAAGTCAGATCCGCCGGGCAGCAGTCTCCGTCCCGTCCAATATCGCCGAAGGTCGAGGACGCTCCAGTGATGCTGAATTTGCGCGGTTCCTGCACATCGCCGCTGGCTCGCTGAACGAACTGGAGTACCAATGCATACTCTCCAAAGAACTCGGTTATCTGGCGCTCGAATCAGCCGATCGGCTTCTTCATCAATGCTCAGATGTCCGTCGCATGCTCGCAGGCCTTCTCCAATCCCTGTCCCGATGAACCGGGAAGAGGCCAGCGGATTTCCGATTGCGGCCGACCGGCCCTCGCAACATTCTCGGCAGGCGCTGGCCAGACCCACAGGCAACCGGAGACCGCAAACTGGAAACAACCGCAAGCTGGCGGCCGGAGGCCGGCGGCTGGAGGCTGAAAGCTGGCGGCTGGAGGCAGGAAGCTGGAGGCTCCCCAAATGAGCATCGACTTCACCGAATACCTCTCCTGCCTCAAGGCCGACGCGGATCATCCGCACACCCAAGCGTTGGACGCGAGCTACCACGAGGCGGCGCGCATCATGTCGCCGCGCGGGCTGGAGCATTACCTCACCGGCATCAAGGCGATGTGCGGCCTGAACAAGGGCGTCGATCTGGTCCTGACCTATGTGCAGGAGATGCCGCGGGTCGCCAAGGAGGTGGGCGAGGACATTATCCCCGAGGTGGTGAGCGCTCTGATGAAGCTCGCCTCGCACACCTCGGGGACCGTCGTGGCACTGATTATGTCCAGTATGCCGCTGGCCGCGAGCAGACTCGGGGATGCGGAGGTGCTGCGCGGTTATCTCAATCTGCTGCATCAGTTGTCGGGCAAATCGCCGCGCGGCCTGCGCCCGATGATGGAGAACATGGACGAGCTGCTCTCCAAGCTCACGCTCGGCGGTCTGCGCCGCTGGGCGCTCTGGGGTGCTCAGGCCCATGCACGCGATCTCGACGGCCAGATGGCCTATTTCGGGCTTCAGACGGAGTCTTCGCGTGCCGTCCTGCAGAAGGAACGCCGCGGGACCCTGTTCGTCGACAATCAACGCAAGCTCAACTTCTATCTGCGTGCGCTCTGGGCACGCTCCTTCTTCATGCGCCCGACCTCGGGCGACTACGAGTCCCGCCAAGGTCTGCGCCCCTTCATCGAAGACTTCCAGATCCACCTGCCGGACGCCTTCGATCGCTTCCGCGGCATTTCCGGAATCGAAACCTACCGCGCCGCCGCGGCCCATTGCGCGGCCCATATGGTCTACGGCACCAACGCCATCAGCGCCGAGCAACTGATGCCCGCGCAGATGAAGCTGATCGAGATGTTCGAGGATGCGCGCGTCGAGGCGCTGGCGGTCCGCGATTTTCCGGGGCTCAGAAAGCTCTGGCTGTCCTTCTTTACGGCGCAGCTCGGGCCGATGGACGACGCCGTCGATCTGCATCCGATGATGGATCTGATGCAGCGCCAAGCGCGCGCCCTGCTGGACCCCGACTATATCGACGGACTCGCGCTGATCGACGACACCGCTGTCGCCTTCCGCGCGGCGCTGGCCGAGCGCCCGCACGACAACCGAATCAGTTGGGACGCCGGCGTGACCTTCTACAACCAGGCCATCAAGACCGTGGCGCTGCCGAACCTGCGTATCCTCGAAAACTGGCCGATCCCCTATCGCGACGACAACCGCTATGTCTGGGACTGCGGCGAGAACCTCTTCCTGACTCGCGGCGTGGACTATCTGCCCGCCTCGCAGCAACAGGTGCGCAAGTATGTGTCGGCCATCGAGATGGCCAACGAGGTCGATGTCGAAACCGCGGGCGACGACGCACAAGAGATCTGGGTCTGCGCCACCGAGTTCTTCCCTTACGAGGACGAAGGCATCTCATTCAACGCGATGGAAGGCAAGGAGCCCGTCTCGGACCCCTATCACTATCAGGAGTGGGACTATCAGGTCCAACTCTTCCGCCCGGACTGGGCGACCGTCATCGAGCGTCGCCAAGGCCGCGGCGATCCGGCGCTGATGGACGAGATCCTCGTCAAGCACAAGCCGGTCGCGAGCCGCATCCGCCGTCTGATCGACGCACTCCAGCCGCAAGGCATCGTGCGCCGACGCGGCTACGAGGAAGGCGAGGAGCTGGATCTGAACGCCGCCGTGCGGGCCATGATCGACGTGCGCCGCGGCACCATGCCGGATCCGCGCATCAACATCCGCATCACGCGTCAGATCCGCGATCTCGCCATCGTGGTGCTCATGGACCTGTCCGAATCGACCAACGAAAAGGTCGGCGTCAAGAAAGACGATCCCGGTTATGACGAAGCCCCGAGCATCCTCAGCCTGACCCGCGAGGCCACCGGGTTGTTGGCTTGGGCGATCGACGGCATCGGCGACCGCTTCGCCGTGCATGGCTTCGCCTCCGACGGCCGACACGATGTCCAATACTTCCGTTTCAAGGACTTCGATCAAGCCTACGACGACAACGCCAAGTCACGCATGGCAGGCATGAAGGGCGGACTTTCGACCCGCATGGGTGCGGCACTGCGCCACGCCGGCTGGCATCTCACCCGGCAACCCGCCCAAAAGCGCCTGGTCCTGGTGATCACCGACGGCGAGCCGGCGGACATCGACGAGCGCGATCCTCAATACCTGCGCCACGATAGCAAGAAGGCGGTCGAGGAGCTGCGCATGCAGGGCATCCACAGCTACTGTCTCACGCTCGATCCGCAGGCCGACCGTTATGTGGCACGCATCTTCGGCGAGAACCAGTATTCCATCGTCGACCATGTCGAGCGCCTGCCCGAGCGGCTCCCGGCGGTCTTTGCCGCGCTGACCGGATAGGCCGCAGGTCGGCATCCCAACGTCGACCGGGATGCCCGTCAGGGCGCCGCGAAATAGTCCTACCTGGCTCAGGGGCCGCGAGATAGTCGTTTCGCGCTGTAGGGACAAGCGAAAGCGCAGCCCACCAGCGCCGGCGCGGGGTTCGGTGGACTGCGCTTTCGCTTGTCCACCCTACATGCCTATTGTCGTGTGCATAATTTCGGCTGTGGAGAATGGATCGCGCGCAAATCGTCCAGCAGACATCAAAATCGCGACGTACGCGCAGCGACAAGACTCCCGGCCCGCACGAGGCTACCCGAGCCGCGCTGCGAACGACGCGACGGCATCCGCCGCCATGCTCAGATTCTGTTCCGGGGTGAATCCGGACGCCCGACGCGGCTTGAAGCTGTGCTCCCCGTCCGCGATCCAAACGATCTCGATCGACGGGCTCAGGACGTAGCCGGCAACCTCCTCCCGGTTCCCGAAAGGATCGCGTTCGCCTTGGCAGATCACCGTCGGCGTGCGCAGCCTCGACAGATGCGCGACACGCGTGCGCTCCGGCCGACCCGGCGGATGAAAGGGATACCCCAGACAGACCAGGCCGTCGACGCCCGCCTCGTCCGCAATCAAACTGGCGATACGCCCGCCCATCGACTTGCCTCCGATCAACAGGCGTTTCCTCGCACCATGGGCTGCACGCTGCTCGGCGATGACCCGCAGCCAAGTCTCGATCAGAATGGGCTCACGGTCGGGAGGACGCCTTCTTCCCTCGCTCTCGCTTCGCACCATATAGGGAAACGAGAAGCGCACGACGCGCAAGCCGGCGGCCACCAAGGCATGTGCAACCGCGCTCATGAAGGGGGAGTCGGCGCCCTGCCCTGCCCCATGTGCCAAGATCAGATGGCAACGCGCATCGGCCCGACCATCGATCAGCAGAGGATCCATCATGCAAGCCCTCTTCTTCGCAAAGCTCTATCTTCTGACCGTCCCGGTCTTCTTCGCCATCGATCTGCTCTGGTTGGGCGTCGTCGCCAAGACCTTCTATCGCGACAACCTCGCCCACGTCCTGAGCCCGACGGTGAACTGGCCGGCTGCACTGAGCTTCTACCTCATCTATATCGCCGGCATCCTCTATTTTGCCGTCGCACCCGCACTCGCGCAGGACTCGCTCGGCCGCGCCTTGCTCAACGGCGCACTTTTCGGCTTCTTCACCTACATCACCTACGAGCTGACCAACATGGCCACGCTCCCGAACTGGCCTCTGAAGGTGGTGATCGTGGATACGCTCTGGGGCATCGCACTCTGCACCAGCGTCGCCGCCGGCAGCTTCATGATCGGGAAATGGCTCGGCGGGGTTTGATGGTCCAACCGAGCGCACAGCGCCGCCTTCGAACGCCCGCTCGGTCTTTGCTCTTCGCCACACTGCAGCGCCACGAGGATACACTGGAATCAACTCAAGGCTTTCAAACTGAGGCGCTGTAAGTAGGTTGCCCGGAGAACTTCGACAATCCTGTCACCAAATCACCTCCACGTCATAAGGCCCCATAGCCGCATCAGCGGTGACCAGCGCCATGCCTTCGAACTGAGCCTGAGCAATCAGCATCCGGTCGAAAGGATCGCCATGATGCATCGGGAGTTGGCCGAGTTGCACGATATGGGTCAGAGAAACCGGCAATATCCGCAAGTCATTTTGCGCCTGTTGCACATTCAACATCTGTTGCCAGGGTACCTTGAGATCGAGCTTGCCCAGCTGGTGTTTGATCTGGATCTCCCACAGGGAGATCAAGCTGAGAAACAGCGGGTTTTCCGGATTTCGGCAGGCGTTCAACGACACGGCGCCGAGCTTTTCAGGCTGACCGTTGAGCCAGAGAAAGCAATGGGTGTCGAGCAAGAGCCTCATGGATGGCCTCCCAGCCAGAAGTCATCCGGCAAGGGCGCATCGAAGTCATCGCTCATCCAGATCTGGCTGCGAAACTGACCGAATTCCCTGGATGACTTGGTGACATCGTGTTGAGTCGGCATGTCCCCGACGGTCGCAGACTCGGCCTCCTCATACAGCACCACGACCCTGGCCTTGCGCGCCCGGATCGCCTCCGGCAGTTTCAGGCGGATCTCGTGGTTTTCGTCGATTTCGGTCTCTAGTTCGATGGCTTGCATGGCATTCACTCCACTGGGTTGGTTGGCGGCCGACCGAGAGAATCGGCAGAAAACCAGGGGCAGAACACGGTTTCCTGCAGGGCTCGCTCGGCCGCGCCCTGCTCAACGATGCACTCTTCGGTTTCTTCACCTACATCACCTACGAGCCGACCAACATGGCCACGCTCCCGAACTGGCCCATCAAGGTCGTGATCGTGGATACACTCTGGGGCATCGCACTCTGCGCCAGCGTCGCCGCCGGCAGCTTTATGATCGGGAAATGGCTCGGCGGGGTTTAATATCCCCGCTCCCGAGCACAGTGAAGCCGAAAGTGGATGGCGACGACCGCTGCCTTCTGCCGGGAAGGTTTCGCCGCTCGCGCCTACGGGGCAGCATGTCCGCGTAGTCGAAGCGCGTCGCACACGTCCAGCAAACCCTGTAGTCGAGGAAGGTGATCATCGCGCGGCATCGTGACTGGAAAGACCGGAAAGCCGGTCGCGGAACGCTACGTGTTCTTCCGTCTCGGCGCCGAGTTGCCAACGCTTATCGTCGGGGATCGACAGCCGCCCCCTCGCAACCTATATCGAAGATCTGCCGCAACTCCACCGCCCACGGGTTGCGCTGGGAGTCCGGCAGATCCCACCACGCCTCAAAGAGCGCACCCGGCGCCCATCCTTCTTGAGCGTGAAATCGAGATCGGCGGACAGAGCTTGGGCCTAAAAGTACAACGCCAGCAAGGCGTTCGGCATCTGACGGAACAGATTCTTGATAGAGTAGTAGCGAGCCATCCCTACCTCCTTGACGTGTACGAAAGCCAATCCGTTGGATGGTACTGGCTTTTGCTGTACCTTGCAGTCCGACCGTCGCCCGCCGCTGAGTCGGGCCATGGACGGCAAATGGACCGACCCCGCGTTGAAGCAGCGCTACCCGCAGCGGCACGGTGGGGGCCATCGCCCCGGCAACATGGTCACGCTATTGGTCCGCGGTTACCTCGGGGCAATCTCGTTGCGATTTCAGAACAAGCCGAACCACAGATACAAAAAAAAAGATGCGAGCGCCAGAAAGAGAAACAACGGTACGAGCGAGAAATGAATCCATCGATTCGATACGACTGATGGCACTGAATTCACCAAGGATGTCGCAGGCCTCGATCATCGTTTGGTCCACCTAGCCGGCGAGAGTACGGCGCCCAAGCGTAAGATTCTGATTTGCAAGCCAAGACCGCAGCTATTCTCGCTCTTGCGCTGGGTTTTGGACCAAACGATGATCAAGGCCATGTCGCATGACTACGCTCATTGATAAAGGGCTCGAAAAAGGTTTCATCGCCTTTGATGCAGAACAAAAAAACATCACCTATATCATTCAGAACAAGCGGCTTCGTTTCAATGACTCGGAAGAAAAGGTTCGGGCAAATGGGCCCAGCTGGCCACGCACCTTGAGGTCGTGGAAATCGATGGCCTCCTCCATCTTGATAGTGGTGCTGAGATTCATGATATGCGTATCGATCCGGCCCTAAGGGCGGACAGTCAAAGCGACCAGTCTTCGACGGTGAGGCCGGGTAGCTTGGTGAAGTGGTCGGTGTTGCAGGTGACGACAATTCGGCCGTGGGCCAGCGCGATGCCTGCGATCAGGGTATCCATGTCGTCGACGGGCGTGCCGGCCTTGCGTGTCTCGGCGTAGAGCTCCGACGCTCGCCCAGCTCGACCTCGAATCCGTCCGGATCCTCCATGTCCTCCCAGGCGCCGGCGAAACGCATGACGTCGGAAACGGTTTTCGGAGGCTCGCGCTCCAAGCCGAGTCGGAAGAAATGAATGATGTCGAACACCTCTTGTAAGTGCGAATCCGGAAGCTTCCGGATCTCGTCCCGCAGTTTGTTGCGCAGCTCGCTGGTCGTCATGGTTCGAACCTCGCAGATCGGGTCTTGGCCGTGTCGCGATACAGTTGATGCTCCAGATCGGTGAGGGCCTCGGTAAACTTGTCGGGCCCGCCGAGGACCCGGCGCCGAATCTGTGTTTTGCTGCCGAGCCGGCTGAAAGGCGGTAGCTCCGACACCTTGGGGTCTTCGATCTCGGTGATGCCGCGGTCGGCATACTTGTCCAGCAGGGCATCCAGGGTGAGCAGTCCCGAAACGCGGAGCGAGATACAAGGGTGGCTCGGGCCCGATTAGCGCCGGGCGGCCCAAGGCCGCCCGGTAAGACTTAGTTCTTGTCGCCGCCGAACATCTGCATCGGGTTCGGCATCATCTTCATCGGGTTCATGCCGCTTCCCCCGCGATCCTCGTCGCCGGGTCCGTAGCCGGGTCCGTAGCCGGGTCCGTAGCCGGGTCCGTAGTCAGGGCCATAACCTTGCCCGTAGCCCGGTCCGTATCCTTGCCCGACGCCGGGGGGCGGAGCATAGCCTTGGTCATATCCTTGACCGTATCCTTGTCCGTAACCTGGCCCGTAACCCTGGCCGTAGGCGGGAGCGGGCGGATAGCCTTCCGCAGTGCCCGCTCCGTACCCCGGAGCCTGGCCGTACCCCGGCGCGCCGCCGTATCCCTGTGGGGGCATTTGTTGCATCGGAGCGCCGCCCGTTTGCGGATCCATGTAACCGGGCGGAGGCCCGTAGCCTTGGCCGGGTACCCCCCATACCCCGGTTGCGGGGCTCCGTAGCCGGGTGCCGCTCCGTATCCCGGCGCACCGCCGTATCCGGGTGCGCCCTGCGGGTAGTAGCCCGGCGGCGGCGGATAATCACCCTCCCCGCGGCGGTCCTTGTTGCCGCCCATCCATTTGGATGGATTCATCATGTCGCCCATGTCCACTGCGAATGCCGGTCCGCTCAGGACCAGGCTCGCAATCCCGGCTGTCAGTACTGCCTTCATGGTGCTCATAACGCTTCGATGTGCTCCTCGTCTGTTGTCACGATGTTGTCCTCCCGCAAGAAGAGTATGGACCCTGCGAGACGGGATACCATCATCCATCCATCAACTGTGCACGGATGACGCAGCCGTCATGATGCGACTCGCGGGCCGCTGGGTTACGATTGCCGCGGCCGAAAAGGCAGCGAAGAACGCCCTGGCCCGGCCCCGCTCGAGATGCCGGCTCAAGACACCATCGACCGAATCGATTCACCGGAGGATCCGACGACATGACGAATGCAATGAGCGGTTTCAGTCCACCTGCCCGTGGCCTCCTCGTCGCGGGCGCCTTCGCGCTCGTCATCGGCCTCATGAAGCTTTCGGCCCCCATCCTCGTACCGCTCCTGCTGGCTGTGTTCATCGCGATCATCGCCACCCCGGCACTCAAATGGATGCGGCGGCGCGGCGTGCCCAAGTGGGGCGCGCTCGCGGTGATCATCTTTGTGCTCCTCGATATCGGGAGTCTCCTGGCGCTGGTCACCACGGGCGCGCTGGAGGGGTTCAGAGATAGCCTGCCGACCTATCAGGAGCGCTTCCTGATGCTGAGCGATCAGCTCGGGGGCTGGATGGAAGGTGTGGGCGTCGGCGGCTCGCGCGAGGCCATCCCGGATCTCCTGGACCCCAACAAGGTTGCGGTCGCTGTGCGGTATCTTTTGTCGAATGCCAGCGGTTTCTTCGCCACCGGACTCCTGGTACTGCTCGCCGTCACCTTCATCCTGCTTGAGGCGAATACGCTGCCCGCCAAGCTGAAGGTCGCCTTCCGGATGACGGAGGCGGGTGATGCGCGCATGAAGCGCCTGCTGGACTCGATCAAGCGTTATATGCTGATCAAGAGCCTCACCAGTCTCGGTACGGCCGTGTGCGTGTGGCTCTGGCTGTGGTTTCTCGGCATCGACTTCGCCGTGCTTTGGGCGGTGCTGGCCTTCTTCCTGAACTTCATCCCCGTCGTCGGCAACATCGTGATGATGATCCCGGCGGTCCTGCTTGCGCTGGTGCAGGTGGATGTGTCGACCGCGATCTGGGTGGCGGTCGGTTATCTCGTCATCAACACGGTTATCGGCAATGTCCTGGAGCCCCGGATCATGGGTAAAGGGCTGGGCATCTCGACGCTGGCCGTCTTCATCGCGTTGCTGTTCTGGGGATGGCTGTTCGGCACGGTGGGGATGTTCCTGGCGGTGCCGCTCACGGCCGCCCTGATCATCGGGTTGGACGCGAGCCCGCATACGCGCCCGATCGCGATCTTGCTCGGACCGGCAATCGAGCCCGAGCCGGAACCCGTGCCCGAGCTCGAATCCAAACAATAGTGCGCCGGACGCCTCGGAGTACGCCGCGTACGCTCGGTCTGTTCAGGCCACCCGAATCAGGGCACCCGAACCGCATGAAACATGCGCCCGTCGCCCCGCTGGACCAGAATTGCAACGGACCGACCCGACTGGATGGCATCGAGGATCCGATTGAAACCGACCAGATCCTGAACCGGCTGGTTGTCGAGCATCAGGATCACGTCGCCCGCAATCAACCCCGCCTGCTCCGCGGGTCCGGGCTCGACCCCTTCGACCAGCACACCGCCGGCGACGACGGCCAACTGCTCGCGCTGCTCCGGCGTGATCTCGCCCACGAAGAGGCCGATCCGATTCGCGGACACCTTCTCCGGCTCGCCGGGGCGCGCCGCGATCTGATCCTCTTCCGGTAGCTCGCCGATCTCGATGCCGAGATCGACCAGCTCGCCGACCCTGAGCACTTGCATCTGCACGCGCTCGCCGACCGGTGTCATTCCGACCATCGGCGGCAAGGCGCTCGAGGTCGGGATCTCACGTCCGTTGAAGGTCACAATGATATCGCCCGGCCGGACCTTCGCGGCCTCGGCCGGACTGCCCGGCAAGACCTGTGCGACCAATGCCCCGCGCGGCTGCTTCATCCCGAAGGATTCGGCAAGCTCCCGGGTCACGTCCTGAATCAACACGCCCAGCCAGCCGCGGCTGACGCGGCCCGTGGTCTGCAACTGACCGACCACATCCATCACCACATCGATCGGGATCGCGAACGAGAGTCCCATGAAGCCGCCCGTACGGCTGTAGATCTGACTGTTGACGCCGACCACCTCGCCGTCGAGGTTGAACAGCGGCCCGCCCGAGTTGCCGGGATTGATCGCCACGTCGGTTTGGATGAAGGGGATGTAGTTTTCGCTCGGGAGACTGCGGCCTTTTGCGCTCACGATGCCCGCAGTGGCGGAGGACTCGAAGCCGAAGGGCGAGCCGATCGCCAGCACCCACTCGCCGACCTTGAGGTCCTGAGAGACGCCGATCTTGACCGCCGGGAGCCCCTCGCCCTCGATCTTCAGGAGTGCGATGTCGCTGCGCTTATCGGTGCCGACCACGGTGGCCACGAACTCGCGCCGATCACTGGTGCGTACGACGATCTCCTCCGCACCTTCCACGACGTGGGCGTTGGTCAGCACGGATCCATCGGTCGAGATGATGAAACCAGACCCGAGCGAGCGCGATTGGAGGCTATCGTCCGGAAGGGTGCCGTCTTCGCCGAAGAAATGCCGAAAGAAATCCTGAAGAGGACTGTCCTCCGGGAGATCCGGAACGGAGAACTCAGGCAACTGCGTGGCCGCGACCGGGGCCTGCTTGGTGCTGATATTGACCACCGAGGGGCCGTTCTCGGCGACGAGATCCACGAAGTCCGGAAGCATCCGGCTGGCCGCAAGACCGGGCAGAAACGCGCCGCAGACCAATGCCACGAGGGCGAAGGAGAAGATCGGGATGGGACGCATGGATGCTCCAAGATGAACGGGTTCAATCGGGCGGCCGCGTCGGCCGCAGCAATGCGGACGTTGCGATATCGCGTTGGGGGACTGCCGAAACCGCGTCGGCCGCTTGATAGGCTCGTCCTGACGGGCGGCTTCGCCGGAAGGTCGCCCTATAAGGATCGGATTGCAACGACCTGAATCAGGTCGCCGTTGGAATCCCGACCGGCACGCCCCGCTCGACCCGACAGACCACCGCCTGCTGCTCAGGACGATTCCGTGAACGCGCACTGTAGCCGCGCAGCCAGAGCAGCGCCAGAGCGAAGCCGATCACCGCACCGAGAAGCGCCGCCACATCGGCAAAGCCACCTTCGGCGATCCCGGCAAGTGCGTCTCCCGCAAGCGCACCGCCGAGCAGGCCCGCCAGCGGTGCAAAGTAAACCGCAAAAGAGGCCGAAAGCAGACCCTGCTCGGAGATCCCGAGCATGACCCGCTCGCCGACCGACGCCTGCGCCTGATTCAATGCATCGACATGAATCGCGCCGCGCCCGAAGAAGCGCTCGATCAGCGATGTTCCGCAGGCGCCGTTCGCAGCGCAACCCCCGCAGACCGTGCGCCGCTCGATCCGCACCCGAGCATAGGAACCATCGATCGAGACCACGACACCGGATTCCTCGATCATCGGCGAACTACTCCGGCGTTCTCTCGACATGCCGAGCACCGCGCACGGCGGCTTCGACGGTCGCGGACGGGACCTCGCCGACAGCGGTAATCTGGTAGCCGTCGACTTGCCGACCGGCCGCATGCACGGCGCCGATGTGGGTCGATCCGCTCAGGCCGTCGCGTGTATCGTCTTCGATATAAACGGAATACGCTGAAAGTCTGTCGGTAAAGAGAAAGTGCTCCACCGCCGCACCGCTCGGGTGGTCCATTACGCCGTGGCTGACCAATTGGAAGCCGAGCGGGCGCTCGTCGAAACGCCAGCGGCCCTCCTCCCGGGCTGCCGGGGCGCCGCGCAGCCCGGCGGCCGCATCAAGACTTGCAGGCACGGCCGGAGCATCGGTATCGATCGTAATGGCGGTGAACATCAGCTGCTCCAGCGAAGAGCCATTGCTGTCGATCAGATCGGACTTCAGCGGAAGGAAGGTCTCTTGATCGAGATAGAAGCGGTACCCGTACCTCAGGTCATCGCGTGGGATGATCCCGACCACCTCCGTGTCGCGCCCGGCAACCCGCGCGACCCCTTGGATCTCGATGCGATAATGATCGCCGAGCTGCTCCGGGGCGATGCCGTCGGTGTTCAAAAGCCCGCCGGCTCCGGACGGCCGTTTAACGGAAATCGGATGTCCGTCGGGCAGCACACACATCACCCGATCGCGCTCGCGCGTCACGGCCTTGACCGGACCGCTCAGGGAGAGTAACCGCTCCTGGACCTGTCCCTTCTCGTAGCGATGCACCAGGTGCAGCGCCTCGAGACGATTGTCGTGGGAATAAACCAGTGTACCCTCGTAATTGAGCGACCTCAGTGCCTCTGACATGCGCTGAAGAAGGTCGCTCGCGCGTTGGGTCACCTCATCGGCAAGGCTTGCCTGGGCCAACAGCGAGAGTACGAGGAACAGGCCCAGCCGGGCCGGACAACAGGGATTAACGGCCCGCTTCATAGCCAACGAAGGTCGCATAAGGCAGCATGCCCTTGGCCCCGGTCGTCGGGGCGGTCTCTTGATGGGTCACGAGGTAGAGATCCAGTTTGTTGGCCAGCTCGGGATGGTCCAGATCCCAACGCTTCGCGGGGATCGCAACGGCAGCCGGCTGCGCAGCAAAGGTCGGCGCCGTAGCGGGAACATTCGGCAGCGAGCCGACGCCGTCGAAGAGACTGGGAACCACGAATACCGCAAGAAAGGCGGCCGCTGCAGCCAGCGCAATCCCGGCGATCGGGCGCCTGGCTCTGCGCCGACCGGGCTCCTGGAGGCGTGGAGCAAGGATGACGGGCTCATGGGCGATCCGCTCGCGAACCGCATCGGCAACCCCGCGATAGGATCCTTGGACGGACTCGCCGCGAATCGCCGAACCGATGGCGTGAAAGCGCTCCCACGTACCCCGCAGGTCGGGGTCGTGCACCATCGCATCGACGAGGCGCGCGGTACCGGCGGAATCGAGCACGCCGTCCTGAAGCTCGGAAATGCGTTGTCGTAGCTCGTCGCTCATTGCTGCATGCCTGGGCTGAGAATTCGTGTGTTGGATGGCCGGCACCGCGGGAACAACTCAAGCGCCGCGGTCGGTCGATGAAGCCGCCGAACGGATCCTGCTTCCCATGACGCAGACCGCTCGCTGCCGTTTTGACGCCTAAGAGCCGTCATGGTTCGAGGAGCGGCCTCAACCGCTTGTCGATTGCATCGCGGGCACGGAAGATTCGCGAGCGCACGGTGCCGATCGGGCAGGCCATCGCGGTCGCGATCTCCTCGTAGCTCATGCCCTCGAGTTCGCGCAAGACAATCGCCGTGCGCAGATCCTCAGGGAGGTCGTCGAGCGCACGCTGCACGGTCTGCGCGATCTCGTCGGTCAGGGCAAGACGCTCGGGGGTGCCCGAATCGCGAAGGCGAACGCCCATATCCATCTGCTCGGCGACCTCGGCCTCGACATCGTCCCCCGGAGGACGGCGTCCCTGAGCCACCAGGTGGTTCTTCACCGTGTTCACTGCGATGCGATAGAGCCATGTGTAAAACGCACTCTCGCCACGAAATGCCGGAAGCGCGCGGTAAGCCTTCAAAAAGGCATCCTGGCTGACGTCCATCACCTCGCTCGGATCACGAATATAGCGGGAGATCAGATTCGCCACCTTTTGCTGATACTTCAACACCAGGAGGTCGAACGCGCGCTTGTCGCCGTTCTGGGCGCGCGCAACGAGCACCTGATCGGCGGTGCGCTCAGACATGGACGCAAGCCCTGGCGCTGCTGACCAGCAATTCCGTTGGCATGGACAATTCCCCGATTCGGAAGTTCGTGAGCCCCCTCACGTGCGGCCGAGGCCCCCTAAATAAAGCGACAAACCTTGATCCCGCCCATGAAATGGGTGAGTTTACGGCGAACCGCCCCGATCGCCCAACTCAACCGCAGAGAACGCGGTCGAGAGCATCGCGAAGGGATCGAACCTCAACCCGCCCGCCCCCAACGCCCGTGCGCCCCAAACGAAGGTTCCCAACATGCCAGCCACGCCTCATCGCTACGACGTCCTGATCCTCGGCAGCGGCGCCGCCGGATTAAGCCTCGCGCTGCGCCTGCACGAAGACCTTTCGGTCGCCGTGATCTCCAAGCGCGAGCTCAGGGAAGGCAGCACACTCTATGCGCAAGGCGGCATCTCGGCCGTGCTGGATGCGACGGACTCGATCGAATCCCACGTCCAAGACACCCTGAAGGCCGGCGCCGGGCTCTGTGACCGTCGCGTGGTCAAGCACATCGTGGAGCGCGGACCGGACAACATCCGCTGGCTGCTCGATCAAGGCGTGGAGTTTACACGCGACGAGGCGAGCGCATCGACAGGCGGTTATCACCTCACCCGCGAAGGCGGTCACACCCATCGCAGAGTCATCCACGCCGCCGACGCAACCGGCCGCGCCGTGGCAACGACGCTCGAAGCACAGGTGCGCGGCAAGCCGAACGTGACCCTGTTCGAGCAGCACATCGCCGTCGACCTCATTACCTCCAAGCATCGCCCCGGCAAGAAAGACCATCGCTGCCTCGGTGCCTACATCTTGGATTTGGGCACGGGACAGGTCGAAGTCTACCTTGCACGTTTTGTCGTCTTGGCGACCGGGGGTGCCAACAAGGTCTATCTCTACACCAGCAACCCGGACGTCTCCACCGGCGACGGCATCGCGATGGCGTGGCGGGCCGGGTGTCGGGTGGCGAACATGGAGTTCATGCAATTTCACCCGACCTGCCTCTATCACCCGGAGGCGCGATCCTACCTGATTACGGAGGCGTTGCGCGGAGAAGGTGCGCGTCTGTTGCTGCCCGACGGCGAGCGCTTCATGCCTCGGTTCGATCCACGTGCCGAGCTCGCCCCGCGCGACATCGTGGCCCGCGCCATCGACCACGAGATGAAGCGCCTCGGTACCGCTTGCGTTTATCTCGACATCTCGCACCGGCCGGCCGACTTCGTCATCGAGCATTTCCCGACCATTTACCAGCGCTGCCTGGAGCTCGGAATCGACATCACCACGGATCCCATCCCGGTGGTCCCGGCGGCACATTACACGTGCGGCGGCGTGATGGTGGATGACCGAGCCCGCACCGATCTGCCCGGCCTCTACGCAAGCGGCGAGACCGCGTACACGGGTCTGCACGGAGCGAACCGGATGGCGAGCAACTCCCTTCTCGAGTGCCTGGTGTACTCCGAGCTCGCGGCGAAAGACATCGCAAGCCTGACGAACGAGATTCCGCACCCGCCCGAGGTGATGCCCTGGGACGAGAGCCGAGTGACCGAGCCGGACGAAGAAGTGGTGGTGACACACAACTGGGACGAGCTGCGTCGTTTCATGTGGGACTATGTCGGCATCGTGCGCACCAACAAGCGCCTGCGCCGCGCCAAACGCCGTGCAGATCTACTCCAACAGGAGGTCATCGAGTACTACAGCAAATTCCGAATCAGCAACGACCTGATCGAGCTGCGCAACCTGCTCGAGGTGGCGGACCTGATCATCCAATCGGCGCTGCGCCGGCGCGAGAGCCGCGGGCTGCATTACACCCTGGATTATCCGGACAAGGACGCGACCCAGCGTACCCCGACCATCCTGATCCCGGACAGCTACCGACCACGCAGCGGCGACTGAGCCTGCACCGTTTCGAGCCCGAGCGGCTTCGGCTCGGTGGACTTTGCGCTCGCGCGTCCACCCTACCGGCGGAGATGACGAGCAACACGCGGAAAACAATACTCAAGATTGACTTAGACCGAAGGCGACCATTTTCGAAGTAGGTTATATTGCCGCGTTACGTCGGAGCGCTTACGGAGATCTTTGCGGGCATCAGTGCGCTATCCGATTCGATGCGTCGCCCGACCCGACCGTCGCGCACCTGCGGCACAACGGCACCGCCCCGGTTCCGCCCGCCTCCGATCGCCTCCGATCGGTTCCGCCCGGCTCCGATCGGTCCCGCCCGACATCCCCCGCAATTGGAGAACGATCAAGATGACCGACTATGTCCGCTGGCTGAGCGAGCTCGGAATGGACGACGTCCCCGTCGTCGGCGGCAAGAACGCGTCGCTCGGCGAGATGATCCAGAACCTCACCGACGTGGGTGTTCAGGTGCCGGGCGGATTCGCGACGACCGCCGACGCCTACCGTGAGTTTCTCGCCAAAGACGGACTGGACGAGCGCATCCAAGCGGTTCTCGACGCACTGGACGTCGACGATGTCACGGCGCTCTCCCAAGCCGGTCCGCGCATCCGCGGCTGGGTCATGGAGCAGCCCTTCCCGGCGGCACTGGACGCGGCGATCGACGATGCCTTCGCCCGCCTGACCGCCGAGGCCGGCACGGCTGCGGTCTCCTGGGCCGTGCGCTCCTCGGCCACTGCCGAGGATCTGCCCGACGCCTCCTTCGCCGGCCAGCAAGAGACCTTCCTCAACGTCGAGGGTCTGGACAATATCAAGCACCGGATCAAGGAGGTCTTCGCCTCCCTATTCAACGACCGGGCCATCTCATACCGCGTGCACCAGGGCTTCGAGCACCGCAATGTCGCCCTCTCGGCCGGCATCCAGCGCATGGTGCGCAGCGATCTCGCCGCATCCGGCGTCATGTTTACCCTGGATACCGAATCAGGCTTTCGCGACGCCGTCTTCATCACCTCGAGCTACGGGCTCGGCGAGATGGTCGTGCAGGGCGCAGTCAACCCGGACGAGTTCTATGTCCATAAGCCGACGCTCGCCGCCGGCCGTCCCGCCATCCTGCGCCGCAGCGTGGGCGACAAGGCGATCCGCATGGTCTACGACGGTACCGCGGGCACCAAGAGCCCGGTGCGCACCGAGGACGTCCCGGAGGCCGATCGCCTGCTGTTCAGCATCACGGATGCCGAGATCGAGCAGCTCGCACGCCAGGCTGTGCTGATCGAGCAGCACTACGGCCGTCCGATGGACATCGAATGGGCGAAGGACGGCAACGACGGCAAGCTCTATGTCGTCCAGGCGCGTCCCGAGACCGTGCAGAGCCGCTCGGGCAACGTGATCGAGCGCTATGTGCTGCGCGAGAAGGGTCCGGTGCTCACCACCGGGCGCAGCATCGGCAGCCGCATCGGCGCCGGCGCGGCCAAGATCGTCTCGAGCATCGCCGACATGCACCGTGTCGAGGCCGGCGACGTCCTCATCACCGACATGACGGATCCGGATTGGGAACCGGTGATGAAGCGCGCGGCGGCCATCGTCACCAACCGCGGGGGCCGCACCTGTCACGCCGCCATCATCGCCCGCGAGCTGGGCGTGCCCGCGGTGGTGGGCTGCAACAATGCGACCGATGTGGTGAAGGACGGCCAGCTCGTCACCGTGAGTTGCGCCGAGGGCGACACGGGTCTCATCTACGACGGCAAGCTGGCGTTCGACTACAAGACCGTCGAACTCTCGGCCATGCCCGAGATCCCGGTGAAGATCATGATGAACGTCGGTAACCCGGACCGCGCCTTCGCCTTCGCGGCGACACCGAACGCCGGTATCGGTCTGGCGCGTCTGGAATTCATCATCAACAACATGATCGGGATCCACCCGAAGGCGCTGCTCGAATTCGACCAGCTCCCGGCGGATCTGAAGGCGCAGATCATGCCGCGCATCGCCGCCTACACGAGCCCACGCGAGTTCTACATCGCCAAGCTCGCCGAGGGCATCTCGACCCTGGCCGCCGCCTTCGCGCCCAACACGGTCATCGTGCGCATGTCGGATTTTAAGTCCAACGAGTATGCCAATCTGATCGGCGGCAAGCGCTACGAGCCGGAAGAAGAAAACCCCATGATCGGCTTCCGCGGCGCCGGGCGCTACGTGGCACCGGACTTCAAGGCATGCTTCGAGCTCGAATGCGAGGCGCTCAAGCGCGTGCGCAACGACATGGGCCTGACCAATGTCGAGATCATGATCCCCTTCGTGCGGACCCTCAAACAGGCCAAGGCGGTCGTCGAGGCGCTCGCCGAGCAGGGACTGGAGCGCGGCAAGAATGGGCTGCGGCTCATCATGATGTGCGAGCTGCCCTCCAACGCCGTGCTGGCCGAGGAGTTCTTGGAATACTTCGACGGCTTCTCCATCGGCTCCAACGACATGACCCAGCTCACGCTGGGACTGGACCGCGACTCGAGCCTGGTCGCCGAGAGCTTCGACGAGCGCGATCCCGCCGTGAAGAAGATGCTCTCGATGTCGATCGCCGCCTGCCGCGCCCAAGGCAAGTATGTCGGCATTTGCGGGCAGGGCCCGTCGGACCACAAGGATTTCGCCGACTGGCTGCTCAAGCAGGGGATCACCAGCATCTCGCTCAATCCGGATACCGTCATCGATACCTGGATCTATCTGGCGGAGCAAGCGAAGACGCTCTGAGGCTGAACCGCGTCCCCGCGCGTGCTTGCGGGTGCCGGGGTCAACATGCCTTCGGTCACTTCCGGCGCGGTTGTAGGGACGCGGTTCAGAACATCAGGTCATCGAGTGGACAAGCGCCGTAGGGTGGACAAGCGCAGCGCAGTCCACCAGCGCCGGAGCAGGGTTCGGTGGACTTCGCGTTCGCTCGTCCACCGGACAGAAGTCCCCGGCCGCATGACGAATAGGTCGGTCACCTACGAGACCGCACCTCGACCTTGACCAGCGGATGGGCCGCCCCGTCGCGTACAACGGCTCGGTTCCAGGGCACCAAGGCCGTTTGAACGACCTCGCGAAATCGCGCGCACGCAGAGTCGTCCAAACCCACGGTGATCAGACAGCGATAGCCACGAATCCCGAAGCCATCGTCCGCGCGCACCTTCAGGTCGTAACCTGCCGCCGGAATGCACTCTTCCCTCAGGCAGTCATCCATGACCTTACCAACACAGGCCGTCATCGTCTCGATGCCCGGGTCGGCGACGTAACGCGAGCCGGTCCAGCCGAGCCGCCTCAAGCGAATCGCTTCGTCGGGCGCCGCGAGGAGCTGCTGCCGCCGTTGCGTGATCCAATCCCCCGCCACAAGCTGCAAGGCCACCGAGGCCACGGACTCGGATGGAAAGCGCTGACCGGCCAGCGCGACGACCGGGCGAGGAACAAAGGTGCCATAGAGGCGCATCGTCCGATCCATGCATGACGCCCCTGACGAACGATCGGCAAGCGCATACCAGCGCCGCGCCTCGGCCATCGCATGCGTATCGCGCACAGACACCTCGCCGTCCCCGCCCAGCACCCAGCCGTCGGGCCAGAGCGCGACCTGATAGGCCGGTAAGGCCGCAACGACACGGACGGCCCCATCCGGCAGGCTTGCGGCGTTTGCGTCCATGACCGATCGCTTAAGCCGCAATGACGACAGGGACGCAAGCAGTCTCGACGGACCGGCCGCGAAGGATCGGTTCGGCACCCGATCAGATCCTCTTGGTGCTGGACAGATCCCAGAGCGCCGGCGAGTGAAAGAGCCGGGCCAGCTGAAGCTCGCGCTCGCTTTCCAACTCGCGCGGCATGTGATCGCCGAAGCGCGTGAAGAGCTCCTCCTGATCATGGGTCTCCAGTCGCGCCGCCTCGCGCTCGATGTTCATGATCGAGTAGAAACGCTCGCGATCGAAATCCAGCCCGTCCCAGTTGAAGGCATCGTAGTCCGGGATCCAGCCGATCGGGCTCTCCACGGCCGAGCCGCTGTCGCTGCAGCGTTTGACGATCCACTCGAGCACCCGCATGTTCTCGCCGAAACCGGGCCAGACGAAACGCCCATGTTCGTCCTTGCGGAACCAATTGACGCGGAAGATCCGCGGCGGGGTGGAGACGCAGCGCCGGCCGATCCGCAGCCAATGCCGCCAATAATCGGCCATGTTGTAGCCGCAGAAGGGCAGCATGGCCATGGGGTCGCGCCGCACGGCCGCCTGCCCGATCGCCGCGGCGGTGGCCTCCGAACCCATGGTGGCGGCCAGATAGACCCCGTGCTCCCAGTTGTAACTCTGGAACGCCAGCGGGAAATGCCGACTGACCCGCCCGCCGAACAGGAAGGCACTGATGGGCACGCCCTTGGGGTTCTCCCATTCCGGATCGATCGAGGGACAGGCCGATGCGGGCGCGGTGAAGCGCGCGTTCGGATGGGCCGCAGGCCGACCGCAACCCGGCGTCCAGTCCTCGCCCTTCCAATCGATCAGATGATCGGGTGGCTCCCTGGTCATGCCCTCCCACCAGACGGCGCCGTCGTCGGTGAGTGCGCAGTTGGTGAAGATGGCATTGGCGCGCAGCGCCGCCATGGCGTTGGGATTGGAGTCGTCGTTCGTGCCGGGTGCCACACCGAACAGGCCGTATTCGGGATTGATCGCGTAGAAGCGCCCGTCGGCGGGATTGGGCTTGATCCAGGCGATGTCGTCGCCGACCGTGGTGATCGTCCAGCCCTCGAAGCCCTTGGGCGGAATCAGCATGGCGAAGTTGGTCTTACCGCAGGCGCTCGGGAAGGCGGCGGCGACATAGCGCTTCTCGTGCTCGGGCGACTCCACGCCCATCACCAGCATATGCTCCGCCAGCCAACCCTCGTCGCGCGCCATCACCGAGGCGATGCGCAGCGCGAAGCACTTCTTGCCGAGCAGGGCGTTGCCGCCGTAACCGCTGCCGAACGACCAGATCTCGCGGGTCTCGGGGAAATGGGCGATGTATTTGTCCTCGATGTTGTTCGCACAGGGCCAGGGCACGTCTTGCTCGCCGGGTTGCAGGGGCGCGCCGACCGAATGCACGCAGGGGACGAAATCCCCGTGTTCGCCCAGGGTATCCAGCACGCGCTGCCCCATCCGGGTCATGATCCGCTGATTCACCACGACATAGGGCGAGTCGGTGATCTGTACACCGATATGCGCGATCGGCGAGCCGATCGGGCCCATGCTGAAGGGGATGACGTAGAGCGTGCGCCCGCACATGCAGTCCTTGAACAGACCCTTGAGCAGGGCCTTCGCCTTGCGCGGCTCGAGCCAGTTGTTGGTCGGACCCGCATCTTCCTCGCGCAGCGAGCAGATGAAGGTTCTGTCCTCGACCCGCGCCACGTCGCTCGGATGAGAGCGTGCGAGGAAGCAGTTGGGATGCTTCTCCGCATTGAGCCGGACGAAGGCACCGGCATGAACCATTTCGGCGCAGAGTCGGTCGTACTCCTCTTGAGAACCGTCGCACCAATAAACGCGATCGGGTCGGCACAGCTCGGCCAACTCCGTCACCCAATCCAGGAGATGACGATTTTGCGTACGGGTCTCCCCGTCGTGCCTGGTGGTCATGCCGGGCTCCTCATCGTGATCGTTGAAGGGTGCGCTGAACGGCTGTGCTACGGAAGAGAATACATTCGGGACGATCACGGCGCATCGTCGAGCGCTCGCCACCCGCTCGGCCGGATTCCTGCGCGCGGCGCCTCGCGGATTCGGCGGCGGTCCTGCTCCGACACAGGCCGATGCTCGGCGTGGATGCTGGAACCCGGTGATGAGCGCGCGTAAGATCGTCCTCGATAGCGGCGATTTCCCGACGTCTCTCCCCATGGCCGGCCTCTGTTGTGTCGAGGACACCAACGACATCCGAAGGCCGAAACATCACGGCAATCAGGATGCGACATGAATGCCTCACGCGACCGGGCGGCCCGACAGGGAGCCCAATTTCACTCCGATGACCCGCGCCGGACCCCGACAGGTGGACCCGGATCGACGCCGGCCCGCGTCGTCCGCTTCGGCTGGTCTCTTGCGCTCTGGCTCTGTCTCTTCGCGTTCGGGGCAAGCGCCGAGCAGGCCGCCGCGGCGATCACCGAGCCGGTCGGCGACGCCGTCGACAGGCAGCTCGCCGACGCCGCGGCGGATCGACACACCTGCCTGCGCTGCCATGCCATGCCCACCCTCGCCTACCGTAACCCTGAAAACGGCGACATCGTCGATCTGTCGATCGATCGCGAGGGGCTCGCGCACTCGGTCCACGGCGAGCTGGCCTGCATCGACTGTCATCGCCGCAGCTATCGGCGCTATCCGCATCCGGACCGACCGGCTCCGGGGGATCTGGACTGTATCGGCTGTCACGAGGACGAAGACAACAATCTGAGCCGGGGTTGGGTCGACATCGATGCCGAGTTCAAGCGCAGCGTCCACGCGATCTCGGACTCGCAGGAGGCCGCTGACTTTAGTTGCCACTCCTGTCACGACCCGCATCGCTTCCGCCCGGCCGCGGTCGGAGAGCCGCTCGTTCAGATCGTGCGGAACCACAACGCGGTGTGCGTGTCTTGCCATGAGGAGTTGGTCGCACCCTTCAGCACGAGCCATGACTGGCTGCCGAATCGCGACGCCCACTGGGGCTCGGTGCGGTGTGTCGACTGTCACACACCCGTCGCACTCTTCGCGAACCACGAGATTCTTCCGGCCGAGGAAAGCGAGAAGAATTGCGTGAGCTGTCACTCCGCCGACGCGCAGCTCCTCGCACGTCTCTATCAGTTCCGCTCCGAGGAAGATATCGCCCGCAGCGGCTTGCTCGCCAAGGCCATCTTCAACGAGGCCTATGTCGTCGGCATGAGCAAGAGCCCGGCGCTGGACCGACTCAGCTTGATCATTATGGGACTGATGGTCCTGCTGCTGGCCGCGCATGGCGTCGGTCGCTATCTCGCCCGCCGGGCGAACAGGAGGGCATGATGACATCGCTGTATCTCTATCCGGTCTGGCTGCGGCTCTGGCACTGGATCAACGCGCTCTTGTTCCTGACCCTGATCGCCTCCGGGGTCAGCATGCATTACGCCGGCGCCGATTGGTTGATGCCCTTTGCCACCGCGCGGGTCGTGCACAATACCGCCGGGATCTTGCTGACCATCGCTTGGATCGGCTTCGTCGTCGTCAATGCCAAGAGCGCGAATGCGCGCCACTATCGCATCCGATTTCGTACACTCATCGGAGATTTGACCGCCCAAACACGCTACTACATGGTCGGAATCTTTCGGCTCGAGCCGCATCCGTTCCATGTCACCGAGGCCATGAAGTTCAACACACTTCAACAACTGAGCTACCTCGGCGTCATGTACGGCCTGATGCCGATCCTCATCCTCAGCGGATGGGCCTTTCTCTATTCGGTCTATCTGCCGGAGACCCTCTTCGGCCTCGGCAGCGTTTGGGTCGTCGCCATGACCCATGTCGTCGTCAGCTATCTTCTGGCCCTCTTCCTTTTGGTGCACATGTATATCATCACCACCGGCGATACGGTCTTTTCGAATCTCCGCGCCATGATCACCGGTTGGCATCGCGAATCCGACCCGCCCCGTACCGAGACTTCGACCCCGGCTCCGGCCCCGCGTGAGACGCCATGAACGCATTCGCCAAAACCCTGCTGACACCCAAGAACGCACGTCGGCTTCTCATCACGTTCGCGGTGGGGCTGCTCGTCCTCTTCGTCCTCTACAAGGTGGTCTATCCGATCGCTTTCGACGCTTACGTGGGGAAATCAAACGCGCCTTTGACCTATGCCAACAGTCGGCCGATCACGGAGCAGGAGCTCGAGGCGATGGCGACCGAGCTCTCGCTGAGTGCGCGCCGCACGGCCGCCGAGGCGATCGTCGGACCCGACGAGAATGCCTTCGCCCGTCGGGTCAAGGTCGAAATGCTCATGAACACGCAGTCCTTCATGCGCAAGCACGAGCCGACGCATATCAAATATTTTCGTGATGCGAAGATCCTGCAGTACGAAGGCCCCAAGACCTGCCTGCAGTGTCACGCCACCATCCAAGTCCGGCATCACGACGGGCGTACCTCCGAGGTCGACACGCTCGACGACATCGTCAACTCGGTGCATTTCAAGTTCCAGAGCGATGCCGGAGGCGGCTTCTCGACCTACGGCTACGACGGACGCCAAGTGAACGCCGAGGGCAGCCGTCCGATCCCGGTCGGCAAGATCAACCGGGCCTGCGGCATCCCCGGCAGCTTTTCCTGGACCGGCTGGGCAGCGCTGGTGGAGAGTCGACCTGAATCGACGCATGGCGAGGTCGCGTTACGCAGCGAAGGCTGCGGCCAATGCCATATTGGCGGCAACTATCACCCGGCGACCGAAAAGATGATGCCGATCGGTGATGTGCCCGCTGTCGCCAAACAGGGCATCGACTGTCTGATCTGTCATTCCGCCGAATACGATATGAATCAGCGGTACGTGATCGAAGATCGTGTCGGGCTGCGCTGGAATCAGGATCGCACGATGCGCGCCGCCCTCACCGTAGGGCGCTCGACGACCAAGAACTGCCTCAACTGCCATCAGCACAACATGGGCGGGGATGCCTATCTGCACAACGACGCAGCAAAGGCGCTCGGGGAGAAGCACCAGCGCCTCCTCCATACCGGCGCCAAGCGCGGCAATCCTTTCAGCCCGCAGGACGACGTCCATGCCGCGGCGGGTCTGCAATGCACCGATTGTCATGTCCCGGAAGGCCACAAGATTCCGCGCGGTCGGATGGGTGTCGATCTCGTCGCCAACGATCTGCCGGATGTCGAGGTCTCGTGCGTGACCTGTCACAGCATCGCACCGCACAACCGCTCCGAGCACAAGGCGTTGCTCAACGGGCATCTCGATCGGATCGCCTGCGAGACTTGTCATATTAGGGAGCTTCAGGACAACAACGTCGTGCTCCGCGATTGGGTTCACCCGACCTGGGATGCGGAGGAAGGCATTTTCACACCCACCGACATCTATCGCTCCGGCGAGGTCAACAAGGGGTTCACCTTCCTCTGGTTCAACGGCAACGGAACCTTCCTGGCAAACGCCTTGGGCAACAATCCGAACGGCTCGACCGAATACGACCCGCTGATGCAGCAACTGGCCCGCATCGATGATCCGGAGATCGTCGCCGCCGTGCGCGAGAAGGCGATCGAGCTGAAAAAGACCTACCCCGACATCGACGTGGATGCCTACGTCGAGGCCGCGACCGACCCGCTTTCCCAGCTCACGCCCGAGCAATTGGAGGAGCGGCGCCGGATGCTGGATCAAAACCTGCGTGCGCACATGAACGACGGGGAAAGCCGCATCTATCCCTTCAAGCTCTTCAACGCCATGATGTACGAAGACATGGGGAATCAAGGTCCGTTCGGCGCCATGATCCTGCCGTTCGATTACGCGACCTACTACGAGACGGGAGACACGGCCGCCTCCGTCAAACAGGCGATCCGCGACCCCATCGTACGGCGCATGTATCAGGAGCCGTTCAAGCGCTATATGATGGACGAGTTCATGGCCTATTTCGGTGTCAGCGGTGGATGGAAGACCGATTATCCGCTGGTCGACGGGGAGCTTAAGAACGTCGAGCCCAAGTGGATGCGTCAGATGGGGTCGCTGATGGTCAATCACGGCATTCAACCCGCGGGCCGCGACTGCGTCGAATGCCATGCCCCGAACGGGATCCTGAACTATCGTGCCTTGGGCTATTCGGAGAAGCGCGCGGCGGAACTCGAGAACCTCGACATCGTCGAGAATCTCCGCCCCGCGGCAAGCGCCTCCGCACGAGACGGCAGCTGAGCAACGGCTTGTCCGGCCGACGCGTCAAGATGACGCCGACCGGGTCACCCGACATCGGGAGCACCGCATGGGACTCGCCCTAAGACTCTATGAAAGCCTGACCGAGGCGCCGGACGATACAACCCGCTTTCGGCTCATCGTCGATACCATCGATGCCTTGGAGCAACAGTGGCCGCGCGCCGGCGATGTCGCCCTTCGGTCGGATGTCCGCGAATCCGAGCTGCGTCTCCAAAAGGAGATCGAGCAGATCAGAAGCGATCTCAAGAAAGACATCGCCGAGCTGCGCGCGGACATGCATAAGGAGATCGCCAAGCTACGGGGCGAGGTTCAGAAGGACATCGCCAATGTCCATGCCGCCATCGAGCGCACCAAGGTCGATCTGCTGAAGTGGATCGTTCCGCTGATGCTGGGCCAGGTTGCCGCACTTGCGGCCTTGGTCAAGCTCCTTTGAAGGGGCGACGCGAACCCGCGGCGCCCGCGCAGATTGCAACTAAACCGCGCCCGGTGTGGTAAGCGTCATTTGTCGGAGTGGCTTGGCTGCGCCGGCTCCGACGACTGTCGGAGCTGGCGCGGTTTAAAGTATTAAAAACTCTTAAATTCTAAACCGCGTCTCGCTGGGATCGAGGATATCTCCGAAGCCAAACGCACAATGAAAACGACGCATGGCGCTCCGGACGCGGTTTAGCCCGGCTTGATCGCCTCGATACTCGCAGAGACCAAATAGTCCGTGACCGGCGTTCCCGGGGCCCAGTCCCGGATGAATTCCCTGCTCTCGTCCTTGGGCGACACGCGCACCTGTTCGAATCCCGCCCCCTGCAGCATCTGCTCGAGCGCATCGATCCGGGCCGCCCCGGCCATGCAGCCCGTGTAGAGCGACAGATCAGACCTGAGATCGTCCGGAAGGTCCGCGGTCGCGACGATGTCCGAGATGGCCAATCGCCCGCCCGGCTTCAGCACCCGAAATGCCTCGGCGAAGACACGGGCCTTGTCCGGAGACAGGTTGATCACGCAGTTCGAGATGATGACGTCGACCGCGCCATCCGCCAGCGGCAGGTTCTCGATCTCGCCGAGTCGAAACTCGACGTTGCGGTGCCCCACCGCCTCGGCGTGCACCTGCGCGTTGAGGCGCGCCTTGGTCAGCATCTCCGGCGTCATGTCGACGCCGATGACGCGACCGGTCTCGCCGACGTGTGTGGAGGCGAGGAAACAATCGAATCCGGCACCACTGCCCAGGTCCAGCACCGTCTCGCCCGGCTTCAGCGCCGCGATCGCTTGGGGATTGCCGCAACCCAAGCCGAGATTGGCACCCTCGGGTACGGCGGCGGCCTCCGCGGCGCTGTACCCGAGCAGGGTCGATTGGATCGGCACAGGCGCGCAACAACCGCCCGAGGAAGACGGGGCGCAGCAATCCGCTCCCTCGCCCGCCGTCGCCGCTCGTGCCGTCGCGCCGTAGCGATCGCGTACCGCTTGGCGAAGGCTGTCTTGCTCGCTATTTTTCATTCTGTTCTCCCGTCGGGTCATGCCGAGAACGAACTAAACCGCATCCAGAGCGAGATGCGTCATTTTCATTTTGCATTTGGCTTTGGAGATGCCCTCGATCTCGGTGAGACGCGGTTTAAATTTAATATTCTTTAATCTCTTAAACCGCGCCGACTCCAACACTCGTTACGTCTGCCGAAACTGATCCCAACCAAAAACATCGCATACCGTGACGGGCGCGGTTTAAAAACAGGCATCCCTCAGCGCTTTCATATGGTCAAGTCCCTTCTCGCGGGCAAATGCGATGTTTCTTTCAGGGATAGCGTCCGCATCAGGATATCGCTCCAGCACATGTTCGATGCCCTCTTCGCGAAGCAGGTGCAACATCGGATAGAGCGACCTGTTCGTATAGTTTGCAGGATCAGCTTTGGGCGCATCGGCAAATCGGTAATCGGGATGGAAGCCGGCAACCTGATACTGACCTTCATAGCCTTCTGCTTCCAGAAGATCTTCCGCCATTTCGACCAAGTCCAAAAAATCATCGAAACCCGGAGATGCTGCAGGCAGGATGAGCAGCGTTGTCTCAATTGACGGAGTCATATCGAGACGGCGGCATTCCGAAAGAAACGCATGCAAACAGGATTCCGGATCGGAGGCGTCCTCCACCTGATAATGTATGGTACCGCGATTGAACTCTCGTGCCGCAAAGGGACACAACCGACATCCGATCACGATCTCGGATATCCATTTCTTGGTCTGCGCGACGACGTCGTCGGATTCAACCATGATTTATTTAGCTTATTCCGGCGAATGGAAAGGTGAATTCCGGGCGGTTCCGTAGCCACCCCCCGAAGCATGGGTGCAGTATACGCGTTCTCCCGGACAGCCGATGAACATCCGCCCGGTTCCGCCGAACGTCGAATCCGGCAAACCTGGCAACGTCCGCAACACGAGCGAAGGCCCAGAAGCCGGCAGCAGTCCGACGGCGTGACCTCGCTCGGCTGTGCCTGCTCGATTGCAAGGCGCCTTTACGCCCGGCCACCAGAATTGTCAGTCGTCTTTGCACTCCGGGCCGAGCACATTTCAGATAAATCACATAATCGATTGTTATGTATTATTAAATTATTCATGGCATCTCTTTTGCTTTTACGCTCCCCGACCGTCCGGCTCCATCCAGGCGCCGACGAACCGCGGGGACGACCAACAGATGCCAACCACCGAAACCTATTACGAGGTCATGCGGCGCCAGGGGATCACGCGCCGCAGCTTCCTCAAATTCTGTAGCCTGACGGCCACCGCGCTCGGGCTCGCGCCGGCCTTCGCCGGGAAGATCGCGCACGCGATGGAGACCAAGCCGCGGATCCCGGTCGTCTGGCTGCATGGGCTCGAATGCACCTGCTGCTCGGAGTCCTTCATCCGCTCGGCGCATCCGCTGGTGTCAGACGTGATCCTCTCGATGATCTCGCTGGATTACGACGATCTCATTATGGCGGCGGCCGGGCATCAGGCGGAGGCAATCCTGGAGGAGGTTCGCCACAAGCACGCCGGGAATTACATCTTGGCTGTCGAGGGCAACCCGCCGCTCAATCAGGACGGGATGAGCTGCATTGTCGGCGGCCGTCCCTTCGTCGAGCAGCTTCTGGAGATGGCCGACAGTTGCAAGGCCGTCATCTCCTGGGGCTCCTGCGCCTCCTGGGGCTGCGTCCAGGCGGCACGGCCTAATCCGACACGTGCCACCCCGGTCCATGAGGTCATCCGCGACAAGCCGGTCATCAAGGTGCCGGGCTGTCCACCGATCGCGGAGGTCATGACCGGGGTCCTGACCTACATCCTGACCTTCGACCGTCTACCGGAGCTCGACCGCCAGGGTCGCCCGCTGATGTTCTACGGACAGCGCATCCACGACAAGTGCTATCGCCGGCCGCACTTCGATGCCGGCCAGTTCGTCGAAGCCTGGGACGACGAGGGCGCGCGCCGCGGCTACTGTCTCTACAAGGTCGGCTGCAAGGGTCCGACCACCTACAACGCCTGCTCGACGATCCGCTGGAACGGGGGGGTCTCCTTCCCGATCCAGTCCGGACACGGCTGTATCGGCTGCTCCGAGGACGGCTTCTGGGACAAGGGCAGCTTCTATCAGCACGTCACCGATACCCACGCCTTCGGCATCGAGGCCAACGCGGATCGCACCGGCATCGCGGTTGCGACCGGCGTGGGTGCGGCCATCGCCGCCCATGCGGCCGTCAGCGTCTACAAACACGCCCAAGACAAGAAGGGAGATGACCAAGCATGAGCGTCACGACGGCCAACGGCTTCGAGCTCGATACCGCCGGACGACGTCTCGTCGTCGATCCGGTCACCCGCATCGAGGGACACCTGCGCTGCGAGGTGAATCTCGACGAGAACAACGTGATCCGCAACGCGGTCAGCACCGGGACCATGTGGCGCGGGCTCGAAGTCATCCTGCGCGGCCGCGATCCGCGCGACGCCTGGGCCTTCACGGAGCGGATCTGCGGCGTCTGCACCGGCACCCACGCCCTGACCTCGGTGCGCGCGGTCGAGGATGCGCTCGGGATCGCAATCCCGGAGAACGCCAACTCCATCCGCAACATCATGCAGCTCACGCTCCAGGCGCACGACCACCTGGTGCATTTCTATCATCTGCATGCGCTGGATTGGGTGGACGTGGTCTCCGCACTCGGAGCCGATCCAAAAGCGACGAGCGCGCTCGCGCAAAGCATCAGTGACTGGCCCAAGTCCTCGCCGGGCTATTTCCGCGACGTGCAGAATCGGCTCAAGCGCTTCGTGGAGTCGGGCCAGCTCGGACCCTTCATGAACGGCTACTGGGGCAGTCCGGCCTACAAACTGCCGCCCGAGGCCAATCTGATGGCGGTCACCCACTATCTGGAGGCGCTCGACTTCCAGAAGGAGATCGTGAAGATCCACACCGTTTATGGCGGCAAGAACCCGCATCCGAACTGGCTGGTCGGCGGGATGCCCTGCGCCATCAATGTCGGCGGCACGGGCGCGGTCGGCGCGATCAACATGGAGCGGCTGAATCTCGTCAGCAGCATCATCGACCAGACCATCGCGTTCATCGACAAGGTCTATATCCCGGACCTGATCGCGATCGCCTCCTTCTATAAGGACTGGACCTACGGCGGCGGGCTGAGCAGTCAGGCGGTGATGTCCTACGGCGACATCCCGGATCATGCGAACGACGACTCGGCCGATAATCTGCTCCTACCGCGCGGGGCCATCATCAACGGCAATCTCAACGAGATCCACGAGATCGACCTGCGCAACCCCGAGGAGATCCAGGAGTTCGTCGACCATTCCTGGTTCAGCTACAAGGACGAGACGCGCGGTCTGCATCCCTGGGACGGGGTAACCGAGCCCAACTTCGTGCTGGGACCCAACGCCGTCGGCACGCGCACCCGCATCGAGGCGGTCGACGAGCAGGCCAAATACTCGTGGGTCAAGGCTCCGCGGTGGCGCGGTCACGCGATGGAGGTCGGTCCGCTGGCGCGCTATGTCATCGGCTACGCCCAGGGCAACCCTGAGTTTAAGGAGCCGGTCGACAAGCTGCTGACCGATCTCGGACTGCCGCTCGAGGCAATCTTCTCGACCCTGGGGCGCACCGCCGCACGCGGGCTCGAAGCCTCCTGGGCGGCCCACAAGATGCGCTATTTCCAGAACAAGCTGGTCGCCAACATCAAGGCCGGCGATACGGCGACGGCGAATGTCGACAACTGGGATCCCAAGACCTGGCCGAAGGAGGCACGCGGTGTGGGCACGACCGAGGCACCGCGCGGAGCGCTCGGACACTGGATCGTTATCAAGCACGGCAAAATCGAGAACTACCAGGCGGTCGTGCCGACCACCTGGAACGGCTCGCCGCGCGACCCGGCGGGGAACATCGGGGCCTTCGAGGCGTCGCTGCTCAACACCCCGCTGGCCAAGGCGGACGAGCCTTTGGAGATCCTGCGCACGCTGCACAGCTTCGATCCCTGTCTCGCCTGTGCAACGCACATCATGGGGCCGGACGGGGAGGAGCTCACCCGCGTCAAGGTCCGCTAAAACGCGTCTTGGCGTCCTTTGATGGGGTCGAGGTGAACTCAGCCTCGCCGCCCCCTTGCGAACTTGGTGGGGACGCGTTTTAGGTGATTATTTTCGAGAGAGAAGAGGCTCGGCGGTGTTCGGATCGGCCGCTTATGCCCACGCTCGTGTGTGGGAATGCCGGCCGCCCGCTCAGGCGGGCCCTGAAGCGACGTCGGAACGTCGAGATCCGCCCACCCCGGGAAGTCAGGAACTCGTGACATCCGCTCCGCGGTGTCACGCATGCCCCGTGGCGCTCTGCGCCACGTGACACGATGGCCGCAATGACGAACGAGGCCCGGGGCTTTCCTCTGTGCACCCCGGATTCATCGCTCACACTCGGGACGACAACATGAACACCAGCCTTCCAGAGGTCAGACGAACCGCCGTCTATGTTTATCAGGCGCCCTTGCGGGCCTGGCATTGGATCAACGCACTCTCGATCACGATCCTGGCCATCAGCGGCTATCTGATCGGCAGCCCGCTGCCGACCTTGCCGGGCGAGGCCAGTGATCATTATGTGATGGGCTATATCCGCTTCGCGCATTTCGCCGCGGCCTATGTCTTCGTGATCGCCTTCCTCTTCCGGATCTATTGGGCCTTCGTGGGCAACCGCTATTCTCACCAATTGTTCACTCTGCCCTTCTGGCGCGCGAGCTTCTGGCACGAGCTGATTCACGAGGTCCGCTGGTATGCCTTCAAGGAGGTCGAGCCGGCCAAGTATATCGGTCACAATCCGCTGGCTCACCTCTTCATGGTGGTCATCATCACGGTCGGCGGTCTGGTGATGATCGTCACGGGATTTGCGCTCTATTCGGAGCAGACCGGGCTCGGGACTTGGCAAGACCAGCTGTTCGGCTGGGTCATCCCCTTCGTCGGCCAAAGCCAAGACGTGCGCATGTGGCACCACTGGGGCATGTGGGTCATCGTCGTTTTCGTGATGCTGCACGTCTACACCGCCATTCGCGAGGACATCATGTCGCGCCAGAGCCTGATCAGCACCATGATCAGCGGCTGGCGGATGTTCAAGGATGACCGGCCATGAGCGATCGAACCATCGGGAACGACGCCGCCGTCCTGGTCCTGGGTATCGGCAACCTGCTCTGGGCCGACGAAGGCTTTGGCGTGCGGGCGGTGGAGGCGATGCAACGCGACTGGGTCATGCCGTCCAACGTCCAACTGCTGGATGGCGGAACCCAGGGCATCTATCTGGTCGACCGGGTTCGCACGGCCGATGTGCTGGTGGTCTTCGATGCGGTCGACTACGGGCTGCCGCCGGGCACCATGAAGCGGGTCGAGGGCGACGAGGTGCCGCGCTTTCTCGGTGCCAAGAAGATGAGCCTGCACCAGACCGGGTTCCAGGAGGTGCTCGCGCTCGCGGCCATGCTCGGCGACTACCCGGAACATCTGCTCCTGATCGGCGTTCAGCCGGTCGAGCTGGATGACTTCGGCGGCAGCCTGGGCCCGCAGGTCAAGGCGCGGATCGCCCCGGCGATCGCGATGGCGTTGGAATACCTGGCACAGTTCGGCGTCGTGGCGCAGCGGCGCAGCGATTCGAGCAGCGACACCCATGATCTGCCCCATCCGTCGCTCGATCTGAACGCCTACGAAGCCGGTCGGCCGGCACCCGAGGTCGCCTGCCGGATCGCCGACGAGCGCGTCCTGGCGGGCCTGTCCGGCCCGGCGATCCACCTTGAAGATCGTCCCTGACTTTGGTGCGTGGTAGATCATGTTGGCGCGCCGGCTTCGGCACGACTGTCTCTCACGGAGACACGGAGGCACGGAGAGGCAGAGATAGGGAACGCACCAGACGATGTCGATCACATGTCTGTTCATCCGTGTCTCCGTGTCTCCGTGAGAGATTCCGCAAATCGATAGAGATCAAACAAATATGACGACACCGATAGACCTCACGACGACACGACGGATGCCGGGCACACCCTTAAGCGTGGTCGTCGACGAAGGCCCCGACTATCTCTTGATGCCAAAGGGCATGGCGACGTACCAAGCCCCTCTGCTACCCGAGCCGGAGACACTCGATGGCTGCGCGGCCGGACTGGATCAGTTGCGGCATCTGCATGCGATCCTGGCACGGCATTGCGTTGGCCAGCCTGCGGACGTCCTGGACCTGAACCCGCTCGATATCATCAATCTCCAGTTCGTCGACCAGACCCTCGGCGAGGGCGAGGTCAGCGTCATTCAACAGGGTCTGGACGAGACGCGTGCGCAGGAGACGCGGCTCGCCGGGATCTGGCGGCTGCGCGTCCCCGCCTCGGACGGCTCTGCGGGCCGCGAGCTGATCGAGGTGGCCGAGATCCCGAGCTTCGTGAGGGACAGCGCCTTTCTCGGGACGACCGAGACGATCGGACCCGTCGGAGACCTCCCGGACGGGGTCATGAACGCCCCGGCGCTGATCGCCGAGATCGAGGCCAAGGTCGCCGAATGGCGTCCCGGCACCGCGGCCCACATCATCAATCTGACCTTGCTCCCCATGACCGAGCAGGATCACGCCTATCTCGACGAGCGCCTCGGCCGCGGACATGTGACCATCCTCTCGCGCGGCTACGGAAGCTGCCGGATCGTCGCCGGCGGCATTCGGCAGGTCTGGTGGGTGCAGCACTTCAACTCGGACGATCGTCTCATCCTGAGCACGCTCGAGGTCACGGATGTCCCCATCGCCGCTCTGGCCGCACAGGAAGACATCGACGACAGCCGCGACCGGCTGGCTGAGATTCTGGAGGCATTGGGTTGAACCCGGGTACGTGTGTCGGCGAGCCGGATGAGGACCCCGTCAATACCGGCGCACGGGGCACCGATTCACGCATGGAATGTCGGATCTGCTGGTACATCTACGACCCGGCCGAGGGAGATCCGGTCGGGCAGGTCCCACCCGATACCGCATTCGCCGACCTCCCGGACCACTGGTGCTGTCCGCGTTGCGACAGCGACAAGTCCCATTTCTTGCCCGCCATGTAGGTTGGTTGAGCGCAGCGTCATCCGACAGGCGGCATGTCAGCCTGAATCCGGCATTTGGAAACGCAAAGGCGCAAAGGACGCAAAGGAAAACAAGAATTTGCAACACGAGGACGTTCACCCCCCGGGCGAGCATCATCATTGAAGCAAGGCATTGAACGCCTTTGCGTTCTTTGCGGTTCAACTGCTCTTTCCGGGTCACCGGTTGCGGACGTCGATGTCGAATGACGACGCGCAACACCCTCGACAGCACAGCCGAGTGGTGTACCGGGCGTGCGGAACCCGACCTGCCCGACACACGACAGACCTTGCGCGCCCCGCCCCTTTGCGGTTCAAATCCGTGCAGAGTCCCTACTCGACCGCGACCGAATCCGCCGCCGAAACGATGCCCACACCCGAGCCCCCCGCGTGAGCGCCACCCGACCGACCGTTCTGCTGGTCGACGACGAGCCGCTCTCCCTCGAAACCCTGACCCGGACGCTCGACGAGTCGTTCGAGGTGCTGACGGCAACCAGTGCAGCGGCTGCGGAGGCGTTGCTCGCCGAAGAGTGGGTTCAAGTCGTCGTCACCGATCAGCGGATGCCCGAGACGACCGGGGTGGAGTTCCTCGCGCGGATCCGCGAGCGTTGGCCCGACGTGGTGCGCATCATCATCTCGGGCTACACGGATCCGGGCGATATCATCGACGGCATCAACCGCGCCGGCATCTATCAGTACATCACCAAGCCCTGGCATCCCGACACGCTCCTGCTGACCGTCGGGAACGCCTGTCATCTGTACCGGCTCCAGCGCGAGCATGCCCTGCTCTCGCTCGAAACCCGTCTCACCGCAGCGAGCTTGGAGCAGCGACTCGCCGAGCAGCGCGCCCGCCTTAAGCGGACCTTTCGGCTCGACGCCATCGTGCGCAGCCGCGGAGGGCCGCTCGACGCGGTCTGCGACCTGGTCGAGCGCGTTGCCCCCTACGACATCCCGGTCCTGCTGACCGGAGAGTCCGGCACCGGCAAGGAGCTTTTCGCCCGCGCGCTGCACTACAACAGCCACCGCGCCGACAAGCCCTTTGTCGCCGAGAACTGCGGCGCCATGCCGGATCAACTCCTCGAAAGCGAGCTGTTCGGACACAAAAAAGGCGCCTTCACCGGCGCCGTCAACGACCGGATCGGTCTTTTCGAGCAGGCCGATGGCGGCACCATCTTCCTCGACGAGATCGGCGAGGTCTCGCGGACCTTTCAGGTCAAGCTGCTGCGCGTCCTGCAGGAAGGCGAGGTGCGTCCGCTCGGGAGCAACCAGCGGCGTCGGGTCGACGTGCGTGTCGTGGCGGCCACCAATCGGTCGCTCGAGACCGAGATCGGCGAGGGCCGGTTCCGGGAGGATCTCTATTACAGGCTCGCCGCGGTGCGCCTGCATCTGCCGCCGCTGCGCGAACGACCGGCCGACATCCCGGTGCTCGCTCGCCATCACCTGAAAGCGGCCGTGGCGGCCTTCGGCAAACCCGTGAAGGGACTGAGCGCCGAGGTGATCGACCGCTTCCAACGCTATCGGTGGCCGGGAAATGTGCGCGAGCTGCAGAACGAGATCCAGCGGATGCTGGTGATGACCGACACGGACGAGCTCGGGATCGAGGTCCTGGATCCGAGGATCTCGGGTGCGGATCCACACGCGGACGAACCAGAAGCACCGGAGCCGATTGATCCGACCCTCAAGGCACGGATCGAGGCGCTGGAGACCCGGGTCCTGCGCGAGGCGCTCGAGCGCCACCGTTGGAACAAGTCACAGGCCGCCGCGGAACTCGGTCTCTCGCGGGTCGGCCTGAGTGCGAAGATCGAGCGCTATGGTCTGGCCAAGCGCTCGGTATAGATCACACGCGGCGAGGGTCCGCCGTTCGCCAGGCATCGCTCACGAGACCGGCAAGCCAACCCTTCAGGTGCTCGTGACACCGCTCTGCGGTCGCTACGCCTTATGGACATGATGCGCTTTCATCATCAACTTCAGAATCTTCAAATTGATGATGACGAAGCGGATGAGCTGCCACAGGAGTGATGTCCGCATATACCGCGTGAACCGTGTCGGCACAGGTGGATAATAGGCTTGCTGATAGGGTTCTCGATTCTTCGCGCCCATGGTCTTTTCTCCCGGATCTCTGATGACGGATATCGGATGACGGCTGTCGAATGTCTACTGGCGGATCAATCGGGCAGAAGCGACCAACCGGGTCGCAGTTTGGCCTGATAGATGAATACATGGTGCAGGATGTATTTCATCCAATGCCCCGCCAATCCGACCTCGCCGAAGGTGAGATCCATATCCCGGCCGTATTCGGGATAGGTGTCGTAATCCGGCACAACCGGGAAGACGGTCATGGTGGCCGCGGTCCCTTTGAAGATGTCGGACCCGGTCGAGGCGACACAGGCCGCGCCGATCTCGGCCAAGGACGCCGTGTGGGTCGGCCCCGCGGCGCCTTGGATCATGTCGCGGATACTCATCGCCACGGCCTTGCCGATCGCCGCCGACGGCATGCCGGTGCGCGGCGGTGTGGGGTTGATCGGGGTGCCGTTGGTGCTCTTCATCGGCTTGCTGATGAGATGCGGCGGCGCGAATGCGATCCCGACGGCGAAGATGTTCTTGTAGCCGGGGGTCTGATAGGTCTTCGGCCAATCCTCCGGACCCCAATCCTCGTAAGGCTTGACAGCATAATCCGCGTCCACCTTCATAAAGCCGTTGGGCGCGAAGATCTGCGGCGTGATGTCGGCGCCGGACTTGTCGAAGGCCTGCAAGGGCACGCCGGCGAACGGCGGGATCAGCATGGCGAAATCAAAATCCATCTCGTGGAAACTGCCGTCGAGCAACTCGTAGTGGATCTTGCCCGGCTCCACCTTCGTCACATGCGCGCGCGTAACCCAGCCGATTCCGCGCTCGACCATCATGGACTCGGCAAAGACCTTGCCGTTCGTGACATAGCCGCCGCGTTTGATATGCACGCCGCCCATACCGAAGTCGCCGAGCTCGTATTCGTTGCTGATCCACACGAGCTTCGCCTTGTCGCGGACGCCGGCCTCGCGCAGGCTGTGGTCGATGTTGTAGATGTACTCGAATGCGGCACCCTGACAGGTGCACATGCCATGACCCGTACCGACGACGAAGGTCTTGGTCGCACCCGCCTTCATGGCGGCGATCATCTCCTGCAGATGTGCGTTCGCCTCCAAGGCATGCGACGGGGTGCAGACCGAAAGGCTGTGCCCGCCCTCCGGGCCGAGACCCGGGGTCGCGCCGAAGTTCAGCTTGGGGCCGGTTGCGTTGACCAGATAGTCGTATTCGAGCGTTTCGGTCTGCCCGACGCGGGCCGGGTCCGTATACTCGACGGTCACGTAAGGCGATGTCCGATCCGCACCGCCCTCGGGATGAATGGATATGGCCCGCGCCTGACGAAAGTCGACACCGAGCTTCTTGTAGATGGGCGCAAGCGGAAAGGTCACCTGCTTCTCGGTCATCTCGCCGACGCCGACCCAGATGTTGGACGGGATCCAGTTCCACTTCGGGTTCGGCGAAACCACGGTGATCGGATGCGCTCGACCGAGCCATTTGCCGAGATATCGCGCAACCGTGTGCCCGGAAATGCCGGCTCCAAGGATAAGGATTCGTGCCATCTGTTGAGTCTCGCGGTAGGTGCAGTGACCAGACGCTAACAAGTTGCTCGGCGCCTGACAAAGACATGGATCAATGGATTCGACATCCGTCAGGGGGTCGCCGGCAGCTTCGACCGACCCGACCCGCACTCCGTGAAGATCGGCTTCGGACAGGTCGCGCAGACGGATTTGTCCAGCTTTTGGTAAATCGCGCGAATCGCGGCGTTCTTGGCCTGAAAGACATTGCGTCCGCCGGTCGCGTCGATGCAACCGCAGCGTTCGAGCGCCTCCCAGAGCCCGGCTTTGACGTTGATGAGATAAAGCCCCCCGCCCTCGGCCTGGCGCCGCTTGGCCTCGCGCACCAACGTCTCGCCGCCCTGCAGATCGACAAAGTTGATGCCGTCGGCGAGGATCGCGAGATGCTTCTGTCCCGGATGCGTCGCGCGTAGCCGGTCGAAGGCGCTCTCCACATGCGCGACCGAGCCGAAGAAAAGCGAGCCGTCAATCCGCATGATGTTCAGCTGCGGGCATTGCGCGACGTCCGGCTCGCAGGAGAAGGCCCGATTGGGCAGGCGCGGATCCGGTGCCAGATTGACGATGCGCGGCTTGGAGGTGCGATCCAGATAGAGCACCAGCGAGAGCAAAACACCGGCGAAGATGGCGAACTCGAGCTCGAGGAAGAGCGCGGAGAAGAAGGTCACCGCCAACACCGAGGTCTCGCGTTTGGACGCCTTGAGGATGTGCCCGATTTCCTCGAAATCGATCAGCCCCCAAGCGACCAAAAAGAGCAGTCCGGCCATCGCGGCGTTCGGTAGATAACTGGCGTAGGGCGCGACCAAGGGTACGATCCCGATCAGCAGCACGCCCGCGAAGATCGCCGCCAAGGGCGTGCGTGCACCGGCGGCATAGTTCACGCCGCTGCGGTTGAAGGAACCGGTCGCCACGTAGGCCGAGAAGAAGGAGCCGGCGATGTTCGACAAGCCTTGACCGATAAACTCCTGGTTGCCGTCGATGCGATAGCCCCCGCGTGCCGCCAGCGAGCGGCCGATCGACACCGCCTCGGTAAGCGCAAACAGGGTCACCGCCAAGGCGGTCGGAGCCAGCTCCTTGATGTGATCGAAGGTCAGATCCGGGGCCGACAGCGGGGGAAAACCCGTCGGCAAGGCCCCGACGGTCGCGATCCCGGTCACCTCGTTGCCGAGCCAGGCATCGAGTCCGACGGCGATCAGACTGCCGCCGAGCATGGCGGCGATCATGTAGGGGATCTTCGGCAGCCAACGCTTGAAGAGGATACCGATCAGCAAGGTCGAGACCGCCACCAGCGTGGTCGCCGGGTTGATCTCGAGCAGATGATGACCGAACTGGATCAGGATGTCGTGCAGGTGCCCCCCGCTGTCCATCTCGATGCCGAAGAAATGCTTGAGCTGCTTGGCGGCAATCAAGAGCGCCGCGCCTGCGGTAAAGCCCACGACCACCGAGTGCGAGATGAAGTTCACCAGGGTCCCCATGCGCGCGAGACCGAGTGCAAGCTCCATGAGCCCGACCATAAAGGTCAGGGTTAGTGCAAGGGCCACATAGTCCGGCGATCCCGGCAGCGCCATCACCGACAAGGCGGAAAACAAGACGACCGAGGCCGCCGTCGTCGGTCCCGAAACCAGGTGACGCGAAGACCCGAACAGTGCCGCGATGATGGCGGGCACCATCCCGGCATAGAGCCCGTATTCGGGCGGCATGCCGGCGATCGTCGCGAAGGCGACGGCCTGCGGCAGCACGACCAGCGCCCCGATGATGGCGGCGAGCGCATCCGCCTTGATCTCCGTGCGCCCGACCCCGGGCAGCCACGACATGAATGGAATCAACCAGGACCAGCGTTGGGAGATCGGAGACTGCATCTGGGATGGATCTCGTCGAAGGTATCCAAGACGATCGCGCTGGATGCGCGCGACGCCCGGTCGGCCGGTTCGCGGCAAAGCAAATTGCCCGGGGTCCGTGGAAAGCACCATCAAGTATACTCGACACCCCTCCGGAGCAAGCATGGTCGCCGCGGCGGCGCGGCGGCGACCCAGTCGTTTGCCCTTCGCAGCCGACGCGGCATCCAAAATGAGCAAGACCCCGCGGAGAGCGCACATTGCCCTCTCGTTTCCTGCGGCCAGTCTTCCTACGGTGACTCCTGATCGACTCTGCAATCTGCGTAATCGAATGGTCTAAAGTTAAGTCAGCAGGATGTCGTGCGCAGCACGACGCCCGATGCACGAGGAACCGTCCGATGAGACACATCACAATTGCAGTTGCAGTTGCACTCTCCTCCGCACTCGCCCTGAGCGCCTGCGGAAGCACAACCACTTCGCGGACCGGAACCGGCGCGATGCTGGGTGCCGGAACCGGCGCAGCAATCGGCTCCATGAGCGGAAACGCCGGCAAGGGAGCATTGATCGGCGCAGGCGCCGGTGCCCTGGGCGGCTACATTTACGACCAGAACCAAAGGGCAGACCGCGAGCAGTATCAAAGGCAAAACCGCAGCGACTATGGTTACGACCGGGGTTATGACCAGGGCTATGACCAGGGTCGACAAGACAGACGTTATCAGAGTGACAGGCAGAACAGTCCGTTTTGGTACTAAACCGAGCCGGCCCGGCAGACTTGACGACTGTTGGCGCCGGCGCGGTCAAGCCGATCCAACACACGACGCATATCGCACCGGGCGCGGTTTAAGGTGATTTCCGGGAAAGGATCTACCGACAGAGCCGGAGCCAAAGTAAGTCGTCGAAGGTTCTACTCGTTGTCGTTGTCGTTGTCGTTGTCGTTGTCGTGATCGGATTCCGGACGAACCGATCCTTCCGCGCCCATCCGATCTGCCGGAAGCAAGGTCGCGAAGCGGCGCGCCCCCGGGATAGACGACTTGCAGTCGTCCTCTTCAGCCGGACCGACGGCCCGCGACGTCGCGGTCAACGCGACGCACTTGAGAACCGCGCCGAACGCGCTTCGGCACCGGTTTCCGTTTTGCTCATCCGTTCGCGATCGTCCTCTCCTTTCAGGTGTTGCCCGACGCGACGGTCGTGCGAGCGAGGCCCGTGGGAAAGGACGACTGCAAGTCGTCTATCCCCGGGGGGTGTCGCCGTTTCGCGACGACCGTGGGCGTCACTTCCGACCCGTCGTCTGCGCAGTTGGGATGTCGATTCCCGGCAATCACCTAACTCGACATCCTGATCTGCACCTACAACAACCCCGCCTTCCGGAGCTGACCCTTGAGGCCCTGAAGCCGCAAGCCCGCCATCGATGGATCGGGGAATCCTGGTGGTGGACAAGACTCGGGGACCGAGCGCTGCGCCGGGATTGGCTGGCCGGCGCCGGAATCGTCCTGCGTCGCACCACGCTGGAGCACCGCGGATGGATCGAGCAGCAGCTTCTCGATGACCGGATCGGCAAACGCTTGATCTCGGACGGAGACGTGGAGATCGGCCTGCGCGCATCGCGCGCGTCGCCGAGGTCTGATACAACCCGGCATGCAGGCTGCGACATATAATCCTTGATCATCCCGGCTCACCGCACCTCGCGGCCGTACCTGCGCCTGAGGATGGTCTTCGGCGTGGGTGCGAGCGGCCACAATACCGGGGCACCGACCTGCACCGGCACATACCCGGCCTGGCTTTTGCACGCCGCAGGCCAATCCATGCGACTCTTACAGCAGGGACTGCGACGCACCGTCGGCGACCACGATCACCGCCGACCCGACCGCGACATCGGGATTGCCCTCGGTTTGGTCATGGACTGGTGGTCGGCCGCGTGGCAGATGCTCCGCATGCGCCGGGCTTCGCGTCGTCGGCTGCTCGGCGGCAACCTCGCGACCCGCCGAAAACATGCGATGCGGGGCTAAACCGCGTCCAGAGCGAGAGGCTCACTTTCGAGTGCGTTCGACGTCTGGTGCATCCACGGCCCCTAGCGGAGGCGTGATTTAAAATGATATATTTTTTAGTATCTTAAACCGCGCCGCCTCCAGCGGTCGTCTAATCCGCCGGGACCGATCCCATCCAAGAACATCGCATACCGCGCTCGGTGCGGTTGATCACCCGACCGATGCGCTGAGGAGGCTGGCGATTCGCCACCCTCGGCAACAATCAGCACACATCCATGTGCCGCGGAAGACGCTGATGTGATCAGAGTTTCCCAACCGGCCACGTGACCGGCCTCGCGCAGCGCTTGAAGCCGCGCAGGCAAACCGCTTTGGACGAGAGACCCGATGGACCTGACCAACCAAATCATCCTGGTCGTCTCGCTGGTGTTCCTTGCGAGCATCCTGGCGAGCGTCGTGACCAGCCGGTTCGGCGTGCCGCTGCTGCTGGTCTTCCTGTTCATCGGGATGCTGCTCGGCGAAGAGGGACCCGGCGGGATCCAGTTCGACGACGTCCAGATGGCGCACCTGTTCGGCAGTTTGGCGCTGGCGATCATCCTCTTCGACGGCGGGCTGGTGACGCCGTTTCGGAACTTTCGCGTCGGGCTCAAGCCCGCGGTGGGTCTCGCCACCGTCGGCGTCCTGATCACGGCGGGGGTGACGGGGCTCTTCGCGGCCTGGTGGCTCGGCCTGCACTGGATGGAAGGGCTATTGTTGGGCGCGATCGTCGGCTCGACCGATGCGGCGGCGGTGTTTTCCTTGCTTCGCTCCCAGGGGCTCGAGCTCAAGCAACGGGTCGGCGCCACACTCGAGATCGAGTCCGGCAGCAACGACCCCATGGCCATCTTTCTGACGATCGTGCTGATCGAGTTGATCATCAGCGGCAGCGACGATATCGGCCTGGTGCTGCTGTTGGAATTCGTGCGCCAGATGGGGCTCGGCGCCCTGTTCGGGATCCTCGGCGGCTTGGGCCTGGTGCGGATGATCAATCGCCTGGAGATGTCGCCCGGGCTTTACCCCTTGGCGGTTATGGCCGGCGGCCTGAGCATCTTCGGGATCACTTCGGTGATGCAGGGCAGCGGTTTCCTGGCCATCTATCTTGCCGGACTCGTGGTCGGCAATCGCCCCCTGCAGTCGAGCCAGTACATCAAGCGCTTCCACGACGGCATCGCTCGGCTGTCGCAGATCGGGATGTTTCTCATGCTCGGGCTGCTGGTGACGCCCTCGGAGCTGTTGCCGGTCGCGTCGGATGCCTTGTTGTTCGCTGCGGTCCTGACCCTGTTCGCCCGCCCGATCGCGGTCTGGCTTTGCCTGCTGCCCTTCCGCTTTCCTTGGCGTGAGCAGGTCTTCGTCGGCTGGGTCGGGCTGCGCGGGGCCGTGCCCATCATCCTGGCGCTCTTCCCGCTGCTGGCCGGAATGGATCAGGCGTCGATGTACTTCAATATCGTCTTCTTCGTGGTGCTGGTGTCGCTGCTGATCCAGGGGTGGACGGTTGCCTCCTCGGCCCGACGGTTGGGGCTGGAGGTCCCGCCGACGAGTCATCAGGTGCAGCGTGTCGAGCTGGATATCCCCGGTCAGCGCGAACTCGAGCTGGTCGGCTATCGCCTGGCCAAAGACACGCCCGTCGTGGTCGAGCGGCGTGGCGCTTTGCGGCTCCCCAAGGGCGCGCGCATCGTGGCGGTTCTGCGCGGGAAACACCTGGTCGATGTCCTCGACCTGTCCGATCTGAAGCCCGACGACTATCTGTATCTCATCGCCGATCCGGCCGACCTTCTGGAGCTCGATCGGCTCTTCGTCGCAAGCGCGGCGCCCGAGCGCTTGTCCGAACAGGTGTTTTTCGGGGAGTTCGTGCTCAACGGAGAGGCGCGGGTCGGCGATCTGGCGGCCGCCTACGGGCTGGATCTACCCGCGTCGGACCATGCCCTGACCCTGGACGCATTCATCAGGCGCGACCTGCACACGGCTCACCCGGTGGTCGGCGACAGACTCCAAATCAAGTCGGTCGATCTCGTGGTCCGCGAGGTCGAAGGCGACCGCATCCTGAAGGTCGGCTTAAAGCTGATGCGCAGCGTCTGAGTCAAGCATCGCGCAAGCAGAAGCGCCGGATTGACCTACGCGGCACGGCCGAGCGGTTCGCGGCATCGGGCGCCGCGTGACCTCACCAGTCGGTCGATGCTCTCAGTGCGGCCCTGGCCTCCTCGCTCGGAAACAGGACCACGCCCGCCTCGTCGAGCAGCGAGATCGCCAGGGTAGGACAACCCTCTGCAGCGGCTCGCATGATGTGCTCGTCCCCCAGCCCGCCTGTCGGCAGTGCCTTGAGGTCGTCCCCGATATCGTGCTCTTTAAAGGCTTGAGGGCAGGCAACCCAGCAGGTGCCGCAGCCGATACAGGCGACGTCGATAACCTCGATTTTACTGATCATAAGTGCGAGCAATCCGTATTCAGAGTCGTTGGGCGGCCCGGGCCGCGCGCGTCGGTCGGAAAGATTACGCCGCACGCCGCCATGGCGCAATGATACGGACATCGACGCCAGCCTGACGAATCACGCCCGTCGGTGTACCTTACGCGGTCCTCAAGATTCAGGCGACACGCAGGAGACACTTCATGTCCGACGCCCCGTTCGAGCTCGTCGATGCCAAAGACAGCTTCATCGACAGCGACTGGTTCCACCATTGCCGCGAGACGCACACCCCCTTCGTCGTGGTGCGCAGCGGCGAGCACTCGGCGGATGTTCTCTGGGATTACATCACCTTGCCGCCGGAGTGCGACGCCGGGCTGCGCGAGAACCTGTCCGCCTTGGAGCAGGATGCGCGCGCCATCTTCGATCGCTACGCGATTCCCGAGTCCTATCTCCGGGTCAAAGCGACCCTGATCGGCTTCGATCGTCTACCCTTCGATCGCGCCAAGAGTGCCGCGGCGGAGCTCTACCATCTGATCGCAGCCTACCTTCCGGACGCCGAGGCCGAGGACGTTCCTTCGGGCGGTACGGCGCACGAGCGGCTCACGCAAACCGATGCGCGCAGCGACCCTGCAACGTCGGCCCCGCTCCAACTCTGGGTCGAAGCGGCCAGCACCTCGTCCGCGGCCTGAGATCCTCCGGTGCGAACCGACACAACATAAGGGATTGAGCTGACAGATCGCCCACAATATCTTGTGTCCCGGTACTGGACATCCGTGACAAAAGCCCTAAACTCCCAGGTCACGCGCCGACCAGACCGACCACCGACATTTTGGCTGACAGCCCTCGTCAACCGACCGCACGCCGAAGCCGTCAACCGAATCCCATCGAGGAGACACACGATGCTGAACTGGGACGATCCACTCGCCACGACCGGACCCGCCGCCCGCGCGCCCCGAGGGACCTTTGTCGTTGATCCGACCGACGCCGCCGAGGATTGGTCCGACGGCCCCACGCCCGACGCTCGGACGACGAGCGCACCCCGACCAACCAGCGCCACCGCGCAGGTGCGCCCCGGCCACGGCCTGGTCAACAATACCGACCTGATGGCGACCGCCGGCGCGGCCCCCGTCGTCGACCCCAACCCCTTCCCCGCATACGCCGCGCATCAAAGCGAGCTGCCGATCACCGACACCCTGCTGCCGGACGAGCCGCGGACGCAGACGCAGCACCCGGACGACGGCATCGTCGGCGGCGCCACCGGTCTCGAGTCGCTCGAGATGGGCGCCGGGCGCGTGCGCGTCGACGACAAAAAGATCATCAATTGCCACGCCGATCTCAATCAGCTCGTCCCCTTCAAATACGAGTGGGCCTGGCAGAAGTACCTCGACGCCTGCGCCAACCACTGGATGCCGCAAGAGATCAACATGAACGCGGACATCGCGCTCTGGAAGGATCCCAACGGGCTGACCGACGACGAGCGCACCATCATCAAGCGCAATCTCGGCTTCTTCTCCACTGCCGATTCCTTGGTCGCCAACAACCTGGTGCTGGCCGTCTATCGCCACATCTCCAACCCCGAGTGCCGCCAATACCTGCTGCGCCAGGCCTTCGAGGAGGCCCTGCACACCCACGCCTATCAGTACGTGGTCGAGAGCCTCGGACTGGACGAGGGCGAGATCTTCAACATGTATCGCGAGGTCCCTTCGGTCGCGCGCAAGGCCGAATGGGCCCTGCCCTACACCCAGCACCTGGCCGACCCGCACTTCAAGACCGGCACACCCGAGAACGACCGCAAGCTGCTGCGCGAGCTGGTCGCCTTTTATGTCATCTTCGAAGGCATCTTCTTCTATGTCGGTTTCGTGCAGATCCTGAGCATGGGCCGGCGCAACAAGATGACCGGCACCGCCGAGCAGTTTCAATACATCCTGCGCGACGAGTCCATGCACATGAACTTCGGCATCGACGTGATCAACCAGATCAAGATCGAAAACCCGCATCTGTGGAGCCCGGAATTCAAGCAAGAGCTGGTCACCATGATCCGCGATGCCGTGACCATGGAATCGCGCTACGCCCACGACACCATGCCGCGCGGCGTGCTCGGGCTCAACGCGCCCATGTTCGAGGAATATCTCCAGTTCATCGCCAACCGGCGCTGCGCACAAATCGGCCTGCCCGAGCAGTACCCGGGCGCAACCAACCCCTTCCCCTGGATGTCCGAGGTGCTCGATCTGAAGAAGGAGAAGAACTTCTTCGAGACGCGGGTCACGGAGTATCAGACGGGTGGTGCGCTGAATTGGGATTAAACCGCGTTTTGGCGGTTTTTTGCGGGGATTGAGCGGACGCCAGCTTCAGATGGTTCAATGCGTCACGCGGTTTAAGGTTTTCGAGTCCATTGATGGGCTACGCGCATTTAGACCGGCCACCCAAAACTTAAAGAACTCGTGACACCCGTTCCGCGGTGTCACGCATGCTCGTGGCGCTCTGCGCCACGGACCATAATGGCCGGACTTGCGGACAAGGCATCATTGATGACCTAAACCGTGTCCGCTCGGAGACTGGCTGATTTCTCCGACACCCAAGCAGCGCGCAGAGCGCACATCACAGGGAGACGCGGTTTAATGCGCACTGAAACGAGCGTTTATGTCTCGATGACGGACGAAGAGAATCCGCTCTCCACAGTCTCGCCTCAACCATTCTCCCTCGACGACGGCGAATGGCCGACCGCCGAGCATTATGTGCTGGCCATGCAGTTCGAGGATCCCGCACTCAGGGCCGAGATCCGATCCGTCCTCGACCCGCAGCAAGCCCGCAAGCTCGCCAAGCGACATAAACGCCACCTCCGCAGCGACTGGGAGTCGGTGCGGCGCGTCTACATGACCCGCGCCATCTACACCCGTTGCCTCAGCCACCCCGCATCCGCACGCGCACTCCTCGAAACCGGCGACAAACGCATCGTCGAGAGCAGCCTCTATGATTACTACTGGGGCTGCGGCCGCGACGGGCGTGGAGTCAACACCTATGGAGAGGTGCTCATGGATATTCGGGAGAAGCTTAGGTCGGCGGGGGCGGTCTCTCCGGTTCCGCCGGCCAGCCAAACTCATGCCCCACCAGACTGAGTTCGACGCAACCGATTCGAAAGCAGATCCATTTCAACCCGAAGAAACTGCAGCAATGCCGAATGCCAACGAAAGGCGTCTAGATTTCGTCAAGTTCACCGACGGTGATCTACTCCCGCTTATCCTGGCTATTAAGTCCTATCTTATGGCGAGAGAAAAGCACCCTATCCTTGACTGCCGAAGACTCATTGATCTTCTAAGGTGATTTCCGGAAAAGGATCTACCGGAAGCGCCGCAACCAGGAAAAGTGGTCGAACGCTCTACTCGCTGTCGTTGTCAGCCTCGATCGTCGTTTCGGCCACATCGGCAGTGTCCAGGTCGCCGACCGCGACCGCCCGGGTACGCCGACTTCAGTCGGCCCCCCCGGAGCACGCCCGCACGGCGGACTGAAGTCCGCCTCCCCGGGGGCCGACTAAAGTCGGCGTACCCGGGTGTGGGGCCGACGTTTTGCGTCCGGTTGGGGAACCCAAGAGGCATGGACGAGAGGATGACCACAGCGTCGTTGTCGTCATCGGGTTCCGGACGAACACGACAACGACAACGACAACGAAAAATTCTGCCACGATTTGCTCAAGACTGACCGCATCCGGGAGTTCGATGCCTTCCAGGCACTCGCTGTCGGGATGACTATTCCCGGAAATCACCTTATGCGACAGCTCGCTGCACGCGCAGGGCCTCTGGTGCGACCGCTAACAGGAGTAAACGCGCTCCTTCTCGAAAAAAGGCATTCAAGGTGCTCATGACGGACCTTATGGCCGCTGAAGTCGTTGCACACCGCGCCGAGGTAGGATTTCGGAGTCGGGTACAGCAGGAACAATCGATCGCAGCAACAAACCGGAGCGACTTTGCCGAGGCTCGCGGCGGATTTGTGCGGGCTTCCGTCGCTAAGGCTGCTTGCGGATCCCAAGCTTGCGGCGCCGGGCCGGCGCAGACGGGTGGTTTGCGCGTCGTGAACCCTGGCGGAACATGGCCGGGCGAGAGATCCACGATGATGGCTCACTCGGGTAGGGAATTGGAATATCAGCTCGATGCGGAAGAGGACGACTGCAAATCGTCATCTGGACGATGGTCCCGTCCGGCCAGACCCTCTTGCTGTTGATGATTGGCACCGCCGGCATCTATTGCATACTAGGGCAAATCGGTGGGTGCAACGTCGGGCGACGCGCTCGCGGGCGGCGCCCGGTCCGGCATGGATATCGAGGCACCTAGCCGATTGGCTTCTCCCCCATGTCGCCGGGAGGGACGCCGGCTGTTCGATCAGGCCCGCGAGCAACAGGCGAAGAGAACCCTCTGCTCGGCGGGCGTCATGCCTTCAACGTCGGCCCGCTTCGGTGGCCGCCCGTTTCGAATCGCTGCACCGGGTTGACGTGGGTACGTCGATCATCACGTATGTCGAAATTCGCGCCGGCATCGAGACGTGTTCCAGACCGCCTGTCTCCAAGCCTCACGGCAGTCAAGTCGCGTCGGAGTCCCGATTCCGTGTCGCACCCTCGGTGCGGAGTCGCTGGCGCAGGCGCCGAAGCTGCTCGGGATCGAGCGCGTCGGCGAAGACCGGGAGTGTGCGGCGGTTTAGGAGGCCGAATCTGAAGTTGAGCACGACGAGCGGGAGGGTGATGAAGGTGGCTGGACTGAGGCGTGCCTCGCGCTCGACACCGGAGACGAAATGAATCCGCCAAGTCCCGTCCGACTCCCAGATGACCGAACGGATGGACCAGGAAGCGCGCCGCAAGACCTCGACATAGCCCACGTAGAGCGCGCTGAGGGCGACGGGGATCAGCAGAAGCAACGACAAGGGGCCGGCTTGGAGTGCCGGTATCACCGCAGCCGCAGCGAGATGGGTCAGCCCGACAAACCAGGCAAACCGCAGGGAAAAACCGGGGCGGATCAGGAGCGGCGGACGTTCCCGGTGTGTGCCCATTGCACGATCGGATTATGGTCAATCCTTCGGTCGATCGCGCTGCGTGAAATCGGCCGTGTTCCCGCAGCGCGACCGAAGCAGATCACGGAATCTCGGGCATGTCCCAGGTCTCCCGGCTCGTGAGCGCGCGCAGGAAGGCGCCGAGCTGGAAGATCTCGGCGTCGGTCAGGCCGCGGTCGACCAGCAGCTCGGACTTGTTCGGGTCCGGATTACCGCCGGAGGCCATATAACGGATCGCCAGCTCTAGGGTCGGCGCACTGCCGTCGTGGAAATAAGGTGCGCTCAAGGCCACGGAGCGCAGCGAGGGCGTCTTGAATGCGCTGCGGTCCGCCTCGTTCTCGGTGACGTTGAAACGCCCCGGGTCGGGGGTTTCCTTTCCGTACTCCAAGCCGATGTTGTAGAAGGTGCTGTTGCCGTAATAAGGCGGCGAATGACAGGCCACGCATCCGGCCTTGCCGACAAACAGCGCCTGTCCGGCGATGGCGTCCGGCGTGACCGCGCCCGTTTGACCCGCCTCATAGCGGTCCCAAGGCGAATCGTCGCTGTTTTTGGTGCGCAGATAGGCGGCAAGCGCCTTGACGATCGTCTCCGGTGTGGCCGGGCCGCCGAAGACGGTCTCGAACTGGTCGGCGTATCCGGGGACCGCCTGAATGAGCGGCGCGACCTGCTCCGGGTCGGCATTGATCTGGGCCTTCCAGGCCGCCAACACCTGGCCTTCGAGGCTGGTCGCACGGCCGTCCCAGTACCAGGCGCTCTGATAACCCGTGTTGTACAGCGACGGGGTATGCCGTGTGTTCAGCTCCCCGTTGTCCTTCGGCGAGAGCGTCCGCCCGTCGGTCCAGCCGAGATGGCGATAGTGACAGCCTTGGCACGCCATCGTGCCGCTGCCCGACAGACGCGGATCGACGAAGAGTTGTTTTCCGAGCGCGATCTTCTCCGGCGTGGCGGGGTTGTCGTCCGGATGGAGCATCGGGGGCAAGGCGGAGGGACGAAGCGGCGCGAGATCGGGAGCGGCTGCAATCGCGGGAGCGTCGGCCTCGGATACCGCAATCGGCGGCTGTCCAGGCTCGAGACTCGACTCGACGGCCTGGTTGCTGCGGTCGTGGACGATCCACAAGGACGTGGCCACAATGAGCCCGGCTATGGGATAGCGGATATCGATCATGCAGTGTCTCCTCCAATGATAGTCGGCCTTGCGTGCGGCTCTTGGCCCGTCGCGCGGGATGATACCGGGCCCAGCTTCTGGCCCTGAGTTGTCGCGCCGTTGACGAGCGTGGAGATGATGCGACCGATCAGCTACCCCTGCAAGTCGATCGACCCGCTGCGTCGTTCACGCACCACCTCGACGATGTGCCGCACGAGTTCGCGCAGATCGGCGTCCGGCGGTTCGGCGCGGGACATAAACCAGTCGCTGAGCCGTTGATCCTGCTCGCCGAGCAGCCGCACGAACGCGAGGCGCTGGGTCGGACTCAACCCTCGGTAGCCGAGATCGAGGAAGCGGTCCAAGAGATGATCGAGTTCCAACATGCCGCGCCGGCATTGCCAGCGCAACCGTCGGATCTCCAGCTCGGTCTCCGACGCATGCCCGGAGGCATCCGTCGGCGAGGTGCGATCGGCTGTCGAGTCGGTCGCCACGGGCGGACTAAACACCCTTGTCCAGCATCAGATCCTTGATCTTGCCGATGGCCCGGGTGGGGTTCAGACCCTTCGGGCAAACCTCGACACAGTTCATGATACTGTGACAGCGGAAGAGCTTGTAGGGGCCATCCAAGGCGTCGAGCCGCTCCTCCGTCGCCTGGTCGCGGCTGTCGGCCAGGAAGCGCCAGGATTGCAGCAGGGCCGCGGGGCCGTGGAACTTTTCCGGATTCCACCAGAACGATGGGCAAGCGGTCGAGCAGCAGCCGCAGAGGATGCACTCGTAGAGTCCGTCGAGCTTGTCGCGCTCCTCGGGCGACTGGAGGATCTCCTGCTCCGGGAGCGGATCCTTGCGCACCAAGTAGGGTTTGACGGCGCGATACTGCTCGTAGAACTGGGTCATGTCGACGACCAGGTCGCGGATCACCGGGCGACCCGGGAAGGGGCGGACCTGGATCGGCTCCTTCAGTTCGGTGATGGGCGTGACGCAGGCGAGCACGTTGCGTCCGTTCACGTTGACCCCGTCGGAACCGCAGACGCCTTCACCGCAGGAGTGGCGAAAACTGAAGCTCTCGTCTTGCTTTTTCACTTCGAGCAAGGCATCGCGCAGCATCATGCCTTGAAAGGTCTTGACCTCGTAGTCCTGCATCCGGGGCTTGGTATCGGTGTCCGGATTGTAGCGGTAGACGCTGATCTTCATAACGCACCTGAATTCGTTGTTTTTAAGCCCTGTAATCCTGAACCCTAACCCGTCAGAGCCGGAACCAAGCAACGCGGTCGAAGGCTCTGGTCGTTGTCCTTGTCGTCCGGAATGCGATTACGACAACGACAACGACGATGAGAGGTTCTGTGAGGGGTTGTTCAAGACTTGCTGCGTAAGGGGCTAATACACCCGTTCCTTCGGCGGGAACGACTCGACCGTCAAGGGCTTGGTCCGCACCGGTTTGTAGTCCATGCGGTCGCCGTCCCGGTAGTAGAGGCTGTGCTTGAGCCAGCTCTGGTCGTCGCGCTCGGGATAATCCGGCCGCGAGTGGGCGCCTCGACTCTCTTGGCGATACAGCGCGGAGACCGCGATCGACATGCCCACATCGATCATGTTCTCCAGCTCCAACGCCTCGATCCGCGCGGTGTTGAAGACCTTGGACTGATCCGTCAGGCGCACCTCGGGGAGTCGGTCGCGCAGCTCGCAGAGCTTGTTGTAGCCCTCGGTCATGATCTCCTCGGTCCGGAAGACCCCGGCGTGATCTTCCATACACTTGCGGAAATCGGCACGCAGCTGCTGCACCGTGGGGCCGTCGCCCTGTTGATCCCACCGCCCCAGACGGCCCATGGCCTGCTCCAGGCTCGCGGAGTCCACTGTGCGTTGGTAGGGGTTTTCGCGGACGTACTCGATGATGTCCTTGCCCGCCAGACGCCCGAACACCAGGATGTCGAGCAGCGAGTTTCCGCCCAGTCGATTGGCCCCGTGCACCGAGGCACAGGCGCACTCCCCGGCTGCGTAGAGCCCGACCACGACCTCTTCGGAGCCGTGACCCGCCGGCATGGCGACACGACCGAAGCGGTCGGTCGGGATTCCGCCCATCGCATAGTGCGCTGTCGGAAAGACCGGGATCGGCTCGATGACCGGGTCGCAGCCGGCGAAGATCTGGCTCGACTCGCGGATACCGGGCAGACGCTTGGAGATGACCGCCTCGCCGAGATGGTCGAGCTTGAGCATCACATAGTCGCCGTTCTCGCCGCAGCCGCGCCCTTCCTTGACCTCGGTGACGATCGCGCGCGAGACCACGTCGCGGCTGGCCAGATCCTTGGCGCGCGGGGCATAGCGCTCCATAAAGCGCTCGCCGTCCTTGTTGACGAGATAACCGCCTTCGCCGCGCGTCCCCTCGGTGATCAGCATCCCCTTGCCGGCGATGCCGGTCGGGTGGAACTGAAAGAACTCCATATCCATCAGCGGGATGCCGGCGCGCAGGGCCATCGCCGCACCGTCGCCGGTGTTGATGTGCGCGTTGGATGTCGTGCGGAAGACCTGACCCCACCCGCCGGTGGCGAGCAGGGTCGCTTTGGACTCGATCAGGAGCGGCTCGCCGGTCTCGATCTCCAGCACCAGTGCGCCGCAGATGATGCCTTCGGCGTCGCGGACCAGATCGATGGCGAAGAACTCGTCGAAAAAGTGGGTACGCGCGCGAATGTTCTGCTGATAGAGGGTATGCAGGATTGCATGACCGGTGCGGTCGGCTGCGGCACAGGTACGCGCCGCCTGATCGCCGCCGAAGTTCTGGCTCTGGCCGCCGAAGGGGCGCTGGTAGATCTTGCCGTTATCCAGGCGCGAGAAGGGCACGCCGGCGTGCTCGAGCTCATAGACCGTCGGGATCGCCTCGCGGCACATGAACTCGATGGCGTCCTGGTCGCCCAGGTAGTCCGAGCCCTTGACGGTGTCGAACATGTGCCAGTGCCAGGAGTCCGGCATCATGTTGGCGAGCGCGGCGTTCACTCCGCCTTGTGCGGCGACCGTGTGCGAGCGTGTCGGAAAGACCTTGGAGACGACGGCGACGCGCAGATCCGCGCCGGCCAATTGCAGCGCGGCGTTCAGGCCCGCACCGCCGGCGCCGATGATGAGTGCGTCGAAATGACGAGTTGGAATTCCCATGCCTGGATTACCCCTGCAGACCCGCGGTGATGATGGCCTTGAAGGCCCAGAGGCCCGAGGCGATGAAGACGAAGGCGAAGAGGGTCAGCAGACCGATCCGCAGGCCGAGCACATGCACGTAGTCGATCAGGGCATCGCGGATGCCGACCCAGGCGTGGATCAGCACGAGCGGCACGAGGAGCACGAGACCCAACCCGACGACCGGATGGGCAACCCAAGCGACCAAGGCGGCATGGTCCGCCGGGGCGTTGAAGGTGAACTGGATCAGGAGATAGGTCAGGAAGAGCGCCAGATAGACGGCCGTGGCGCGTTGAATGACCCAGGCCATGAGACCGGATGCTTGTCGGCTCATAACGCCAGCCCTCCGCCGATGATCAAGACGACGATCGCCGCGATCAGCGCCGTCCACGCGCTTTGCCGGGCTGCCGGGCGGTCCAACCCGAGCCCCAGATCGAGCAGCAAGTAGCGGATCCCTGCGAAGAGGTGATGCAGCAGGCTCCAGGCCAGCACCAGCAGGATCAGCTTCACCAGCCAAAAGTCCAGGATTCCGGCGACCTGTGCGAACCCCGCGGGTCCCGAGAGCGCTTGGTGGAAGAGGATGGCCGCGAGCGGGATCGCGAGGACCATCAGGACACCGCTGATGCGATGAAGGATGGAAACGACACCCGGAATCGGCAGCTTGATCCGCCACAGATCCAGGAATACAGGTCTTGTTGTTTGCATTCGTTAACCTTTGGTGATGCGCCTACGATGATGCGCCGGCCGCGGTCCGACCCGACCCGACCCACCCGAGTCCGGCCGAGCCCGGCCGAGCCCGGCCGCTTCGACACCTGATTCGCCCCGGTGTTTTGCGCTCACCGGGATGCGGCAGCCTTGCATCGACCATGGACTTCTGTCGTGTGCAGAGGTGCGGGACTGTCGCCGAACTGTCAAATCGGGTCATTATTGTGCACTGCAACAGGGGGCGATTCAATCTTGAGAATATCCAAGGGTCTTGCGGTTTGCCCCTCGACTCCGTCGGCTCGACGGGCGTCGTACGCTCGCCCGGGTCAGCTCCCGCAAAGCGGTTTGCCTGCGGCGCCGACCGAGGTCTTGGGCAGCAGTAATGCCAAGGCTCCGAGCACCAAGGTCGACCCGAGCAGAAAGAGGTGGAGATTGACCGCACCAGCCAACGCCAGTTTCGGGTCCACGCCCAGCGGCGCGAGAGCGGCCACCACCGCCAACTCGTAGCTGCCGCTGCCGGCGATGCCGTGGAAGGGCAGCACGGTCGAAAGCTCCGCCCCCATCACACCCGTGAGCAGACGCCAGAATTCGACCGGCAGAAAGTGCTCGAGCAGCACGGCGAAGGCGGTGAACTTGAGGGTCCAGGTCAGTGCCGTCCAGAGATAGACGCGTGCGATGATCCCGGGCTGCGCGGGGGCTGCGCTCAGGACGCGTCGAACGAGCCGGATCAGCTTCGCCGCAAGACCGCTTTCGGACTGTCCGCTCCACTCCGACACCAGACCGCGCAGCGGCAGAAAGAGCAGGAGTCCGCCGAGCCAGAGCAGCGCCGCCCACCACCAGATCGGTGATGGGTCACGCAGGTAGAGGATCAGGATGCCGATCAAGGCCAGAAAATGCAGATCCAGGATGCGGATCCAGAGCAAGGCCGCGGCGGCATCGAGAAACCCGTGACCGAAGTAACGCCGCATCAACCAGGGAAAGACCATCTCCCCGGCGCGCATCGGCAAGAGGTTGTTCGCCGTGTTGTGCAGCATGCTCAGACGCAGGACGATCGGGAAGCAACCGCGAAACCGAGACCCGAAATAGTCGTAAACCCGCACCGCCCGCAGCACGTAGCTGAGCGCGGTCAGGCCGAAGAGCGCGAGCACGAGCAGCGGCGACAGCGTGCGCCAAGGCGAGAGGACCAGCCCCCAACCGACCGTCCATTTGACGGCGATCACCAGCGCCGCCAGAAGCGCACCGCCGATTGCCCAGTCACGCGCGCGACCGAAGCGCAGGGCGCCGCCACCGCCGGTCGCCTGAAGGCCCTTGCTGCGGGGATCCATGTCCGGGCCGAGGCTCATCGCCGACCCCGCTTTGGCGGATAGATGGACGCCTCGCCGGGCGGACGTGTCTTGAAGCGGCGATGAACCCAGAAATATTGCTCGGGCATGGTGTGGATGCGCGCTTCGATGACCTGGTTCATCCGCGCGGTATCCGCCGTCCGATCCCCGCTGGGAAAGTCGTCCAACGGCGGATCGAAGATCAGCTCCAAGCCGCGTCCCCACGGCAGGAAACGGGCGAAGGTCGGGATGACGACTGCGCCGGTCATGGCCGCGAACCGTCCGAGCATGGGCACGGTCGAGGCCGCGACCCCGCAGAAGGGCACGAAGAGACCGCGCCGTCCGCCGTCCTGATCGGGCAGATAAAAGAAGGGCGTGCCCTTCTTCATCTCGCGCACCAGGCCGCGCAGATCGTCGTGGCGCTCGATGGAGACGCTGCCGTATTGCTGACGCGCACGCCGCACCTGGCGATCGACCACCGGATTGCGGATGCGCTGATACATGTAGACGCCCGAGTGGACCAGCGCGGTAAAGGCGGCACCGCCGAGCTCGAGTCCGACGAAATGCGGCACCAAGACGATGACAGGACGCCCGTCGGCGATGTAGCCATCGATGCGCTCGCGGTTGCGGATCTTCACCACGCGCGCCAGGCGCGCACGCGACGCACCCCAGCCTACGCCCTGGCAGAAGGCCGCCACCCCGAGCCAGCCGAACTGGGCACGCAGGATACGCTCGCGCTCGCGCGGCGTCGCCTCGGGCAGACAGATCTCGAGGTTGCGCCGACCGACGAGGCGCCGCGACCCGGCAAGCAGATAGGTCAGGCGCCCCACGCCGGTGCCGAGCGCCCAAATCAGCGGGAAGGGCAGTCGGCCGAGTCCGTAGACCAGACCGACGACGAACCAGCTCGGCCAATATTTCGGATGCGAGAGGCTCATCGCTCGAAGGTGAAAAAGATATCGGCGCCCTGATTGCCGCCGGTTTCGGTCTGAATCTCGATCCGGTCGGTCAGGTCATATCGCATCCGCACACCGCCCGCTTCGTTGCCGATGCCGCTCTCGTATTCCACGAAGATCTTCGGCGCGATATAGGTCCCGACCGCAAGGCCTGCGTTCGACGCATCGCCGCTTGCACTCGGGGCCACACCGGTCAGGAGAAACTTCATGACCTCGGCCTGGGTCATCCCCGGATCCGTCTCCGAGAAGAAGGCCAGCTTGGGATCGCGCAAGGTTCCGAGCACCTGGACACCGGCAACGGTCGCGCCGCCGTCACGCTCGGCTTGGATCACGAGACCGGGGTTGTCGATCGGACTGCGCGCATAAATCATGCGGCCTTGGACAATGTTCAGCGGCGCGCCGATCTCCGCGGCAATCCCGAACCCGGTCGTCAACCGATACTGGCCGTCGATGATCTGCAACTGACCGCTGCCCAGCATGTCGCGCCCGGGCGTTTGCAGCAGCGCCAGCTCCCCGGCCAAGCTTCCACGCACGCCGAAGGCGTCGATACTCACCTGATCCCCGAGGATCAACCGCAGATCGATGGCGAGCGGAAACGCCTCCGTCTGCTCCTGATCCAAGAGGACGACGTCGCTCGACGGCGTCTGTGCCCCGGCCGGGAGGGAACGGGGTCGAATCCGTGCCTCGGGGATCGTGATCTCGCCGCTCAGACGCGCGCCCTTCGGATTGGCCTCGAAATCGATGTCGGGCGAGACCAGGGCGAAATACTCGCGCGTATCCGCGACCCTGAGATTCGTGCCCGACGCCCGTGCCTGCGCGGCGAATCCGCCGCCGCCGAAGCGCGCCTCGCCCGTCAGGTCAAGTCGGCCGCCGCCGACGTTCGCAGCACCTTGCAGCTCCATCCGGTCGACCGCCGGGGCGCTGACCGTGATGTTGAGGTCGGCCACGTTGAGCCCGACCAAGGGCACCGTAAAGCCGACCTCCCGGATGCGCGCATTGCCCCGCAGCGCCGGTGCGCCGAAGGTGCCGCCCAACCCCAGGTCCAGTTCGATACCGCCGGTCATCCCGGTGATGTCGGGCACCAAATCGGCGACCCGATCAAGTCCCCGGATCTCGCCGCGCAGGGTGCCGGCGAGCGGCTGCCCGGGTCGCGTCGGGGCGTCGAGACGCCAACCGGTGAGATCAAGCGTTCCGTCGACCCGCCCGAGCCCTTCGAGCGGGACACCGAGTCGGGCGGAGAGAGCGCGTGCACCGGCCTCCACACCGAGACGGGTCCCGGAGAAATCGATGGTCTCGTTCCGACCGCCGCCCATCAGCACCTGGATCGCGCCTTGCGGGATCTCGGCGGTCGCGCTCCCGCTCAGGACGTTGCCGGCGATCTCGAAGCGTCCCCTGATGCCGGCATTGCCGCTCAGGGCGAGATTGCTCGGCATCACGGATCCGAGGAGTGCGAAATCGGCCAACGTGAAGTCCAGGCTCGCGACCGCGCGCTCGGCCGAGCTGCGGTTGAGCTCGGCACAGCCGCCGGAGCCGTTCGGCCCGCGGAGGCAGAAAGGGCCGACGGCGATCTTGGGGCCGGCGATCGAGACCGGACTGGGTTGCCGCAAGGCCCAGTTGCCGAAGGTCGCCGTGTCGAGATCCAGGCGCGCAACCCGCCCGCTGTAGGCACCGTCGCTCGCAAGCCCGCCGGAGCCCTCGAAGGTCACCGAGACGGGCTCGCCCTTGAGCGCCAGCTCAAGCCGGTGATCGGGAATTCGGCCCGAGCCGCGCACCGAGAGTGTCTCCCAGGTCATATCCCCGGCGACGAGCCGCGTGCCGTCGAGCCGAATCTCGAAAGGATCGTCCGGCGACAACCCGAGATCCAAGGTCCCCGTCAGACCGGCGATCCCCTGCCCTGCCCACTCGGCATCGCGCGCCGAGAGATCGAGCAGGACACGCGGCGCCTCGCGCGGTCCCGAGACCGTGCCGCGGGCGGTGAGACTGCCGCGCGCTTCGGGAGCCACGCTGGCGAGGTCGGAGGATTCCAGATCGAAGCTCACATCCAGCGTCGTATCGATCTGTCCCGAGACCTGCACGGAGCTGGGGCCGGATGCGGCGTTGAGCGCCTCGATCCGGATGGTCTCGCCGACCATGGTGATCGAACCCGAGGCAACGACGGGATATCCGCGCAGGATGCCCTCGAACCGCTCGATGGCGGCGACCAGGTTGGGTCCCGCGGGCTCCAGCGACCCGCGGCTGGTCAGGCGCCCGCCGAGGTTGCCCGGCCACTCGGAGGCAACGCTGCCCGGATCAAGACCCGCGGCATCCAAGGTCGCCTCCCAGGTCACCACGGGGTCCCAACCGACCGTGGCGAGACCGGTGATGCGCCCGTTGAGCATGTCGAGCGTCAGGGTCTCGATCCGCGTCTCGCGACGATCGCCCCGCCCACCGAGACGCAGCTGCGAGGGCGGCAGAGCGGGGCCGACCGAGCGGGCGGCGAGATCGTACTCAAACCCGTCCAACCCGCCCGTGCTCGAGAGCTGAAACGAGAGCCGATCGTCGAGACCCTCGACCAGTGCCGCCGGGTTCAGATCCTTGCCGTTGAGGCTCAGCGTCCAGCTCAGGTCGGGCGACCAGGCCACCTCGCCTTCGCCGAGCAGCTCGCCGTCGAGCAGGGCGAGCTTCAGGGCCTCGATGCGGGTTCCCGTTTCAGAGCCGGTGCCGTTCAGATCCAGGGCCAGCTCCGGGATGTCCGGACCCCGGGCCGCGAGCGAGAGGACATAGTCGAAGGCGTCGAAGGCCCCCGAGGCATCGAGCGTCCCGCGGGGCGACTCGGCCAGCAGATCGCCGGTCAGAGGCCAACGCAGGCGCTCCCATCGACCGGCGAGCGCAAAGCGACCGGGCGTCGCACCGGTATCGACCTGGCCGCTGAGATTCAGCAGGGCATCGGAGATTTGCTCGGTCAGCGCGAGGCTGCGGATCTCAAGGACTTGGTTGGCCCAGACGACATCCAGCACTGCGGCGAGATGTCCGAAATCCGGCAGTTGCGGGGCACGGGCGTCGAGCTGTCCCGCAACCGACGCGGTGACGAGATCGCCATGCGTCTCCAGGCTGCCGGTCACCGTCACCTCGGGAAGATCCGATCCAAAGTCCGGCAGATCCACGCCGAGGATCTCCAGCCGACCGTCCCAAGCCGGCTCGCCGAGCGGGTCGTCGACCCGGACATCCATGTCCGCCTGCGCCGAGCCGCTCAAACGGTGTCGGACCTGCAAGGATGCTAGATCGCCCTTGAGCTGCGCCGAGCCCTGCAGGGCGATCGCGGGGGCCTGCGTCATCTCCCAATCGAGATCGAGATCCAGCGGATAGTCGCCGCTGAGCTCGACCCGGCCGAAGGCGCGCGCGGCGAGCCGCGGGGTCGGCAGCACCACCTCCAGACGCGTGACATCGAGTTCGCTGCCCCGCAGGCTCGCGGACAGAATCACGTCCTCGATCACGAAGAAGGGCTCGGCCTCGCCGTGCTTGAAGAGACGCAGCCGCTCGACTTGGGCCTCGTGCAGCTCCATGCGAAGGGGCAAGGCCACGTGAGGCAACTCGAACGGCTTGGGCTCTTCCGGACTCGGCGGCAATACCAGATCCAGATCGTGTATTCGCAGCACCTGGATCGGCAGATCTCCGCGAAGGGCAGCGACAGGCGACCAGTTCAGGCCGATGCTGCCGGCACGCATCTCGAAGTCCGCAACCTGTATCGCGAGCCGATCGAGTGTCAACCGGCCCGTGATGCGCCCCTCGACACGCTCGACGCTCAGGACACCGGGTGCCAAGTCTTCCACCACACCGATCGCAAAGCGCAGTCCGGTCTGGGTCCCGAGCACCAGCCCCAGCATCAGGACCAACAGGAGCGCGGAGGACACGAGCAGCCCGAGCATCAGACGCAGCGGCCGCACACGCCGACGCCGCCGCGTCTGCGCGGGTGCGGGTGCGACGGCCGTCGGCTCAGCCGGCTTGGACCCCTCGGGGGGTGTTGTCGCAGCCGTGTCGATCTCGCTCATAGATCAGGTCCGATGACGAAGACAAGGCGTGCCGGGGGCCAGCCGTCGCCGAACTCGTAGTTGTCTTGGGTGTAAGGCAAGGCGAGATCCACACGCACCTGGCCGATGGGCGAGGCCCAGCGCACGCCGAAGCCGACGCTCTGCTGAAATTTGTTCTCGTAGTCCGGATCGAAGGCGTTTCCGAAATCGGTGAAGACGGCCGCACTCCAAGGACCACGGATGGTGCGCTCGAGCTCAAGGCTGCCGACCCCCAGAAAACGTCCGCCGACGGTGTCGTCGTTGAAGGGCTCGGTCGGTCCCAGTGTGTTGTAGCCCCAACCGCGGATGGTGTTGTCGCCGCCGGTAAAGAAGCGGCGGCTCGCCGGGAGCTCGGTCAGGTCGTCCGCCAGGGTCGCACCCAGATCGGCTCGGGTGATAAAGCGATACTTCTCCGCAAAACCGTGGATCCACTTGAACTGCAAGGCTGCGCTCAGATAGGTGGCATTCGATACGACGCCCTCGACCGCCCCCAGGAGACCGTAGCGGATTCGGTATCCGCGCTTGGTGTTGATCGGGTCGTCCGCGACGGTCTTCGACCAGGAAATGTTCGGCGCCAGCTCCGAGGTGATGCCGGTCTGGATGTCACTGATCTCGTAATCCTCGTAGAGATAGTCGATACCGACGGTGCGGCGCCAGTTGCTCGGCGTGAGCGTGGAGTGCGCAACCTGAAGCGAATTGAGCCAGCCTTTCTGCGTCTTGACGTTGGACCAGGTCGACTGGGGTTTGATGATGATGTAGTCGCGCGTCGGATCCTGAATCGGGATCCGGTAATCGAAGCTCCATTGGGAGAGCACGGGCGAGAGCTGCAGCTCGGTTCGGAAATTGTGCCCCCACTGATTGACATAGCGACGACGCCAATCCGCACTCACCCGCGGCCCCGTATCGGTCGTGAAGCCCGCACCGATACGGTACTTATCGCGTTTGTTGCGGGTCGCGACGATCTCGATCGGCACCAGCGTGTCGTCGCCGGTCGCATCCTTGCGGGGCACGATCTCCACGTCGCTGAAGTACTCGGTACCGAGCAGCCGCCCTTGGAGCGACAGAAGGAGATTCGGGTCGTAGACGACCCCGGGCTCGAAATTCACGAAGGAGCGCAGGAACTTGTCGTTTAGAAGATCCTGCTTGAAGCTCACCTTGCCGAGATAATAGCGGGGTCCGGTTTCCAACTCGAACTCGACGATCGCCTCGTAGGCCACCAGGTCGACGAGGACACGGTGGCGCACGAGGGTGTAGTCCAGGTAGCCACCCGAAGAGGCGCGCGAGCGCAGATCCGACTTGGCCGCCTCGTACTTGGCGTGGAGCAGGACGTCGCCGACCTGCATCGGAAAGGTCTTCGGAAAGGCAGGGTCATCGGCCCCCTCGCCGATGACCGCGTAGTCGACGCGACCGATCTTCACCGCCGGTCCGGGCACCACCGCGTAGGTCGCGATCCAGGTCCCGTTGGGATCCGTGGGCACTTCCAGCCGATCCGTGACCTCGACCTGATAGAGGCCGAAGGGCGCCAAGGCATCGCGGATCTGGTCCGGCGCCAATCTGTGCAGCGCCTCGACACGGGCGGGCGTGAGATCCGCCTCCGTGCGCTCCTGATGGATCGACAGCAAGGCGAGGACGTTCGTCTCCTGCTCGCCCGCAAGCCCGGTCACCTTCACATCGAGCTTCATGGCGGCTGCGTTGCCGGACACGAGGAGCAGCGCAAAAAGGAGCAGGCATGCACCCGGACTCGTGAACACGGCACCGGTCCGAGTCGCCGTCCTCGATTGCACCGCCCGACCTCTCCGCGCTCGATCCAAGCTCGACCTCTCGACACTGGGAGACGACCGGACGCGCGGTTTCGAATCCGCAACCGCAAGATCGAGACCCCGGGGCGCCGGCACTCCGATGTTTAAAAATTACAACACATCGCATCTCAAAAGAGACAATACGTATCATAGTACCAAAACGGCCTCGCGGGCGAACGGACAGTCGGGACGCGATCTGCGCGGGGAACATGTCATCTCCCGGGTCGACTCGATTTCAGGGTCATTCGAGAGGCGCCGGCTCCGCGCCGTAACCCTCGGCCACGACGGCCGCGATCAAGGCATCGGCATCGGCCCGACCCTCGACGCCGGCACGACCGGACTCCAGGTCAACCGCAACGGATTCCACCCCGTCAACAGACTCGAGTGCGGCGGTTACGGCGCGAACGCAGTGGCCGCAGGTCATTCCGGTAATGCGGAGTGTTTGTGTCATAGGGTTCCTCGTTGGTTTAAACCGCGCCCAGTGCGGTATGCGATGTTTTTGGATGGGATCGGCCCCGGCGGATTTCAGAACCGCTGGAGCCGGCGCGGTTTAAAGTATTAAAAAATATAAAATTTTAAACCGCACCCCTCGCCAAGGGTCGTGGATTCACCAAACTTCGAACTCACTCGAAAGTTAGCATCTCGCTCTGGACGCGGTTTAGGTGATTTCCGGAAAAGGATCTCCCGGGAGAGCCGCAACCAGGACAAGTGGTCGAGGGCTCTTCTCGTTGTCGTTGTCGTTGTCGTTGTCGGATTCCGGACGAATACGACAACGACAACGACAACGACAAATACTGCGGCGGTTTGCTCAAGACTGACGGCATCAGGGCCTCAATGCCTTCCAGGCACTCGCTGTCGGGATGACTATTCCCGGAAATCGCCTTATCACTGAGAGCCGGAGGCTGGCCGCTGGCGGCTCCCCCTACTGCGACTCCAGAAACAGCGCAGCCCCCATCAGCGGCGCGTTCGGCTGCACGATGACCCGAACCGGCATCGCGCGCATCAGGGGCTCCAGCCGACCTTTGTCGAAGAATCCGTCCAGGAAGGCGCTTCGGCTCAGGGCGTCCAGGTTCTTCGGCGCGATGCCGCCGCCCAAAAAGACGCCGCCGAGCGCCATCTGCTTGAGCGCCATGTTCCCGGCCTCGCGGCCGTACAGCCGAAAGAACAGCTCCATCGTCTCGGTGCAGACCGGGCAGGCGTTGTCCGAAGCGGCCGCAGCGATGACCGCAGCGGCGTCGCCGGTCTCGATCGCCTCGCGCAATGGCGGGGGCGACGCGATACCGCGCCATTCGGACAGGAAATCGTAGAGATTCCGGATCCCGAGCCCGGAGACCACGCGCTCCCAACTGACGTGCGCGAACCGCTGCTTCAGGAAGGCGTGGAGAGCGCACTCGCGCTCGTCGGTCGGCGCAAAGTCCGCGTGACCGCCTTCGGTCGCGAAGGGGTGATGACGCAGGCCGTCCCAGAACAAACCGGCCTCGCCGAGCCCTGTGCCTGCGGCCACGACACAGGCGTTGCCGTGGACCGACTCGCCCGGATGGATCTCGGCCAGATCCTCCGGCCCCAAAGCCGCAAGCCCCCAAGCCGTCGCCTCGAGATCATTGAGCAAGGCCACTCCGGCAAATCCGAGCGCCTGCTCCATGGCGTCGGCATCCAACGTCCAGGGCAGATTCGTCGCCTGGCTGCGCCGATCCCGAACGGGTCCGGCGATCGCGAAGGCCGCGAACCGACAGCCCACGGCCGTGTCCTCCAAATAGCGTCGTACGATGTCGTCGAGCGAGGCGAAATCCGCACTCGGATACTGCCTCGTCTGCTCGAGATCGACCTGGTCTCGATGCGTCTTCGCAAGACCCAGAGCGGTCTTGGTTCCCCCAATATCGCCAACGAGTACACGCATGTCGCTTCTCCGGTCACGTGGCTACCGGGGCGCGTATCCGCTCGCGACCCCCTGCCGACCCCGTGTCGGCCGGCCAACCGAGGCGGATCATAGCAGGCGGGGGACGCTGCCGGGGCAACAGCGGCGGAGGTTCAACGGAGCGACCATCTCATACGGCGACCGAGGTTGCCGTGAACGGCGCCGCCGGCGATCGGATGATGCGAGCGCCTGTCTCGGACACCGAGATAGATGCTCGCCCGGACGCCGAGCGGCGTCGGGGCGAGGATCCTCAGGGACTCAACCGGGTGGATTGGGGGCTTTACTTGCTGGTACTTGGGCTTGAGGTGGTGGTCGTCGGGTAGCTATAGGCCGGATAAGCATAGGCCGGATAGCCGTACAGAGGTGCGCCCCATCCGTAAGGAGCACCGACCCCGTAAGGTGCACCGTAGAGGCCGTAGGGATGATATCCGTAACCACCGTAGGGATAGCCGCCGTAAGGTCCGTACCAAGGCGAGTTCCAGGGTCCCCCCCAACCGCCGGGGAACATCCCGAAGGGGCCGGAACCCCAGAAGGCGTTCGCGGACATGGAGCCGAACGCCGAAACAGCGGCGACCGCCGCAGCAAGCACAACGCGTTTTGTTGTCGTCATCACATTTCTCCCGTCTCGAGAAACCTGTTGAGCACGCCGTGAGCACGATTCGCCCCGACGTGGGGCCAAGATTAGGACAGAATCCCGGATAGAGGGTTGATCTTGATCAAGAATTGCTAATATTAGCGATCACTTCAAGTGCCCTTGAAACCGACGCGACGAGCGGACGGACGGACGGGGTACCGGAAACGATGAGGCACCAACACCCAAATCAGGACTTGATTAATTAGAGTATGCTTATATAATGATAAACATATCAGCAACCACGCGAAATCGGAGATGTACCATGGGTGCCTTAGGTGTTCTTGCCGCAGTCGCTCTGCTCGTCGGCGGAGTTCAGACCACGATGGTCATGCCGGAGTCGGAGCGTCTCGCAAACGAAGCGTCGAAAGAGCCGGTCGTCGAAGTGCAGGCGGTTTCCGCCGACTCGACCCAAACCGTGAGCTTCCTCGACTTCTAATCGAGTCCAGCCTCGGCAAATCAGGCCCGGGACGCTTGCGTCCCGGGCCTGATTGTTTTCAGGGCCGCCGAGATCCGCCATCGGCGGCGCCGGCTGCAAGCGTCTCGGCGCTACCGCTTACCGCGCACCAGCGCCTCGGGATGCCGCTCCAGATAGTCGGCAAGAACCCGGAGTGATCGGGCCGCAGCCGATGCCTCGACGAGAAACCGCTCGAACTGAATCCGAGACCCGGTCGCATCGCCAGCCAACGACCCCAGCGCGCGCATCGCAGTCTCCATCTCGGCGAGCGCCGCCTGTGTCGAGCCCGAGATCGGGACCACCTGCTCGTCGACTCGGCGCACCAATACGGCCAACGATGCTGTGACCGCCTCGAGGTTCTCCGCGATCGGAACCACGCCGGACTGCACCGCTCGCGCCATCGCGCTGTACTCCTCGAGGGTTGAATCCAAGCGTCGAGCGAGCGGCTGCACCTCCCGATCGAGATCCCCCAACAGGATCCGGGCCTCGTCCAGGGTCCCGTTCAGGGTCTCGAGCAACCTCAGCACCTCCCCGGAGCCGATCAACTGCCGAATGGAGGCCAGGGTCAGCGATGCCTCGTTGACCAGATCATCGAGCCGCAGGTTCTCGAGCATCTCGGACATGCGGTCGCGCGTTGCCTCGAGCGCAGGAACCTCGACGACGTCATCGGGATCCTTGATCAGCCGCGGCGGGCGGTCGCGAACCAGTTGCAGGGCGATCATGTATTGACCGGTCACGAAGCTCACCGACTCGAGCCGGGCGTGCAGACCGCGCTCCGTGACCAAGCGCCGCAGGATCTGCGCCGGCGAATCATCCGACCCGGCTCCGAGGATGCTCACGCTGTCGGGCCAGACCTCGTAGGTCACGGGCACGCTGAAGACCCCGGTTTCCGGCGAGAAACGCAGCTCGATCCCCGTCACACGCCCAACCGTCACCCCCTCGAACTGAACACCGGCGCCGACGCTCAGCCCCTGCACCGATCCCGGAAAATAGGTCACCATCGGCACCCGCTCGCGAAAGAGTGCACCGCTGCCGAACACCAGGATCGCGATCACGACCAGCGTCAAAGCCCCGAGCACGAAGCCGCCGATCACGGTCGGATTGGCCTGTTTGCTCATTCGCCTCCTCGGCTCAAGAAATCACGGACGAGCTTGATCTCGCAATGCTCGCGCAGATCGCGGGGGTTGCCCGTGGTCAGCATGGTCTGCGTGGCGGCGTCGAGGAACACCGAGTCGTCCGCGATGGCAAAGATGCTGGCCAGATCGTGTGTGACGACGACCATGGTTGTCCCCAGACTCTCGCGCAGCTCCAGGATCAAGTCATCGAGCAGACGCGCGCTCAGCGGATCCAAACCCGCGGAAGGCTCGTCGAAGAAGAGGATATCCGGATCCAGCGCCATCGCACGGGCGACCCCGACGCGTTTACGCATCCCCCCGCTGATCTCGGAGGGATAGTAGTCGCAATAGGCCGCAAGCCCGACCAAGGCCAGCTTGTAGACCGCGATGTCGTGGATTTGACTGCGCCGCAGGTCGGTGTATTGCTCGAGCGGCAGGGCAACGTTCTCTTCGAGTGTCATGGAGCTCCAGAGGGCGCCGCTTTGATACATCACCCCGTTGCGACGCATCCGTCGGGTGCGCTCGCGTAGGGGCGCGTCCCAGAAGCTCTCGCCATCGAACAGGATTCGCCCGGCCTGCGGTGCCAGGAGTCCGCTCAAGCTGCGCATGAGGGTACTCTTGCCGCTGCCGCTGCCGCCCATGATGATGAAGACATCGCCGCGCCGGACACCAAAGCTCAGATCGTGCTGGATCACCGTCTCGCCGTAGCCGACCGACACGGTATCGAGCAGGATATGTGCATCCGCCGGCGGGGATGTCGCCGCGGCGCTCGGCAGCGTTGTCGGAGCCTCGGCAGACATGCGGTCGGTCGTGTCCTCTGCGGCTGGGGTCGACATCGGCGGGGCAGCGGGTTACGACAGCCCGATCGCGTCGAAGACGATGGTGAGGCCCGCCGAGGCGATCACGATGAAGACGATCGAAGTGACCACGGCCGAGGTCGTCGCCTCGCCGACCGCGGCAGCGCTGCGTCCGCTCTGCATCCCGCGCAGGCACCCCGACACCGCGACGATCGCCCCGAAGACGGTCGCGCTGATCAAGCCTTGCGTGATGTGGTTCCAGCCGATCGCCGCAACCGTCTGAGTGAAGTACTCGGTCGGGCTGAGACCACCCACCACAGTGCCGGCGAAGGCACCGCCCAGAAGCCCCATGAGGTTTGCATAGATCGCCAAGAGGGGCGTCATGGCCACCAAGGCAATCAGTCGCGGCAAGACCAAGAACTCGACCGGCGAGATCCCCATGGTGCGCAGGGCATCGATCTCTTCGTTCACCTGCATGCTCCCGAGTTGGGCCGCAAAGGCCGCCCCGGTCCGCCCGGCGAGCACGATCGCCGTGATGAGCGCGCCCATCTGGATGACGATGGCCAGCCCGACCAGGTCGGCCACGAAGATCCGTGCACCGAATTGGGCCAACTGCTGGTCACCGATATAGCCCAGGATGAGTCCGACCAGAAAGCTGACGAGACTGATGATCGGCAGGGCATCGGCACCGACCTCCTCGACCAGCAGCCACAGCTCGGAGCGCCGGAAACGCGCGCGCCCCGACAGCATCGAGCGCAGTGCCAGTGCGACCTCGCCGATGAAGGCGAGGATCTCGCCGGTGGAGCGGGCCAGATCAATAAAGTCCTGACCGAAACGCATCAGAAAGGGATCGGCATGCTCGTCGCGACCCTCGGCGCGACGCTCCGGCACGGTCGATGCCAAACGCAACAGGGCCTGAATCCCGCCGGGCAGTCCATCCTCCTGCACCTCGATGCCGCGTTCCCGGCATCGCCATGCCAGGGACGCCAGATAGCTCACAAGGCCGGAGTCCCAAGCGACCAGATCGGAGGTCTCGAAGGCGATAGCCGTGGGTACCGGCTCGGCGAACAGCTCGGCATCGATCCGATCCAGGTCCGGCAGAGCCGCGTCGAGCTGCCAAGCGCCGCCGATCGCCACACACACACGGCCGGCCTGGTCGCGCGCAAGCGCGATCCGCGCGGCGGGCTGCGGCTTGACGGGATTGGAGACGACGTCGGTCATGGCACCGACAAGGATGCGCATGCAGGGCCATGCAGCGCAAGCGCCGGAACGCGGGGTTCAGGCCGGATTTGATCGCGGTGGGCGACTGAAGTCGCCCCTACGTCGCCCCTACGTCGCCCCTACGTCGCCCCTACGTCGCCCCTACATCGCCCCTACACGGTCGTACGCTCGACCGTCAAAAGGCGATCGCTTGCAACGACCGGGAGCAGCTCGGGACGCACGGTCAAGAGAAGACGCAAGGTCGCAGCGGTCATCGCACCTTCCACGAGCATGACCGGGATCTGAACGATCAGGATCAATTTGGCCGCCACCAGGAATTCGCTTCCGCTCAGCGCAAGGACGCCGGCCACCGACACGGCGGACACGCCGAACGACAAGGCACCGACGAGGAAACCAATGACGAGCACCGTCGCCGAGCGAGGAGAGACGTCCGAGCGCACCAAGAACCGATGCGCGAGCAAGCCGATCACGACCGCCGGAAGGGCTAGATTGAGTGTATTGACCCCGATCACGGTCAGACCGCCGAACCCGAAAAAGACCGCCTGCAGCAGCAACCCGACCAGGATCGCCGGAAAGGCGGCCCAGCCGAGCAGCAAGCCCATCAGTCCGGTCAGCATCAGATGGGCGCTCGACGGACCGACCGGTACATGGATGAGAGATGCGATGAAAAAGACGGCCGTCAGAAGCCCGGCACGCGGGATGGACTCGGTATCGAGCGCGCTCAACCCCCGAGCGACGCCGGCAACCGCAAGCATGGATGCGCCGATCAAGACCGGCGCACCGAGAACACCGTCGACGATGTGCATGACTGTTGTCGCTGTTTGAATCATGGCCAAGGCGCGTAGTACCTTGGCGCAAGTGGTAATACCCGCGAAGGTAGCACTCGGCCTTGCATGCGTCTACCGGGGGCGACGGCGAGTCCCTCGGCGGGACTCACCATTGGAGTCTCGGTGTCCGACCGGATATCTTTGGTGTTAAACCGCGCCCGGTGCGATATGCGTCATGTGTTGGAATGGCTTGGCCGCGCCAGCCCCGACGACTGTCGGAGCTGGCGCGGTTTAAAGTCTTAAAAAATATTAAACTCTAAACCGCGTCTCACCGGGGTCGAGGACATCTCCGAAGCCATACGAAATGAAAACGACGCATCTCGCTCCGGACGCGGTTTAGGAGCAAGTCGACCTGATTCATCCATCGGAGGCGAGCCATGGGCCAGAACGAGCACAGCCAAGACGAGCAGAGACTCAACGAGCAGCGGATCATCGACGACCTGTTCGGCAAGCTGAGGCAGGCCGAGCATCAGACCGGAGCGCGCGATCCGGCCGCAGAGCAGCAAATCGCCGCGGCGGTCGAGCATCAGCCGGCGGCGCCCTATTACATGGCCCAAGCGATCCTGGTCCAGGAACGTGCCCTCGAGACGCTTGGTCAACGGGTACAGGAGCTCGAGCAGGAGCTGGCGAGCCGACCGGCCGGGGGCGGCTTCCTCGACAGCCTGTTCGGAGCCCCGAATCCGCGTGCGGGTGCCCCGGGGATTCCGGCCGGCCGATCCTTGGGGCGTGCGTTTCAGACGAGCGGCATGCAGCCCGGCCAAGCCAACCGTGCGGGCGGCGGTTTCCTGGGATCGGCTCTCCAGACCGCGGTTGCGGTCGCCGGAGGCGTCATGATGGCCAACCTACTGACCGGCCTCTTCACCGCCGAGGAGGCGCAGGCAGCTGAGGGGGCTGTCGAGGACCCAGGGCTGGATTCGGAATACGACCAACAGATGCTGGACGACGGCGATATGGGCGACTTCGACGGCTTCGATGACTTCTGAGAGGCCCGACATGTCTACTGTCGAGGAAACCGATCGCGAGGAGACCATCCGCTTCAGTGTCTCCCTGCCCCGCGCCCTGCTGGACGAGCTTGATCGACGCGTCGTCAAGAAGGGTTACGCCTCGCGCTCCGAGCTGGTGCGCGACCTGATCCGGGAGCGGATCGTGGAAGAGACCTGGGAGCGCGGCGACGTGGAGGTCGCGGGCGTGCTCACCATCGTCTACGACCATCATCAACGCGAGCTCACCCAGCACATTCTGGACATCCAGCATCGCCAGTACATCCACGTGGTCGCGACAACCCATGTCCACATGGACCATCACAACTGTCTGGAGACCATCATCATCCGCGGCATGCCAGCCGAGATCGAGCGGATGAGTCTGGAGATCGGGGGGTTGCGGGGGGTGCGGTTCTCGGAGTTGACGCGGGCCTCGCGCATCCAGAACTGAACCGCGCTAAACCGCGTCCGGTGTTATCGGAGATCGCCGAGTCGATAGAGATGCTGAAATAACCTTGATGCGCTTGAGCCGACGCGGTTTAGGATAAGAAAAGCAATATCTTATAATTCTTGAACCGCGTCGACTCCGGCGTCTTTTAGTCGGAACAAGAGCGACCCTATCCGAGATGTCCAAAGGTCATGACGGACGCGGTTCAATCGGCGTGACGGCTAGGGTTTCTTCGAGCTCCGGCACCGATCCGTCGCTGCGGCAGGTCTGCCGCAGCGGTTGCACGTCGCCTGCATCGCGCCCGACGGCTACCCGCATGTAGGTCGCGTCGGCGAGCAGGCCCATCGACGGGTCGACGCCCCGCCAGCCGCCACCCGGGATCAGCACCTCGGCCCAGTGATGGAGCCTCTGCTCGCGGGGTTCCGTGCCCGGCGGATCTTCGTCGTCCGGGTCGAAATAGCTTGCGTCCAGATACCCGGAGACGAATCGCGCCGGGATGGACCACTGTCGCATCAGGGCAATCAAGAGGTGCGCCAGATCGGCGGCGCAGCCGCGCCCGGCATCGAACAGCGCCGGCAGTGCCCTCACCGGCCGCTCGACCTCCGGGTCGAACGGCGTCACCGACTGAATCCATGCGCTCGCCTCCTGCACCTGGTCCAGGAGTGGTCGATCATCACGCAGGATCGGCACCCGGTGTCCGCAGATCTGATCGGGCAGCGCGGGGGTCAGTGGCCCTTGATGCAGGACGAAGTCCCACAGGCGCGGCGCCTGATGGAGGGCGTCGTCGATCCAGGCGCGTTCGCGTGCCTGCGCAATCACCGGGAAATCGAAAGGATTGCTGCGCAGGGTCTCCACCTCCGCCCGCATGGTGAAGGCAAGCTCCCGGTGCGCCCCCATCACCGCGAAATGATGCGAGAGGTTGCCAAACCCGTCCCGGCAGGCGGCAACGCCGGCGTCGGGTGCCACCGAGAGCTGGATCTGCAGGAGCGACTGACTCTCGTCGTCCCATGGCGCCAGTCGGATCTGGACGTGGTGCTCGCGTGCAGGGGCCGCGAAGTGGATCCGACAAACCCGCTCGATCTGATATCTCACTGAGCATCATCCCCGAGGTGCGCCTCGAAATAGTCACTCTGCAACGCCGCGCCGAGATCGGCCAAGAGCCCCAGGAAGTCATCGAGATACTCGTGCAGACCGAGATCGAGAATCCCTTGAGGGGTTGCGCCGTCGAGATGACGACGCAGCGCCGCGAGACGCTCGGGTACCGCTCCGTCCGGTAGGTTCCCGATGCGCTCGAGCGCGCGTTCCATACCGTCCACACAGTAGGCGAGCGAACGTGGGAAATCCGTGTCGAGCACCACGAATTCAACCACGTCGATCGGGCGGATGCCGCCCTGATATTTTCTGCGATACGCCTCGAAACCGGAGAGCGACTTGAGCAGCGCGCCCCACTGGTAGTAGTCCAACGGCGAGCCGACGAGCTTCAGATCCGGCAGCAGCAGGTGGTAACGCGTATCCAGGATACGCGCGGTCATGTCCGCGCGCTCCTGGAGGCTGCCGAGCGCCATGAAGCCATAGGCTTGGCCGCGCATCATGGTGCTCTGGGTCAGACCGAAGAAGGCCGCGACCTGGCGATGGATGAAGGCGTAGAACTCGGCCGCACGCCAAGGCTGCAGCGTCGTCTTCAGATGCTTGTCGGCGGAGAGCCACAGCTCGTTGAGCGCCTCCCACATCTCGCTCGAGATGCGATCGCGCACCACCCGCGCGTTCTCGCGCGCGAGCTTCAGACTGAGCAGGAGCGAACCCGGATTGTTGCGGTCCTGGGTAAGCAGATGGATGACGCGCTGCACCGTCACGCGCCCGTCAGGATGCAGCTCCTCGTAGAGTTCGTCGGCACCCATGATGGTGAGCAAGGGACGCCATTGCATCTCCTCGGTCGCACCCTCGTCGGCCTCGAGCATGTAAACGACATTGATGTCCAGCACGCGCGCGGTGTTGTCCGCGCGCTCCAGGTGCCGGGTCATCCAGTACAGCGACTCCGCAATACGACTCAACATTAGTCGGCCAGCACCCAGGTGTCTTTACTGCCCCCGCCCTGCGAGGAGTTTACGACCAAGGATCCCTTAGTCATGGCGACCCGGGTCAAGCCCCCCGGGACCACCTCGATATCGCTGCCGTAGATGCTGAAGGGACGCAGATCCAGATGACGCGACTCCAGCTCGCCGTCGAGATAGCAGATATGGCGCGAGAGCTGGATCACCGGCTGGGCGATGTAGTTGCGCGGGTTCTCCTCGATCTTGCGGGCAAACTCCGCGCGCTGCGCCGTCGTGGACGAGGGTCCCATCAGCATCCCGTAGCCGCCGGATTCGGCGACCGCCTTGATGACCATCTTCTCCATATTGTCGAGCACATACATCCGGTCCTGGTGATCGGTCATCTGATAGGTCGGCACGCTCGGCAGGATGGGTGACTCGCCGAGGTAGTAGCGGATGATGTCCGGGACATAGGCATAGACTGCCTTGTCGTCGGCGATGCCCGCCCCCGGTGCATTGGCCAAGGCGACGTTGCCGGCCCGCCAGGCGTTGATGATCCCGGCCACGCCCAGCTCGGAGTCCGAGCGGAACACCAGCGGGTCGAGGAAGTCGTCGTCGACCCGCCGATACACGACATCGACCTGACGCAGGCCCTGCGTGGTCTTGAGATAGACCTTGTCGTTCTTGCAGACCAGATCGCGCCCCTCGGCCAGCTCCACACCCATCTCCTTGGCGAGAAAGGTGTGCTCGAAATAGGCCGAGTTGAAGATCCCGGGCGTGAGGACCACGATGGTCGCGTCCTCCGCACCGCGCGGCGAGAGATGACGCAGGGCCTGCAGCAACAGCGCCGGATAGTGCTCGACGCGGCGGACCCGATAGCGCGCGAAGAACTCGGGCAGGATGCGCCGCTCCACGATCCGGTTCTCGATCATGTAGGACACACCGGACGGGGTGCGCAGGTTGTCCTCGAGCACCAGATAGCGACCGTCCTCGTCGCGGATCAGATCGACCCCGCTGATGTGGGTGTAGATGTCGTGCGGCGGGGTGATGTCCATGATCTCGCGCCGAAAGTCCTTGCCACGGTAGATCAGCTCGGGCGGCACGACGCCGTCCTTGAGGATCCGCTGACCGTGATAGAGATCCTTCAGGAAGAGATTCAAGGCGCGGATACGCTGTTTGAGTCCGGCCTCGATCTGCGCCCACTCGATGGCGGTGATGATGCGCGGGAGGATGTCGAAGGGCCAGACGCGCTCGATCCCCTCCTCGTCGTTGGAGTAAACGGTGAAGGTCACCCCTTCGGTGTGCAGCGTCAGATGGGCATCGCGTGCCTTGGCCCCGAGGATCTGCTGGCCGGTGGTCTGGATGTGCTCCCACATCGGCAGGTAGTGTTCGCGCGGACGAAAGTCGTCCTGATAGAACTCGTGGTAGGCCATCGATTGTCCCGCGCGTTGCATCTGGATCTGGCCGGCACCGCCGGATTGGAATTGTCTAAGCATCTCCGTGAACCCCACAACATGGCCCATAACGGACGAAACCAGTCAAGAAACGCGCCAACAGTGCATTCGTCACGATCCGACGCCAACCCCTTTATTCATATGGGACTTCTCCGTTGGAGCGCTGGCGTCGCAACAGAGCCCCGCACCATCCGGGTGCGCCCATACAGGAAAGAACCACAAAATCGGACCACCACGCACGAAGATCGAGCAAGGCCCTACCCGAACCGCTGACGGAGTGCTTTCAGACTCCGCGCCCGCGTCAACAACACCACTTCGTCCCCGACATGGAGACGCATCTGGGGATCGGCGAACTTGAGCTCCTCGCCGTTGCGATAGATGCAGATGGCGCGCGCGACATCCGGGATGGACAGCTTCTCCAGCGCCGTCGCCGACGCCTCGTCGACCTTGAAGGAAAAGATCCGGGTGTCGCCGCGCAGGATGTCGGAGATGGCGATGATGTCCTGACCCTCGGCCATGTCGGCGAGATAACGGCCGACGGTGTGCATCGGCACCAGCGAGTCGGCGAGACCCAGCTCGGAGCAGATATGCTCCAGGTCCGGATCCTCGATCTTGGTCACGACCCGTCGGTAGCCGAGGGAGCGCGCCACCAAGCTGGCGATGATGTTGGACTGATCGTCGTGGGTCAGGCAGAAGAGCAGATCGGTATTCTCGGGATCGGCCTCGCGCAGGATCGCCGGCCGAGTCCCGTCGCCGTGAATGAAACCCACGTCGAGCTCGTCACGAAGCCGCTCGATCGTCTCCGGATCGCGCTCGACGATAACGACCTCGTGACCGCGCTCCACGAGCATCCGGCCGGTGAGCACCGCGAGGGTTCCGCTGCCGATGAAGACGAATCGCATGTCGAGTCTCTCATTGGGGGAAAGCTTCCAGCTTCCAGCTTCCAGCCTCCAGCCTCCAGCTTTCAGCTTTCAGCTTTCAGCTTTCAGCTTTCAGCTTCCAGCTTCCAGCCTCCAGCGCCCAGCCGTTAGCCGTTAGCCGTTAGCCTTTAGGCGTTACTTTAGGTGATTTCCGGGAATCAGCATCCCGACTGCGCAGACGATTCGGCCGGAAGTGATGCCAACGGTCGTCGCGAAGCGGCGCTCCCCGGGAGGTGTCGTCGCTTCGCGACGAACGCCGATCAAGGCTTATACCAAGTCCCTGGAAACAGCAGGACCAGCAAGGCGATGATCTCCAGGCGCCCCGCCAACATGTTCAGGCTCAGCAGCAGCTTGAGTCCGGGCTCGAGATCGGGATCTGTGATCCCCACCGACAGGCCGACCGTCGCCGTAGCCGACACCACTTCGAAGAGTGCATCCAGCGCCGGATAGCCGGCGACGAGAAAGGCCATCCATGACCCGAGCACCAGCAATACGAACAGCAGGATCAGCACCAGGGCATGCTCGATCTGGAGACCGTCGAGGGTTCGGCCGCCGATCGCCGGCTGGATCACGGCATGACGCGGCAGTTGAGCACGCATCACGGCGAGCTGGATCATACGAATCAGGATCAGCAGGCGGAGGAGCTTGATGCCGCCGGCGGTCGAGCCGACACCGCCGCCGGTGGCCATCGAGAAGATCAGGACACCTTTGGCGGCCGGATCCATCGCGCTCAGATCCAGCGTCGCAAATCCGGTCGTGGTCTGGGCGGAGCCGGCCTGGAGCAGCGCGTCCGCGGGCGACAGGCCCCCGAGCCACCAGAGCAGAACCGCCACCAGTACGACGGCGATGATCAGTGCCCGAAGCTCGGGATCGGACCGCAGAGAGACGACACCGGACCTCCAAGCCCTGTAATACAAAAAGAGCGGCAAGGCGCCGAGCAGCGACACGGCAAAGAGCGCGAAATGAGCGCCTCGGCCGAAGCCGGCCAAACTGTCGGAGACACCGCCGAACCCCCCGGTCGAGATCGCGGCCAGCGTATGGATGAGTGCGTCGAAGGGCGGCAGATCCGTCGGCTGGACCAGCAGCAAGCCGGCGACCGTGAGCAGCACATAGATCGCAAAGGCACGCCGGGCATGGATCCGCGTCCCTTGAGCTAGACTGTCCTCGTCCGCCCCGGCGTCGGCCAGGCGACGCATGTCCTCGGTCCTCCCGAAGGCCAGGGCGAGGGACAAGACGACGATGCCCAAGCCGCCGAACCACTGCATCCAAGCGCGCGTGAAGAGGAAGGCATCGGAGCGCAGCTCGGGATCCGGCACCAGACTAAGACCAGTGGTCGTCACGCCCGAGACCGACTCGAACCAGGCATCCAAAGGCGACAGACCCTCCGCGGCGAGAGGATAGGTCATGAGCGCCGCCGCGATGATGAAGGTCAAGGCCGTGATCACCAGCGCCTCGTTGGCCTGCAGGGGCCGGTCGCTCGGGCGGATCCGAGCACAGGCGCCGAGCGCCAAGGCCGGCAGCAGCGCCGCGATCAGGAGGCGCCGCGCCAACTCCCAGTCACCGGTCGCCGCCGCGAAGGCCAACGGCACCGAAAAGAGCACCGCCAGAATCAACGCAATCTGACCCAGGTGATGCAGCACCATCGCCGGACGAACCGGCTGCATGAGCGGCTTAACTGCGGGGTGGAAGGACATGCCTCAGTCCCCCTCCCGATCCGATCCGCAGCAGGACCCCGACTCCTCCGGCGTGGGGGCTTCGCGATCGTGGCTCAGAATCTCGCCGGTCACCGGGTTGGGCCTGAAGGTCGTGCAGCTCTTCAGTCCAGATCGTAGGCACGCCAATGGAGCCGCTCGGAAGTAGTAGTCGCGCTCCTGGATCTCAATGCTGTCGGTCGTGCACTCGACCACCATCACCGGCACGCGGTTGGCCGCTTTGTCCGCAGCTGACTCCCAGATCACGATGTCGGCACGCCGGTTCTTGTGCCCGTGCTGGGTCCGGCGCGCCTGATCCAACTGATCCAGGCTGTAACCGTAGTGCTCGACCAGGATGCGGTGAAGGGCTGCCGCACGACCTCCTCGGCGTTGAAGGCTAGCTTGACGCGTCCGGAGCACTGAAATTGACGGCGACCATGATTAGAAGACCAGTAGCTTGTGGGGGTGGGCTCCTCGTTCCCGAAGTCCGGGAAAGGTCGCGATGACTCGTTTGCGCTCAGCGGGTGTCTTGTAACCGATTTTTGCGAGGGCTTGTCCAACATCCGTTGCGCTGTATCCGCCTCCAGGCTGTTGTTTACACATGCCTCGCACCTGAGCGATCACCTTTGCAACCTCTGCTTTCGGTGCGGATGGTTCCGCAGGTGCTTTAGGCACGAACGTAACCAGCGGCGGCTTCTCTGCTTGTGCGCCCGAGGCAGAAAGTGCCGGGAGCAAAAAGGTCGTGAGCCCAGGATCTCGCGCGGTTAGGCTTCCGGAGTCGCTGTAAGCCACATAGATCCGGCACCCGGCCGATCTGGCACGCTCAGCTGCGGCAAGGAGTAATGCATCGCGAGAGACCAACACGACACGGGTGCCGAGCCGAAGGTGGTCGGCAATATCAGCCCCCAGAGCCAGAATCAGAGCGGCGTCCGCCGCATCCTTGCGGCAGGGCACAACAATCATACTAATCGGCAGGGCGGGAATCTGCTCGCGCAGGTTTGCCGACCAGCCCGCGCTGACTTTTCCGTCGGAGTTCCCCGCAATCGTCGCATGAACGATGCGTGCGCCCAGTCCAGCGCACAGCAAATCAACAAGCGAGGATGCAGTCTGCGGCGATTGATTATCCGCGTCGATATAGAGGGCGACCCGGATCGGTCCTGATGAGGCAGGCTCGGCGACCCTGAGCATTGAACCTTGCTCCGGGAGTGGCCCGGGCGCCATTTGTATCGCGTTGTCCATGGTTTTTTACCGGCGATCGGGTGACGGAATCCGGATTGTAGTCAAATGATGACGAGCGGCCTACGGATGCAGGCCATGTCGAACGACCGGCTTCGGAGGGGGTAACACGGGTTCGATTTCAGCGCGTCTGCCGCGAGCTATGGGGGCGCGATCGCCCATCGCTTCAACCGCCGCTTCGATCTTTACAGTGGCTGCGGCTACCGTGGCGCCATGCCGTGGACCCGGCGAGCGGCTGATGTTCTGAACTAAGCCTGAGGCTCTTTCAGTCAGTGGCCGCATGGGCGCGCAATATGCCGATGGCCACTTGCACTGCGTGTCTCTGGACTCCGCCCGTCCGAATGCGTCGACGGACGGAGTCGTGGAACCGCAACCGGCCTTCTGGGCCGTCTCTCGGCCTATTTCTTCTCGTCCATGGCCTTCAGGTGCTCTTCGGATTTCTCATGGGCCGCCTCGAGCTTCTTTTCTCCCTTAGCGTCCATGTTCTTCAGATCAGCTTCCGCCTTCGCGTGCGCGGGGTCGAGCGTCAGGTCCGATTCAGCCTTCTCATGTGCCTTCTCGAGTGCCTTTGCGCTCTCGGCGGCGACGCCGGTCGACAGGACCAAGGCCAAGGCCGAAGCCGCAATGGTGATCGTCTCTTTTACGTTCATTTTAGATCGCTCCGATTGATTTCCATTAACACCAGACGTTGTGTTTACCGCGTTTTCCGGTCTCCTGTGCTTCGGTGTCACGACGTCTCATGACCCCGGCGCACCTGGCGATAATACGTCGCCGCAGCCGCAAGGGCCAGCGGCCGCTCGAGGGGTTCCATCGGCGGAGCAACAAGGATCTCGCCGCATCGCGCACAAGCAGAGCGGTACATGCCTTTTACCGGTGACACGCATTTTCGACCTCCTCCGTATCTTCAATGTCGATACATTCTGCCGCCATCGAGGACCTGACAAGATGGCCTATATCCCGCCCCCACCCGCTTCGGGACATCGCGGGACGGATGCCGCGGCGCGATCGGGGCAGGACCGAGCACGTTGGATGGCCCCGACCTTCACTGAAACATTCCCGGCCCGGCAAGGGTCTGAGTGATTAACTCAGCTCGCTTGTCGGGTAACTCGCCATGACACGACTCCGCGCTCCCATCGGGGGATGGATGATCGGCTGGCTGACCAAGGAAGGAGAGCCGCACGAGGTTCCCTTGTGCGATTTCAAGCGCCTGAGCGAGGAGCTTCAGCCCGGCGACGTGGTGCTGGTCGAGGGGCGCACGCGTGTGGGCGGCATCATCAAGCTGATCACCCAAAGCGCCTGGACACATGCGGCGCTCTACCTCGGGCGCCTACACGATATCGAAGACCGCACCCTGCGCAACCTCGTCGTGCAGCACTATCAGCGCGACCACAGCGAGCAACTGCTCCTCGAGGCGCTGGTCGGCCAAGGGACACGCATCACCCCGCTGACCCGCTATGCCAACGATCATCTGCGGATCTGTCGGCCGCACGGTCTCTCCCGAGGGGACGCGCAACAGGTGATCGGGTACGCCATTCGCCGACTCGGCAGCGACTACGACGTGCGCCAGTTGCTCGACCTCGCCCGGTTCTTCCTGCCTTGGGGTATCGTTCCGCGGCGCTGGCGCTCGAGCCTCTTCCAGGTCAACGCGGGCGGCGTGACCCGCACGGTCTGCGCCGGATTGATCGCTGAGTCCTTCGCCGCGGTCGATTTTCCGATTTTGCCCTTCATCGATCGGCACGCCGACGGCACCCTGCGTTTCTTCAAGCGCAATCCGCGTCTCTTCACGCCGCGTGACTTCGACTACTCGCCCTACTTCGACATCATCAAATATCCATTCCTCGGGATCGACGAGATCGGCCTCTATCGCCGCTTGCCCTGGTGCAGAACACAGGTGCTCCTGAGCGACCGAAGCCGTTCCTATCGCGCCGCCGCGAGTGCCGCCCGGATGACCGATCATGCGGGTCGAGCATCGACCGGCGCTCTGCCTTGCGGGTGCTCGGAAACGGCCCCGTCGCATGCCGACATCCCTTACAGACTCCAAACCGACCACACCGCGCTTCGGAATGGCGCAGCCCAAGAAGGCCGTCTCGACCGAGGGCTCCTGACATGACCATCACTCTCATTGCACTCGGCACCATTGCCGCGGCGATCGCGGCGGTCACCTTCATCGGCCCGCTCCGGCAGGGTCTGGTGACCCGACACCTGCTGGAACAGTTCCGGCGCGTCATGCCGGCGATGTCGCGCACCGAACAGGAGGCGTTGGAGGCCGGCGACACCTGGTGGGATGCGGAGCTCTTTTCGGGCCGTCCCGCGTGGTCGCGCTTGCGCAACCTGCCACCGGCCCGTCTGAGCCCCGCCGAGCAGGCCTTCCTGGACGGCCCGGTGGAGCAGCTCTGTCGGATGCTCGACGACTGGCGGATCACGCACGCGGACATGGACCTGCCGCCCGAGGTCTGGTCCTTCATCCGGCGCGAGCGTCTCTTCGGACTCGTCATCCCGGCCCGCTACGGCGGACTCGGCTTCTCGCCGGCGGCCCATTCCGAGATCGTCATGAAGCTCGCCAGCCGCAGCATTACCGCTGCGGTGACCGTGATGGTGCCCAACAGCCTGGGGCCGGCGGAGCTGCTGCTGCGCTACGGCACCCAGGCCCAGCGCGACCGCTGGCTCCCGCGCCTGGCGAGCGGCGAGGAGATTCCCTGCTTCGCATTGACCGGCCCAAAGGCCGGGAGCGACGCGGCCTCGACACCTGACATCGGGATCGCGTGTCAGGGCGTCTTCAAAGGCCGTCCGACACTCGGCATCCGAATCGATTTCGACAAGCGCTACATCACCTTGGGACCGGTCGCGACTCTGATCGGACTGGCCTTCCGCTTGACCGACCCGAACCGGCTACTCGGCGACGACCCGCGGCCCGGCCTCACCCTCGCCCTGATCCCGGCCGACACACCCGGCATCGAGCGCGGGCGCCGTCACCTGCCGCTCGGCATCCCTTTCCAGAACGGACCGCTGGTCGGGCGCGGCGTCTTCATCCCGGTGGAATGGGTCATCGGCGGCCAAGACGGGATCGGCAAGGGCTGGCGGATGCTGATGGAGTCGCTCTCGGAGGGTCGCGGCATCTCGCTGCCAGCGCTTTCCACCGGTGGCGGCAAGCTGGCCGCACGCTACACCGGGGCCTATGCGCGGATCCGCACGCAGTTCGGCCGACCGATCGGGGATTTCGAAGGGGTTGAGGCAGCACTCGCGCGCATCGCCGGTCGCACCTACCAGATGGACGCCGCGCGCCGGGTCTTTCTTGCCGCGCTGCAGGCCGGCGAGCATCCGGCCGTACTCTCCGCCGTGCTCAAGTACCAGCTCACCGAAGGTTTTCGGCAGGTCATCAACGACGCCATGGACGTGCAAGGCGGCAGCGGGATCTGTCTCGGACCGGCCAATCCGCTGGGGCGGGTCTATCAGGCGATCCCGATCGCCATCACGGTCGAGGGCGCGAACATCCTGACCCGCAATCTGATTGTCTTCGGCCAAGGTGCCTTGCGGTGTCATCCGCATGTGCTCGAGGAGTTTCGTGCCGCGGAAGATCCGGATCCGAAGCGCGCGTTGGAACGCTTCGATGGAGCCATCGCCGGACATATCGGTTTCCTGATCCGCAACCTCTTGCGGACCCTGCGGGGTGGACTTTCCGGCGGGCGTCTCGCCGCACGGCCGGCCGAAAGCTGGCTGGGTCGCCATTATCAGCGCCTGGACTGGCTGAGCAGCGTCTTCGCCCTCAACGCGGACCTCGCCATGATGACCTTGGGCGGTAGCCTGAAACGGCGCGAACGTCTCTCCGCGCGGCTCGGCGACATCCTGAGCCTGCTGTTCATGGCCTCCTGCACGCTCAAACACTACGAGGATCAGGGCCGACCGGAGGCCGACCGGGATCTGGTCGAGTGGGCCATGGCGGACCACCTGATCCGCATCCAGGAGGCGCTGGTCGCGCTCTGGCCGAATTTCCCCCGGCGCGGGATCGCGCGACTCCTGAGGATCGTCACCTTCCCGACCGGCCTGCCATTCGAGGGGCCGAGCGATGCGCTGGATCACCGTGTCGCCCGCCTGATCATGGAGCCGGGCGCGGCGCGCGATCGCCTGACGGCGGGCATCTTCGACAGCCGCGATCCGAGCTTGGCCGTCGGCCGCATCGAGCTGGCCTTCGCGGCCGCAACGCACGCGGACGAGGTCCAGGGCGTGCTGCGTGCGGCCGTTCGACAGGGCCGCTTAGCCGATCACGACGCCGCGACGCGACTGCGCGACGCGGTCGCGGCCCGGCTCATCACTGCAGAAGACGCGGCAGCGGTTCGCGAGGCGGAGCAGCTTCGCGATGCCGTCATCGGGGTCGACAGCTTTGTCGAGCTCCGGCCACGGCAGCGGCGGATTCAGGATGAGTCGAGAGCAGCGGCCTAAACTCCGACTGGAGGACGCGATGAACCAACACACACGCCCGAACACCCGGCCGGTCTATCTGGTCGACGGCTGCCGGACACCCTTTCTGAAGGCGCGCGGTACCCCCGGCCCCTTCACGGCGGCGGATCTCGCCGTCGGCGCCGGCCGTGCACTCCTGCTGCGCCAGCCCTTCCCGGCGGAGGCGATCGACGAGGTCATCCTGGGATGCGTGGTGCCGAGCCCGGAGGAGATGAACGTCGCCCGAATCGCTGCACTTCGGCTCGGTTGCAGCGAGCGCACCCCGGCCTGGACGGTCCAGCGCAACTGCGCCTCCGGGCTTCAGGCCCTGGACAGCGCGGCGCAGTCGATCGGTTCCGGCCGAGCCGATCTGGTCCTCGCCGGCGGCACCGAGGCCATGAGCCAGGCCCCGGTCTTGTTCGGGCGTGCCTTCGTCGAATGGCTGGGGCGCTGGTCGCGTGCGCGCAGCCTGACGGCCCGCGGGCGCCTGCTCGCGCATCTGCGGCCGCACGATCTGACCCCGGTGATCGGCCTGCTCAAGGGCCTCATCGACCCCATCGTCGGGCTTTCGATGGGGCAGACCGCCGAGCATCTCGCGTGGCGGTTCGGGATCGATCGCCAGGCGATGGATCGGTTCGCGCTGCGCAGCCACCACCGCCTGGGGACCGCGATCTCCGACCATGTCTTCTCCGCCGAGATCACGCCGCTCATCGCGTCCGACGGGACTGCCTATACTCAAGACGAAGGCTATCGCGCCGATACGGATCTCGCGCAGCTCGGCGCACTGCGCCCGGTCTTCGACCGACCCACGGGCGCAGTCACCGCCGGCAACAGCGCACAGGTCACCGACGGCGCCGCGCTGCTCCTGCTGGCCTCCGAGGAGGCGGTCGCGCGGTGGGATCTGACCGTGATCGCGCAGCTCGTCGATATCCAGTGGGCGGCGCTCGACCCGACCGAGATGGGTCTCGGGCCGGTCCACGCCATGGCCCCGCTGCTGCATCGCCAGGGACTCGCGACCGGCGACATCGACGTCTTCGAGATCAACGAGGCTTTCGCCGCGCAGATCCTCGCCTGCCAGGAGGCTTGGTCGGATCGCCACTATCGCGAAGAGGTGCTCGGCGACGAGCCGGACCAAGCGATCCCGGACGATGCCCTGAACCCGGAGGGCGGCGCCATCGCCATCGGTCACCCGGTCGGTGCGAGCGGCGCTCGTCTGGCCCTGCATCTGGCGCTGTCCATGAAGCGTCGAGGGCTGGCCCTGGGCGTTGCAAGCCTCTGTATCGGAGGCGGTCAGGGCGGCGCCCTGTTGCTTCGAGCCGAAGGAGGTATCTCATGAAGACACTCTGGACGATCGAACAAGACGCCACCGACGGACTCTGCAGACTCGGGATCGACGACCCGTCGCACGCCGTCAACCTGCTCTCGGTCGCCGCACTCGATGCGTTGGACGCCTGCATCGACCGAGTCGAGAACGGGCTCGAAACCGGGCTCGAAACCGGCCTGGAAACCGAGCTGGAACCAGGCATCGAGACGGGACCGCACCCGCACCCGATTAAGGGCCTGATCATCTATTCGCGCAAACCCAAGGGATTCATTGCCGGTGCGGATGTCGGCGAGTTCGATCGGCTCGCAAATCCCGCAGAGGCCGAGCGCCACATCCGCCGGGTCCATGCCCTGCTCGCACGCATCGAGGATCTGCCGATCCCGACGCTGGCGCTGATCAATGGCATCTGTCTCGGAGGCGGTTTGGAGCTGGCGCTCGCGTGCCGCTACCGCATCGCAAGCGATGACCCCGCGACCAAGCTTGGCTTCCCCGAGGTGCGGCTCGGGATCTTTCCGGGCTACGGCGGCACCTGGCGCGCCATCCGCACGCTTGGCCCCATCCCGGCCATGCAGGCCATGTTGACCGGGAAAACCTACTCGGCCCGCCAAGCCCAACGGATGGGTCTGGTCGATAGAGTCCTACCGCAACGTCAGTTGGAGGCAGGCGCTCGCGATCTGATTCGCGCCGCACCCGTACCAAGCCGGGCGAACTTTTCGCAGCGTCTGCCCAATCTCCCTCCGGTGCGCGGCTGGGTCGCGCGCCGGATGACCCGCCGCACGGCGGCCAAGGTCAGGCAGGAGCACTACCCTGCCCCCTTCGCTCTGATCGAGCACTGGCGCGCCAACGGCGAGAACGCACGAGGTCTGCTCGACGGCGAGGCCCGACGCGTACCCGAGCTGCTGCTCGGCGAGACCTCGACGAATCTTCGCCGCGTCTTCCGTCTCCAAGAACGGCTCAAGGCCCTGTCCGACGTCGAGGTCCCGCGTCCGCAGCGGATCCACGTGGTCGGGGCCGGCGTGATGGGCGGAGACATCGCGGCCTGGTGCGCACTCAGCGGTCTGACAGTGACCCTGCAGGACCTCTCGCTCGATCAGATCGGACAAGCCATGAAGCGCGCCCATCGCCTCTTCGAGCAACGCCTGCGTGACCCCCGGATGGTCCGCGCGGCCTGGGACCGCCTGATCCCGGACCCCGACGGCGAGGGGCTGCGACGCACCGACCTGGTCATCGAGGCGGTCGCGGAGCAGGCGGAGCTCAAGCAGAGTCTGTTCTCCGAGATGGAGGAGCGCGTCTCCGAGCATGCCTTGCTCGCCACCAATACCTCGAGCATCCCGCTCGAGCGCATCGGCGAGGGTCTCCGGGATCCGGGACGCCTCATCGGCCTGCATTTCTTCAACCCGGTCGCGCGGATGCAGCTCGTCGAGGTCGTCCACGGCACCTCGACACGACCCGAGTCGCTTCAGCGCGGACTCGCGGCGGTCCGCGCACTCGACCGGCTCCCGCTGCCGGTGCGCAGCAGTCCGGGATTTCTGGTCAACCGAGTCCTCATGCCCTATCTGCTCGAGGCCGTCGATCTGCTCGACGAGGGCGTCTCCATTGCCGCCATCGACAAGGCCGCGCTCGACTACGGGATGCCCATGGGTCCGCTGGCGCTCGCCGATACGGTCGGGCTCGACATCTGTCTGGCCGTCGCCGACACGCTCGGACCCGCCTTGACCGCCCCGGAAGAGACGCCCGAGCGGCTGCGTCGAATGGTCGCGGACGGACGGCTCGGGAAGAAGAGCGGACAAGGGTTCTATCGTTACCGCGATGGACAGGCCATGCGCGAGCCCATCCCGCGCGGCGCCCGACCGGCGGATGATCTCACCGAGCGGCTGATCTTCCGCCTGCTCAACGAGTGTGTCGCCTGCCTGCGCGAGGGCATCGTCGAGGATCCTGACCTGCTCGACGCAGGCGTCGTCTTCGGCACCGGCTTCGCCCCGCATCGCGGCGGCCCGCTTCACGAGATCGCCCAAGGCGGCTGGAACCGCATGCGCGAGCGTCTCGATACACTCCAACGCGACCATGGCCGCCACTTCAGACCGGACCGGGGATGGAAGTTGACACCGGCCGGGCTCTATCGAGGAGGACACTGACATGCTGCTGTTCGAACAAACCGCAACGACAGGCGTCTCGACCCGCCTGCTCGATCTCATCTCGGCCGAGGCGGCAGGCAGCCTCTGCGGCCTCTTGCTTGAACGCGTCGCGCGCACCCCGGATGCGGTGGCCTACCTTCAATTCGACGCGAAAACCCAGACCTGGATCGAGACCACCTGGCGCGACACCGCCCGGGCGGTCGCGCATTGGCAGGCCGCCTTCACGCGCGAAGGTCTCTCCCCCGGCGACCGTGTGGCCGTCATGATGCGCAATCGGCGCGAATGGATCGCCTTCGACCTGGCCGCGCTCGGTTTGGGCCTGGTCACGGTGCCGCTCTATCCCGACGACCGCGCAGAGGCGGTCCGGCACATCCTGGAGGATGCCGGCGTTCGCCTCCTGCTGCTCGGGAGCGCCGAGCAACGTGCCCGGTTGTCCGCAATCGATCCGACGCTCGCCGAGCTCAAGCGTCTGCTGGTGCTCGAACCGGGCGAAGCGGCACTGCCCGAGGGCACCCGCGCCGTAAGCGAGTGGCTCGACGAGGCGCTGCCCCCCGCCGATCATCGGCCCATCGATCGGGCCGACAACCCCGACGCCTTGGCAACCATCGTCTACACCTCGGGCACGACCGGACATCCGAAAGGCGTGATGCTCAGTCATCGCAACATCCTCTGGAACGCCGAGGCATCGCTCAAGCTCATTCCGGCACGACCCGATGATCGCTTCCTGTCCTTCCTCCCGCTTTCGCATACCCTCGAACGCACCGGCGGCTGTGTTCTACCCATCATGGCCGGCTGCAGCGTTGCCTTTGCCCGGTCGATCCCGCAATTGGCCGAGGATCTGCTGCAGATCCAACCGACCGTGATGATTGCGGTCCCGCGCATCTTCGAGCGGGTCCATGCAAAACTGCGCGAACGGCTCGACGGCGAGTCCCCGTTGAAGCGCCGGCTCTTCGAGCACGCCGTCAGCTCGGGTTGGGCTCGCTTCGAGCACAGCCAAGGCCGCGCGAAGGGGCACCCGAGTCTGCTCCTCGCAGCACCGCTGCTCGATGCGCTGGTCGGCGCCAAGATTCGCGCGCGTTTCGGCGGACGACTGCGGGTTGCCGTCTGCGGCGGCGCCCCCTTGGCACCGGACATCGCGCGCGTCTTCATCGCGCTCGGCGTCCCGCTCGTCCAGGGTTACGGCCTCACCGAGACCAGCCCCGTCATCAGCGTCAGCCCCCTCGAAGACAACATCCCCGAGAGCGTCGGCCGGCCGCTGCCCGGACTCGAGTACCGGATCGGAGACCTCGACGAGCTGATCGTGCGCTCGCCCGGCGTGATGTCGGGCTACTGGAAACAGCCACAAGCGACCGCCGAGGTGCTCGACGGCGAGGGTTGGCTCAGAACCGGCGACCAGGTCCGCGTCCAAGACGGCCACATCGTCATCACCGGCCGCATCAAGGACATCCTGGTGCTCGCCAACGGCGAGAAGGTTCCGCCTGCGGATATCGAGATGGCCATCACCGGCGATCCGCTCTTTGAGCAGGTCCTGGTCATCGGCGAGGGGCGTCCCTTCCTGAGTGCGCTCGTGGTGCTGAACCCGGAGGTCTACATGGAGGTGGCGAGGGCCGAAGGACTGCCGAGCGATCCCATGGTCGCCGATGCCGACGGCCGACTCGAGCCCATCCTGCACAAGCGGATCGAGAGCCGGCTCACCGGCTTCCCCGGTCATGCCAAGATCCGCCGCATCGCACTCGCCGCCTGTCCCTGGTCGATCGAGAACGACCGCATGACCCCGACGATGAAGCTCAAACGGGCCAAGATCCTGGCGGATTATCACGAGGCGCTCACCCGACTGTATGTCGGGCACGAGCATTGATGCAAAGTGGATGACATGTAGGGGCAAATTCATTCGCCCCTACATGCGTTGTCGTTGTCGTTGTCGTTGTCGTTGTCGTAATCGGATTCCGGACGACAACTAAAAATTCCGAGACGGTTTGCTCGAAATTTGCGGCGAAAGGGACTAACCCGTGCCCTTTCGCTCCAACGCCGGCCCGCGGTGCCAATCCCACGCGGTGCGGATGATGGCATCGAGGCTCGCGTAGGCGGGCACCCAACCCAACTCGCTGCGGATGCGGCTCGCATCCCCGACCAGTCGAGAAGGATCCCCGGCACGCCGCGCACCGTATTCGACAGGTACGGTCAAACCCGTGACCCGCTCGGTGGCCGCGATGACCTCGCGCACCGAGAAGCCCTGACCGTTGCCCAGATTGTAGATGCGACTCGACGCCCCGCCGAGCAACGCGTCGAGCGCCCGGAGGTGCGCTTGGGCGAGATCGGCGACGTGGATGTAGTCGCGGATGCAGGTTCCGTCGGGCGTGTCGTAATCGGTGCCGTAGACGGTGAGTCCGGGTCCGGTTCCGGCGGCGGCCGCGATGGCGAGCGGGATCAGGTGCGTCTCCGGATCATGGTCCTCGCCGATTTCGGAGTCCGGGTCCGCACCTGCGGCGTTGAAATACCGCAGCGCAATTGCGCGCAGACCGTAGGCCGTGTCGAAGTCCGCGAGCATGCGCTCGACCATCAGCTTGGATGCACCGTAAGGGTTGATCGGGTTCTGCGGATGATCCTCGGCAATGCGCTCGCTGCGCGGAACACCATAGGTAGCGCAGGTGCTCGAAAAGACGAGCGGGGCAACGCCGTGATCGCGCATCGCCTCGAGCAGCGTCAGGGTCCCGGCAACATTGTTGCGGTAGTACTTGCCTGGGTCCTTGACGGATTCGCCGACGTAACAAAATGCGGCGAAGTGCATCACCGCCGCGGGTCGATGGCTCTCGAACACCGCATCCAGACGCGCGCGATCCTGGATATCGCCCTCCTCGAGCGGCCCCCAACGCACCGCCCAGCGATGGCCATAAACCAGATTGTCGTAGACGATGGGTCGATAACCGGCGTGGTGCAGCAGCTTGCAGGCGTGGCTGCCGATATAGCCTGCGCCGCCGGTGACGAGGATCGGTGTACCTGATGCGTCTTTCATCGTATTCCCTGTGATGTCATGGGCCATGGCGGAGGCTAGCATGAACACTCAGCCCACACATCCGCGTGAAAGTACCGAGGCGTTTAACGAAGCGATGCGCACACAATCGATCATCTCCGTCATTATCCCGACCCTCAACGAGGCGAAGGGCATCGTCTCGCTTCTCGCGACACTCGCGCCGGTTCGCAAGGCCGGCGGCGAGATCCTGATCGTCGACGGGGCCAGTCCGGACGGCACGGCCGATATCGCCGCACCCCATGCGGACCGCGTTCTGAGCGCGCCGCGCGGCCGTGCCGCCCAGATGAACGCGGGCGCCGCGGCGGCCCGCGGCGATCTTCTTGTCTTTCTGCACGCCGACACGCGAGCGCCGATCGAGACACTGCTCCGACTTCCCGATCTGCTCGCGCGCAGCGGGCGATCCTGGGGCCGCTTCGACGTGCGGATCGAGGGCCGCCATCCGCTCTTCACGCTCATCGCCTGGAGCATGAGCCAACGCTCGCGTCTCACGGGCATCGCCACCGGGGATCAGACCCTCTTCGTGGCTCGGGAACTGTTCGAACGCGTCGGCGGTTATCCCGAGATCGCCTTGATGGAGGACATCGCACTCTCGCGTCGACTCAAGCGCGACGGCCCACCCTTGTGCGTTCGTGATCGCGTCGTCACCTCCGGGCGTCGCTGGGAGAGCACGGGTGTCGTTCGCACCCTGTTGCTCATGTGGTCGTTGCGATTGGCCTATGCACTCGGCGTCCACCCGGACAGGCTGTCGCGCATCTACGGGCATCGCTCTCGGCTGGATTGATCCGACCCGATGACCTCGCCGGACCCGGTTGCTTTCGGCACGGGGACGCGGAATACTCCGACCCGCAATCCGTGCATGCCCTGATAAGTCTCGATGGAGGAAACAACAATGATCGACCGCAAAGTTTACATCGAAAAGATGAAGGCCAAGATGGACGAGTGGGACGCGGACATGGAGAAGCTGCAGGCCAAATCCGAGAGTGCACAGGCCGACATCAGGCTGCAATACGAGGAGCAGATGGAGCGCCTGAAGCAACAACAGGACGAAGCCCGCGAGATGTTGAGCAAGATGACCAACGCGAGCGAAGCGGCCTGGGAAGACATGCGCAAGGGCATGGAGACCGCTTGGGACGCCACGAGCAAGGCATTCATGGACGCCTTCTCTCGCTTCAAATAGCCCGAGAGATCGCCTCCGTCGGCCTTGTTGATCCGACCGGCCGGAGGCGACGCCGGCGATCGTCCCGAAACGGCAAGAACCCGGGGAAAACGGCTCGAGGTCGCCCTCTTCCGCCGGACCGAGAGCCGACAGAACCGAGCCTAAGGCGACGATCACGACGAGCACACCATGCCTAAGTCACCGCATCTCTTCGAACCACATCATTTACCCGCGAGCCCGCCCGTACTCGCCGGCATCGCGGCGAGCCTCATGATGTTCGCCACAATCGGAGCCGCCGTGGATCAGGAACAACGCATCGACGAGAACGCCCAAGAAGCGCTCGCGGTCACCATCTACAATGCCGATCTCGCCCTGGTGAAGGACCGCCGACGCGCCACCCTGAACGCCGCCGAGAACCGTCTCGCATGGCGCAACGTCTCCCAACGCATCCGACCCGAAACCGCCCTACTCGCCGAGACCTCGGGGACACTGTCGGTCAACCTGCTGGAGCAGAACTTCGACTTCGATCTGCTGACCCCCGAAAGCCTGCTCCAGAAATATGTCGGGCGAACCGTGCAGGTGATCCGCACCAACGACGCGGGGGAGCAGGAGATCGAAGACGCCATCGTCCTCGCCGCGAATCCTGCTCCGGTCCTGCGCTATGCCGATCGGATCGAGACCAAGGTCGTCGGCCATCTCGCTTTCCCCGACGTGCCGGCGGATCTGCGCGATCAGCCCACACTCGTTCTGCATCTGAATGCCGCGACCGGCGGCGAAGGACTCTTCGAGCTGTCCTACCTAACCGGCGGGCTCGCCTGGAAGGCGGACTATGTCGCAGATCTCTCCGCCGACGCAGAGCAGATGGACATCAACGGATGGGTCACCCTGACCAACCAGAGCGGCATCGCCTATCGCGGCGCTCAGGTACAGTTGGTGGCAGGGGAGGTCAATCAAGTCGTTCAACAGGTGCCGGTGCCGATGATGGCGCGCGGCATGGTCATGTCTGCCGATGCAGCGATGCCCGAGGAAGAAAGTCTCGCCGAGTACCATCTCTACACCCTGCCCCGCCCCACCGACATTCTGAACAACCAGACCAAGCAGGTCGCCTTGCTGAGTGCACCGCGCGTGCCGGTCACGCGCGAGCTCGTCGTGAGCGGCCAAGCCTATGCCTATCAATCCCGCTCCTCGGACGGCTGGACCAAGCTGCCGGTCGCAGCAACCCTGCGCTTCGACAACAAGGACGGCAGCCTCGGCATCCCGCTTCCGAAAGGGATCATGCGCGTCTACGCCAAAGACAGCCGAGGCAACGCCCAATTCGTCGGCGAAGACGCCCTCGACCATACCCCGAAGAACGAGACCGTCACGCTCAAGCTCGGCGAGAGCTTCGACGTGACCGCACGGCGTCGCCAGACCGAATTCAAGAAGCTCGCCGGTACCAGCGCCTACGATTACGCCTACGAGACCGCGTTCGAGCTGGAGCTGAAAAACGCCAAAGAGATCCCGGTCAACGTCAAGGTCACGGAGCAAATCCCGGGCGACTGGACCATGCAGAACGAGAGTCAACCTCACGACAAGGCAGCATCGAATCTCGCCTCCTGGACGCTTGAGATCCCCGCCGACGGCTCGACCACCCTGAGCTGGCGGGTGCAGGTCAGGTTCTGAGGTACGAGGCGCATCGGTTCCTTGTGACGACACCACCCCCGCGCAGCCCCGCACTGCGCCGATGATGCCTCGTGCTCAGCCCCGGTCACGTCGCTGATCGGATCTGTAGGGGGGATCTGTAGGGTGGACAAGCGCAGCGCAGTCCACCAGCGCCGGCGCGGGATTCGGTGGACTTCGCTCTCGCTCGTCCACCCTACCGGACGAGCTTATGAACAACACCCGCGAGAGAACCTTAGCGGATCATGATCGTCCCGGTACATGGCGATGATCGGCCCTGCCGCGGTCTATCGGGAAAGATAGTGGGCATTGCCACGAACCCATGCCAGATGAAGCGAGACACCGGAACGTGAACCCACCGACACCATTCTGTCCTCTGCTGCGCCGGCCCCCATTAGCCTCCTGCCACGAATAGGCTAGGGTGCGGGCGGAATATCCCCGACGCCAATGCCTGACGGGCTCGGCAAGAAATTGCTACCATTGCTCCGCACTTGAAGTTGGAATGTAAACTCTGCTCACGGGCGGCTCTCCAACATCCACGCCGACGGCGGATCCTCCGGCAGTGCCGAAAGGTTATCTTATTCCATTAAATAAATCGCGGAAGCGTCGAATGCTTCTTCCGGTGTCCCATACCAACTCCCGTTGTCGAAAACGCAAGGCTCGTATTCGTCGTGACTGTAAGTATAGAACGCCATTGACCACCGGTCCTGATCACCGAAGTATCGAAGGCGACATAGATGAGTCGGAAAATTACGCAGCCGCTCGATGCGGGCTTCTCGGGATTCCCCGAAAAACGTCGGATCGTAATCTGCCGGAACATACGGCTCCGTGTAGGCGTCAATGTAACAAAACTGGCCCCGGAACCGAACATCGATCTTATTGTACTTTCCCGCGTAATTCTCCGCGGCATGATTCAAGATGCGCCGAGTAAGCAGCGGCTTGATTGAATCCGGGATTTTTTGCCCCCCGGCCTGCGGATCAAAGACCCACATCTTTTTTGCCATATCGGTATGCCTTTTCTTTTTCTCTCATCGACGATTTTAGTGACCGCGAGGGCCGAAGGGCAAGTCGAGACCCCGGCTTTCTTCCGTTGGGCTCGACCAACGATAAGAGGATCTTATGAGCGGCGATCTCTGAGCCATAAAGCCGCGGCCGATCAATTTGGCTCGGTTGATTGCGCGTGCGTCTGCCAAGTCTCGGGCCAAACTGCTGTCCGGACGAATGAAAGGCCCCTTGCGGGGCCTTGGCAGACGGGTTGCGATGCGCGATCCGATCAGATGCGAGTCCTTGACACTCGGTGTCGCGACTGGCTCATCAGGTCAATCGTCACCCGGCAAGCCACCCGTCGCCTCGGACGGGATTGCGGTTTCAAGCGTCAGATTCACCAGATCGGTCATGGTGAAGCGCCCGGGAACGGCACTGGGCAGAACCGGTGTCCAGTTTGGATTGCTGGCGAGAAAGGAGGCCCGATCCGCCAACAGGATGGCCACGAACACGCGCCCGACGATCTCAGCGCCAACTCCGGCAAGCCGATGTCCTTGGCCGCGCGCCTCGCCCTCTCGCAGAATGTAGAACCACAGCGGCGCCAATCCCTCGCCGCCGTCGACGCCGGCCCAGAGTGTCTTTTCGTCCAGCGGCGGGATGCCAAGATAACAGGCCACGTGCTGACCGGCGGGGAGCCATGCGTCCAGGCCGCGCTGGAGATTGCGCGTGGCGAGCGAGCGCTGGGAGACGGGCGTGTCGGGCGGAACGACGGTGTCCGGGAGGCGAAGCACGACCGTGGAAAGTTTGGTGTCGATCAACTTGCTCGGTTGAGCGCTCGGGCCAAAGAAGGTCGACCAGTCGATCACCAGTTCCGGGGGCACCGCGCGTCCGCCGCGAAGATCGCCAATGCCGAATGGTTCTGCGGGATTGTCCGGGAAGAGCGCCGCGCCGCGGGTATTGATCAGGTAGCCGGGCCTGACCTGGCTGTGACCGAAGCGGTAAGCTGCGACACTGAACTCGACCGGCATGAACGCCTCGCCCGAATAAGTGAAAGGCTTTTCCGTCACGATTCGGGCGAGCGTTTTCGTGCCGATGGTCCGTGGCAGGAATTCGTTGAGAACGATCCATTGATAGTGCCAGCGCACCAGGGTTTGCGCCGCCTCGAAGCGTTCCTGGTCGCCCAATGCCGGGTCGGTGTGGTCGTTGAATACCTTGTTGTGGAACTTGAGAAAAAGCAGGTGAAGCTGCGAAACGATGATGTTCTCGTCGTTGCGCGGATCGCCGATCAGTGCTGCCTCTTGCGAATTACGCGGCAGATCTTGCCCATCGGGCGCGAGCAGGAAGCGAAACGGATTGTTCCGGTCGTAGAGAAAGGGTTGAGCCGCCGGGCCCAGGCCGTAGAGCGAATCGAGTTCCAGCGCCGGCGTGCGAAAATTATGGGTGGCATTGACGTCGATCTGTTGTTCCAGGACCGAGGTGGTATCGAGGGTCAGATCGTGATCGATGAATTGGCCGAGAAAGGTATACCCCGCCTTGATGCGCGGATTATTCTGGCTGGTATCGGTCGGCGGCGGGTTTCCGCCATCCATAGCCCCGCCAACCTTGCCGAGTTCCGCCGCTCCCGGCTTGAACTCCGTGAGGCTGCGTAATTCCGGGAACATTCGGCCGAAGCGGCCCGTTTGAACAAAGCGTCCACGCTGGACATCCCAACCGCGATTCTCGAAACCGTGCATATCGTTTCCCCCAGACTAGTGATTCGTGATGAGGCAATAACAATTCGCCACTGACTCGAACTCAAGTTACTCGACTGGACACGTTTTGATCCGATCGGCGGGCCAATCCATTTCAGTATAGACGAGATTTCACGCCAAGCTCCGCTTGACGATTCCCAGCGACCAGGCGTTCCCGGCGCACCGGATCTCATCGGCTGGATGGGTGGACGATCGGTCGATCGTGCCAAGCACCGTCACGGTCCTGCGCACCCAAGGGCGGCTCCATGCCCGCGCCAGTGCCCTTTAATTCATTGAAGCCTGATCATTGCGCCCTGCCGGTAGCGCCCGAAAAGCGTCGGACCGCCGCCGATCGAGCGAGCCAACCCGCACGACCCGCGCGGGCTTGACCGACAACGGGTCGTGGTCTAGCCTTTTCCGTGAAGTATCCGAAGGGCCGATGTTGTGTTGACGGATTGCTCGCCCGATTCCGCGCGCCCGATTGCCGCATCCTGTCCATCTGTGGGGGGCTTGGATTACCAGGCGTGGCCCCGCAGGTTTCGACACCGCGCACCCAACTCCCCGCCTTGGGAACCTGATCGACGCATTGGCCCTCGAAGCATTGACCCTTCGGGCATCGTTGCTGGTCGATATTGCATCGAGCGATGCGGGCATATGGCTGATTGTTTCCTTGCAGCAGGCGAATATCAAAGGCATATCACAGGCATATCCCAGGCATATGAAGGGTCCGACCGATCGCTGCTCATCCTACCCGCCCGGGGCCATACGTTGTGACTGGCAAGACAGTGAAAACGCCCATCCTCGGGGGCGATCGGCGCCCGAAAGCCGCTCGCGACGCCGGCGCGCGGCCAACGCTGATCATTCAGCGAGTACCTCGTGGTATTCCCGCCCCGATTACCTGTCCCCGGCCGACGTCCGAACCGACGACTAGGGTCCCGCTGCGTTGCGGCCCTGTCGCGACAGTGTCGGCAATGGGCCCTGCATCAACGCGGAGCAAACAATGAAAACCTGGAAGCGCCTGACCCTTGCGATGCTCATTCCGGTCGTCGTCTCGGCGATCCTGATTGCGGTGTACATCACGGATGACTTCATCGCCAACCTTTGGTGGTTCCAGGCACTGGACTATGGGTTCTACTTCTGGTTGCGGCTGCTCTACCAGTCAGTGATGTTTCTGGTCGTCACCCTGTTCTTGTTTCTTGTCTTCTTTCTCAACTTTTGGGTCGGGTCAAGATACCTCGGCGCCGCGGTCCCCGCGGAAGCAGACGGAGAACCGCGCGCATCGGCTCCAACCCCCAGTTCGGCCGGCGGCTCATACGGGACATCCCGGCCGACGACTGCCGGTCCGGCGCGGACGACGCGATACCAGCGCATTTACGATCGCTTCCAGCGCCGTTCATTGCTGTTCTATCTGCCACTGACGCTGGGACTTGCGGTGCTCGTTGCACTTCCCGTCTACGGGCACTGGGAGACGGCAATACTGTACATTTTCTCCCGGGACAGCGGCATCACCGACCCTGCGTTCGGTCACGACATCAGCTACTACCTGTTCGCCCTGCCTTTCTATCTGCTGCTTTGGCGTGGCCTGCTGTTTGCCTCGATGGTCCTGTTGTTGGGCCTTGCACTGCTGTACTGGCTCGAACGATGGATCGTCAACGGGTCCGGACGGCCACTGCGGCGGGGCGCAAAGCTGCATCTGAACCTCGCGGCAGGCGGCGTGGTGCTGATCGGTGCCTGGTATTTCATGCTCGACCGTCATCTGCTGCTCTACGCCGACCCACACCTCCCGGTCTTCTCTGGTCCGGGTTATGTCGAGATGAACTACATCCTGCCGCTGATCTGGACCGCGATGATCCTGGCCTTGACCTTGGGCGCTCTGTTCATCTGGCTCGTCAACACCCGCAAAGGACTGCCGGCCCTCGCCATTGTCGCGGTCTTGTTTGCCGGAACACTGGCCCTGCGCTACTCGCCGGTGGTGCCGGGTCTGCTGCAAGAGTACGTTGTCAAGCCTGACGAGCTCTCGCTTCAATCGCCCTTTATCGACCACAACATCCGGGCGACGCTGGCCGCCTATGATCTGAACGAGGTCGAAACCCGCCAATACCCGATCCAGGATATTCCCTGGGATACGACATCGCCCGAATTCCAGGAAACGATTGTCAACATCCCGATTTGGGATGAGTTCCGCCTGCACAGGGTCTTCCAGGAACTCCAAGAGATTCGCAGTTACTACACCTTAAACAGCATTGATGTCGACCGCTACACCGTCGATGGCGTCTATCAGCAGGTTGCGGTATCGCCGCGCGAGATCGATCTCGACAATCTGCCGGAGGGCTCCCGCAACTGGGTCAACGAATGGATGAAGTACACACACGGCTATGGCGCCGTGATGGCACCGACGGCGCAACGGGCGGCGGGCGCCATCCGCTGGCTCATGCAGGGGATCCCGCCGCAGTCGGCATTCGGTCTAACCATCGAGCAGCCCGGTATCTATTTTGGCGCCAGCAACTATTCGCCGGTGATCGCGCCGAATAACAGCCGGGAGATCGACTATGCCGGCGACGATGAGATCGTCCTGTCGGATTACAACGGCACCGGTGGTGTGAAGATCTCGAACTGGTTTCGCCGGATCGTCTTTTCGCTTTATTTCGGCGAGATCAACATCTTCCTTACCAATCAGATTAACCAGGACAGCCGCATCCTGTTTCGCCGCAATATCGTCGAACGCGTCTCGACATTGACACCATTCCTGTTATTGGACCCCGATCCCTACGCCGTGGTCACGCCGGAACGGATCTATTGGATTCAGGATACCTATACCCTGTCCCGATGGTATCCCTACTCCTACACGGCCACTGCCGATTTCGCAGGCGTCCCACACACCTTCAACACGATCCGCAACTCTGCAAAAGTGGTGATCGATGCCTATGATGGCAGCGTCAGCTACTATGTGTCCGAACCCGATGACCCGATCATCAGGGCCTATGCGCGAGCGTATCCCGGCGTGTTCAAACCGTTCTCAGAGATGCCGGACCAGTTGCAGCAACACGTGCGTTATCCGAAGCGCCTGTTCGACATCCAGTTGGGAATCTATGGACGCTATCAGCAGCGCGATCCCCGCACGTTTTTCAAACAGGAAGATCTGTGGGTCTATCCGGAGGTGCAATGGGAGAATGAGGTTCGTGTCATCAAGCCCTATTACGTGACGCTGAACCTGTTGGATCCTGAGCGGTTAGAGTTCAGCCTGCTCGCGCCGATGAACCCGAAGGGCAAGAACAACATGCGCGCCCTCGTGGTCGCCGGCAACGACGGCGAGAATTATGGTCGGATCGTCGCCTACAGCTTCCCACGGGGAACCTTGGTCTACGGCCCGGCCCAGGGAGACGCTTTCGTGAAACAGGACCCCCGGATCACACAAGAGTTCGCGCTCTGGAATCGACAGGGCGCTCAGGCGGAACGAGGCAGTTTGGTCGTGATGCCGGTCAATGGTGTCATCGCCTCTGTACAGGGCGTGTTTCTAAAGGCCCAAACCGGCGCCAGCTTTCCGGAGTTGGTCCGTTTCATTGCGATCGTCGGCGAGCGGGTGGCGATGGCGGCAACAATTGAAGCAGCATTCAGCGCCGTCAACAAGACCGCTGGGGCCAGGGACGCTGCACCGGCACCGGGTGGGGGTGCGGTTTCGTTCCCGGACAGCGTAGAGATCGAGATCAGTCCCGACGTCGCGCCGGAAGCGAACGCCGAAAGCACTGACGACGAGTGACGATCGATGAAAGCGGAGTAAGGCCAAATACAGGAACTGACGTCTGACTGACACGCGCGCGATCCTCTCGGCCTTCGGTCGGACGGAAGCGCAAGCGCTCGCGGAGCACCGTTCCTTCGAGGCCGCCGGCAAGGCGGCTAGCCCCCGTGGGAGTGCTTCAAGCAGCAGGTCTTTTCGACTCGGACGCCTTTGCGGAGGCCATGCACCGCGCACCGCAAGATCCAGCAGAACCAGGGTCTGCGCAAGGTGCACCTCGAAGCCGGCCACGCCCGGCGATGTGACGGCCGGTCAGACCGTTGGGGTCCAAGCGATGGATCCGGGTTGGCCGAATCGCGTCATTCCCGGTAAACTTGCATGGTTTATCCAATCTTCCAGCAAGCGCCCGAAAGGTCGTGCCTTTCGGGCGAAACGGCAAGCCGGTGGCGTCGCCCGCGCGACTAGGCCGGTACTGCCCCCGCACTCGCGTGCGTTCTTCCTCACAGCCACGAGCCCGGAGACCGGCCTGCAGGATGCCTGATCCACCCTCAGCGGGCAGACCGGCGGCGGAGCGGAAACATCACATGTGTGTAGCGTTTCTCCGGGGTGGACTTGGTGCTTCTGAACAAAGGGGAGCTGGTCGACCCCGATGCGCTGCGGTCGGTTGAGGCGCTGGTGCGCTGGGAGATTCCGCCCCGGGCCGAGGTGGTGGCCGAGGCCCCACGGACGCCTGGATCTTTCCGTGCTGCCGAGCCCGGGATTCGCGTCGGAGAACCCCGCCCTGTCTTCACGGCCGGGACGCGGCTCAGCGCTCGAAGCCGGGATGGATCGCCTTACGGCGGCCCCTGTTCACCCCCAACCCAACAAGGTCGTTTCCATGGTTAAAAAAGTAGTGCTGTTCGTCTTTGTCTCGTTGTTCGTTTTCAGTGGCGCTTATGCAATGAATCTCTCCTCGTCGGACATGGAGCGATTCATCACGACGACTGAAGCGCTTGCGCCATATTTCGACGAGCTCGATGACGACCGAGATGATGATGATGATGATGATGATGAAGAAGAAGACGATATAGGCATCTTGGACGTCGAGAGCACAAAGCAGTTGATATTGGAAGACATGTCCGGGAAACCCGAGGTGCGGAATATCGTCGGGAGCAACGGATACGCTTCAATGGAAGACTATGCGGAACAATACGCGCACATCATTCGTGCATACATAGCCTCTTCCGCCAGAGGGCAAATCGGCGAACTTGAAAGTTCAATGGCCTCCATGAGCCCGGAACAACGGCAATCATTCCAAGGCTCCCCGGTGTTTCAGATGGTCTCGGAGATGAAAATTCAGCTTGCATCCGTGCCTGAGTCGCATATTCAAGCCATAACCCCTTACATGCCCCAATTGCAAGAGGTGTTTGGGCATGACGACGATGAGGATGATTTTCTCTAGACTTCAGCATGAAACCCGTGAGCCGATACCCGTGCCACTTGACGTGTATCGCTTGTCATAGAAAGGAAACAGCATGCAACATATTCTTCTGAAGCGCTTCATCAGCGTGGCCGCGTTCATCCTGATATCAGCCGCGGCTTATGGTCAGACCGAGTTTACACGTGGATCCACTATCATTTTCGAGGACAGTCTAAAGCACGAAAGGGTCGGAGAGTTCCCTTCAAAGTGGCGACTGGTCAAAGGAAGCGCGGAAGTCGCCAGACACGACGGGGAAAACGCGCTTTCATTCCTGATTACCCAGACGCAAGTCGCGCCGCTCATGGAGGAAAACAACTCCTTACCCCAGGCGTTCACGATTGAGTTCGATTATTTGATGAACGAGCTCAGGCAGCATGCTTACGAAATTACTTTCTTCAACGACACAGGCAGAAGATCCGGTTCGCTGAGATTTACCGGGGAACGCTTCATACTGGTTTCATCGCGCGGCGGCGCCGTCTCTGAAGGCAAAACCACCGAGACCAGAGCCGGATTTCAGCCGGGATGGAGACGACTGGCCCTCTCGTTCAATCAACATGAAATGCGGGTTTTTTCCAATGGTGTCCGTATTTTGAACGTGCCTCGTTTCGAAGAGGAACTGCGAAGTTTTCAGATCCAGGGAGGGCGTCCCAATAACGCCAGACCCAATTCAGATACATTCATCACAAACGTGGTTGTCGCCGAAGGCGGCATGCCGCTTTATGAAACAGTCATGTCGGAAGGACGTTTTTCAACCACCGACATCCAGTTCGACGTCAACAAGGCCGACATCAAACCGGAATCCGCGGGGATCATCGACCAAGTCGTTCAGCTTATGCGGGATCACCAAGACCTCCGTTTCTCGGTGGAAGGCCATACGGACTCAGACGGAGACGGCGAACTCAACCAGCGTCTTTCTCAGCAGCGAGCTGAAAGCGTCGTCCGTGCGCTGATCGAGAAGGGAATCGGTCCCGATCGCCTGACGTCAAAAGGATGGGGCGCTTCCAAACCCGTCGCCGACAACACGACCGAGAACGGAAAAGCCGAAAACAGGCGCGTTGAGTTCATTCGACTCTAAACCGCAGCCAGAGCGGTATACTTGGTTTATCGGATTGGCTTGGCCGCCCCGGCTCCGATAATCGCCGGAGCTGACGGCGAACCATGTCTCGGACGACGTGCAATGCATGTCCGCCCGCTCGGATCCGGCCACATGGCACAGGCGTTTCCGATCATCGGGCGGACCAAGGGTCAGAGGAGTGCGCGCAGGGCGCTTCGCAGCAGCGGCAGCAACGCCGCTTTGTCGAGATCGGGATGACTGATGGCGCGACCCGACAGCCCGTCGAAGAGGGCCATGATCACCTCGATCGAGGCGTCGGCGTCGCCGACGTCCATCCCGCGGGCGTGCCGGGCGGCGCGATATAGGGCGCAGAGGCGCTCGCGCTTGGCGGCGTCGGCGGCGCGGACGATCTCGGCCACCGCCGGATTGCGGGCGGCCTCGGCGAGCATCTCCATCTCCAGTGCTGCGGTGTCCAGGTCTGTCTTCTCGTTCAGGCCCACCTCGACGCGGTCGATCATCGCCTGAAAGAGGTCCTCTTCGCTCTCGAACTGAAGGACGATCTCAAGCGAGCGTTCCAGCTTGCGCTGCACCAAGGCGCCGATGATCGTCTCCTTGCTCTCGAAGAAGTGATAGATGTGGCCCGGACTCATCCCGGCCGCCTTCGAGATCTTCGCGATGCTGGTCCCGTGAAATCCCTCGCGCACGAAACAGGTGGCCGCCGCATCGAGGATCTGTTGGCGCCTCGCCTGACCGCGGCTGGGTTCCTGATCTTGATCCGGTCCATGCATTCTTGTTCCTCCGTTGATTGTTCGCGCCGTTGCGCGGGCGCTCTTCGATGACAGCGCCGCAACGGCACGAGCCGCGCACACCACCTGACACCTTGACCTCGTCGACTTGCGGGTCTAAAGTTCCGACAAGAACTAGAATGAACGTTCACTCTAGAAGAGTCAACGGTCGACACCTCAAACAGTCGACTCTGGCACCGCACTTCGAGGTATCTCATGGGATCCGCCCGCCTTCAGATCGGCATCGCTCTGGCCTTGCCGATCGGTATCGCCTTGCTCCTCGCCGGCTGCAATCAAACCCCCGGCAGCGCGGTCGCGGCCGCAGCACCCCCGCCCCCCGAGGTCGGCACGTTCACGATCGTCGCCCGCCCGACCACGCTGACGACCGAGCTTCCCGGCCGCACCGTACCCTATCGGATCGCGGAGGTGCGACCGCGCGTCAGCGGCCTCATCCAGGATCGACTCTTTACCGAAGGCGGCGAAATCAGCGCGGGCCAAGTGCTCTATCAGATCGACCCGGCCGTCTACCAGGCGGCTTACGACAGCGCCGAGGCCGCGCTGGCACGCTCGCAGGCCACCTTGGATCGGGCGCGGCTGAAGGCCGATCGCTATGCGCGTCTCGCCAACTCCAAGGCGGTGAGCCAGGAGGACAACGACGACACCCAGGCGGCGCTCAAGGAGGCTGCGGCCAGTGTCGCCGTCGATCAGGCCGCCTTGGAGCGTGCGCGAATCGACCTCGCCTATAGTCGGGTCGAGTCGCCGATCGCCGGACGGATCGGCCGCTCGACCGTCACCCAAGGTGCCTTGGTGACGGCCAACCAGTCCGAGGAGTTGGCGACCGTGCAGCAGATCGATCCCATTTACGTCGACCTCACCCAGTCGAGCACCCAGTTGCTCAAGTTGCGCCGCGCCCTGGCCGATGGCCGTCTTCAGAGCCCCAACGGAGAGCAGGCGAAGGTGACACTCATCCTGGAGGACGGCAGGATCCATCCGCATGCGGGACGCCTGGAATCCTCCGAGGTCACGGTCGATCAGGGAACAGGCACGGTCACGTTGCGTGCCACCATCCCGAACCCCGAGCAAGAGCTTCTGCCGGGGATGTTCGTCCGCGCTCGGGTGGAGGAAGGCATCCGCCCGGACGCCATCCTGGTTCCGCAGCAAGGTGTCCAACACGATCGCCGCGGCAACCCGATCGCCTTGGTCGTGAACGACGAGGGCACGGTGGAGGAGCGCAAGATCGAGACAACGCGCACCATCGGCGACCAATGGCTGATCGACGCCGGGCTCGAGCCGGGTGATCGCGTCATCGTCGAGGGCAGCCAGAAGGCCCGGCCGGGAACGCAGGTCCGGGTGATGGACATGAGCGATCAGCCGGGCTTTGCGGCGGTGAGGTGAGCCGCCAGCTGTCAGCTGTCAGCTGTCAGCTGTCAGCTGTCAGCTACGAGATACCGGCGGGTTTCCGAAAGCAAATGGCTCTGGGCCAACGGCTGATAGCTGATGGCTAAGAGCTGAGAGCTGAGAGCTGAGAGCTGATGGCTAAGAGCTGAGAGCTGAGAGCTGAGAGCTGGTCACGCCATTCACCCCTCGCGCCGCACACTCCCGAACCAAGGACCCCAACCCCATGGCCCGTTTCTTCATCGATCGACCCGTCTTCGCCTGGGTCATCGCGATCGTCATCATGCTGGCCGGGGTGCTGTCCATCCTGACCCTGCCGGTCGCCCAGTATCCGAGCATCGCGCCCCCGGCGATCTCCGTCACCGCCAATTATCCGGGTGCCTCGGCCCAGACGCTGCAGGACTCCGTGACCCAGGTCATCGAGCAGCAGATGAACGGACTCGACGGGCTGCGCTACATGTCCTCGACCAGCGAGTCGACCGGGATCGCAACCGTGACCCTAACCTTCGACAACGGCACCGACCCCGACACCGCGCAGATGCAGGTCCAGAACAAGCTGCAGACGGCCACGGCGCTCTTGCCCGCGCAGGTGACGCAGCAGGGGCTGCAGGTCGCCAAATCGGTGCGCAACTTCATGATGGTCGTCGCCTTCGTCTCGCGCGACGGGCGGCTCGAAAGCGCGGATATGAGCGACTACATGGCCAGTCTGGTCAAGGATCCGCTCAGCCGCGTGCCCGGTGTCGGCGAGATCACCCTCTTCGGTGCCCAGTATGCGATGCGGATCTGGCTCGATCCGAACCGACTCAATCAGTACGGTCTGACACCGACCGATGTCGCAACCGCCATCAAGGCCGAAAACGCCCAAATCTCGGCAGGTCAGCTCGGCGCCGTCCCGGCCGAGCCCGGCCAGCGGCTCAACGCGACCGTGAACGTGCAGAGTCGGCTCAACACGCCCGAAGCCTTCGGTGCAGTCCGGCTGCGTACCACGGCCGACGGCTCGACGGTCTATCTGCGGGACGTGGCGCGGATCGAGCTGGGCAGCGAGAGCTACAACACCGTCGCCTTCCACAAGGGCAGCCCGTCCGCAGGCATGGCGATTCGCCTGGCGACCGGGGCCAATGCGCTGGAGACGGCCGCGGCCGTGCGCGCACGGCTCGATGAGCTCGCACCCTTCTTTCCGGCCGGGGTCGAGGCGGTGTTCCCGTACGACACCACGCCCTTCGTGAAGATCTCCATCGGCGAGGTCATCAAGACCATGATCGAGGCGGTGATCCTGGTCTTCCTGGTCATGTATCTCTTCCTGCAGAACCTCCGCGCGACCCTGATCCCGACGCTCGCCGTCCCGGTCGTGCTGCTCGGCACCTTCGGCGTGCTGGCGGCCTTCGGCTATTCGATCAATACGCTCACCCTGTTCGCGATGGTGCTGGCGATCGGTCTGCTGGTCGACGATGCCATCGTGGTGGTCGAGAACGTCGAGCGCGTCATGCACGAGGAGGGCCTGCCGCCCAAGGAGGCCACACGCCGCTCCATGGATCAGATCACCAGTGCGCTGATCGGCATCGCGCTGGTGCTCTCAGCCGTGTTCGTGCCCATGGCCTTCTTCGGCGGCTCGACCGGGGTTATCTACCGACAGTTCTCCATCACCATCGTCTCGGCCATGCTGCTGTCCGTGGTGGTCGCCCTGACCCTAAGCCCGGCCTTGGCGGCGACCCTGCTCAAGCCCGGACATCAGGGCGAGCGACGCGGCTTCTTCGGCTGGTTCAACCGCAACTTCAACCGCGGCACCGGCGGCTACATCAAGGGCGTAAAGGGCATCCTGGGACGGCGCAAGCTGTTCCTCGTGGTCTATCTCATGCTCGTCGTGGGTCTGGGTCTGTCCTATGCGCGCCTGCCGACCGCGTTCCTCCCGGACGAGGATCAGGGCATCCTCATCACCCAGGTGATGCTGCCCGCGGGTGCGACACGCGAGCGGACCTTGGAGGTGCTGCGCGAGGTCGAGCGCCACTTCCTCGAAGACGAATCCGAGGCGGTCCAGGAGCTCATCACCGTGGCCGGCTTCAGCTTCGCCGGACAGGGCCAGAATATGGCCTTCGGGTTCGTGCGCATGAAGGACTGGGACGAGCGCAAACGGCCGGACCTCAAGGTCAAGGCGGTCGCCGGACGGGCGATGAAGGCGTTCTCGCAGATCCGCGATGCGCAGGTCTTCGCCTTCGTGCCGCCGGCCGTCATCGAGCTCGGCACCGGCACGGGCTGGGACGCACAGCTTCAGGACCGCGGCGGGGTGGGCCACGAGGCGCTGATGGCCGCGCGCGGTCAGTTCCTCGGGATGGCGAACGCCGATCCCGCGCTCGCCGCGGTCCGACCCAACGGACGCGAGGACGAGGCGCAATTCAAGGTCGAGATCGACCGCACCAAGGCCGGCGCGCTCGGGCTCTCGCTGTCGGACATCAACACCGCGCTCTCCGCCGCCTGGGGTAGCGCCTATGTCGACGACTTCGTCCACGAGGGCCGCGTGAAGAAGGTCTATCTCCAGGCGGACGCGCCCTATCGGATGTTGCCCGAGGATCTGGACGACTGGCATGCGCGCAACGCCGACGGCGAGATGGTGCCCTTCTCCGCCTTCGCCAGCGGCAGTTGGGTCTTCGGCTCGCCGCGCCTGGAGCGCTACAACGGGCTGCCCTCTGCGCAGGTGATGGGTCAGGCCGCGCCCGGGGTGAGCTCGGGCGAGGCCATGGACGCGGTCGAGGCGCTGGTCGCCAAGCTCCCGCCCGGGATCGGTCTGGAATGGACCGGGCTGTCGTTCGAGGAGCGCGCCGCCGGTGCCCAGGCGCCCCTGCTCTATGCACTCTCGGCACTGGTGGTTTTCCTGGCGCTCGCCGCGCTCTACGAGAGCTGGTCGGTGCCCTTCGCGGTGATCCTGGCGGTGCCGCTCGGGGTGTTGGGCGCCGTGCTCGCCGTGACCGGTCGCGGGCTGCCGGCCGACATCTATTTTCAGGTCGGACTGCTCGCGACCATCGGACTCTCTGCGAAGAACGCCATCCTCATCGTGGAGTTCGCCAAGACCCTGCAGGAGCAAGGCAAGGACGCGGTCGCCGCGGCCCTGGAGGCAGCGCGGATGCGGCTGCGGCCGATCCTCATGACCTCGCTCGCCTTCGGCTTCGGCGTGGTGCCGCTGGCCATCAGCTCGGGGGCGGGCTCGGGGGCGCAGAATGCGATCGGTACCGGCGTGCTCGGCGGCGTGATCGCCGGTACCCTACTTAATATCCTGTTCGTGCCGCTCTTCTTCGTGGCGATCCGGTCGCGGCTTGATCGGCGGACGGCTCGGGAGGCATCGGGGCAGGCGGTTGTAGCAACGCCGACAGCGTCGCCGGCAGAGACCTGAGCAACTAGCGGGCCGGCGCTTGGGTTTGGGCTAAATTCGGCAATTGGAACCGCAAAGGCGCAAAGGACGCGAAGGATTTCGATCGATTGCCGGCAGAGCGAGGCTCACCCGACAGGTGAAGGTGAGCGACAAGACACATCGTTGTTTTTCTTTGCGTCCTTTGCGCCTTTGCGGTTCAACTGCTCTTAAATTCTAAACCGCGTCTCTCTGGGATGAAGGATATCTCCGAAGCCAAACGAACAATGAAAACGACGCATGTCGCTCTGGACGCGGTTTAGGTTCAATGAAAATCCCGGCTGTAGGTCGCCGCGATCCGGACCTGCAGAATGGACTGCGGATCCCAGAAGGCGTCCGCGATCAGGTGCGGTACGCCATCCTGCTGCTGGATCCGTCCGGTCACGCCGAGCAGGTTCGTGGTCTTGATCAGGCGGGCGTAGCGTTCGAGCACCTGATTCCAGACCACGAGGTTGACGAAGCCGGTCTCGTCTTCGAGCGTCATGAAGAGGACGCCCGATGCGGTCGCGGGGCGCTGACGGCAGATCACCAGACCGGCGTAGCGCGTGCGTCGGCCATGCGGCATCGCCCGCACGGCGGCGGCATCGGGAAGACGCTGGGCGCGAAACCGCTCGCGCAAGGGCGCCAAGGGATGCCCGAGCGTGCTGTGTAGGCTGGCGCGGTGATCCCAGGCAATGGCATCGAAGGCATCCAGATCGTCGAAGAGCGCGGCGTGTTCTCGGGGTCCCGGATCGAGCGGTGCATCCTCATCGTGAACGGCCCCGGCAACCTGCCACAGGGCCGAGCGGCGCTGCGGCTCCAAGGCACTCAAGGCCCCCGACTCGGCCAGGCGCGACAGCACGCCGGCATTCAGCCCGGTGCGCCGCACCAGATCCTCGACCGACGCGAAAGTGCCCTCCGCCCGCGCCGCCGTCAGCTGTTCCCACTGTGCCCTGGCCAGACCCTTCACATAGCGCGCGCCCATGCGCACGGCGAAACGCCGCGTCTCCGGCCCGGCCATGTCGTTGACCCGATCGGTCGAGTGGACAAGCGCCGTAGGGTGGACAAGCGCAGCGCAGTCCACCCTACCGACCTCCGCTACCGACCCGTTTTGCCCCGGCTCCAGCGTACAGTCCCACTCGCTCCGGACCACATCGATCGGACGCACCTCGATGCCGTGGCGCTTGGCGTCCTCGATGATGGTCGCGGGAGAATAGAAACCCATCGGCTGGGCGTTGAGCAATGCGCAGACGAAGACGTCGGGGAATCGGCACTTCATCCAAGCGGTGGCGTAGGCGATCAGGGCGAAGCTGGCCGCATGGCTCTCGGGGAATCCGTACTCGCCGAAGCCGCGGATCTGCTCGAACACCTGCTCGGCAAAGGCGGCGTCGATGCCCTTGGCGATCATGCGCTGCACCAGTCGCGCGTGATGGCGCTCGATTCGACCGCTGCAGCGCCAGGCGGCCATGTCGCGGCGCAGCTGATCGGCCTCGCCGGGGGTGTAGTCGGCAGCGACCATCGCCAAGCGGATCACCTGCTCCTGAAAAAGCGGCACGCCGAGTGTCTTCTCGAGCACGGGCGCCAGACAGGGATGGGGATAGATCACGGGCTCCTGGCCGGCGCGACGGCGCAGATAGGGATGCACCATGCCGCCCGTGATGGGACCGGGGCGCACGAGGCTGATCTCGATCACCAGGTCGTAATAGGTGCGCGGCCGCAGACGCGGGAGCATCGCCATCTGGGCACGGCTCTCGATCTGGAAGACGCCGAGCGTGTCGGCCCGGCGGATCATCTCGAAGGTCGGCGCGTCGTCGGCGGGGATGCTCGCCATGGTCTCGTCGCGCCCGTAATGGCCGCGGATCAGATCGAAGCCGAGATGCAGCAGATGCAGCGCACCGAGCGCCAAGAGGTCGACCTTGAACAACCCCAGTGCCTCGAGACTGTCCTTGTCCCATTGGATCACCGTCCGGTCGGGCATCGCGGCGTTCTCGATCGGGACCAGGGTCGAAACCGGCTCGTGTCCGAGCAGGAAACCGCCGGGATGGATCGAGAGGTGACGGGGCACATCCAGGATCTCGGTCGCGAGCCGGATCAGGTGCCGATGCACTGGCTGCTCGGGATCCAAACCAGACTGGCGCAGCACCTCGCCCGACAGCGCGTCGCCCGCGTGCGCCAGCAGCTTCGACAGACGATCGAGCGAGGTCTCGGAGAGACCAAGCACCTTGCCCACGTCGCGCACCGCCGAGCGCACCCGATACCGGATGATGTTGGCGACCATCGCCGCGTGATCTCGGCCGTATTTGGCATAGACGTGCTGGATGACCTCTTCGCGGCGCGCGTGCTCGATATCCAGATCGATGTCCGGCGGCTCGGCCCGCTCGCGCGAGAGGAAGCGCTCGAACAGCAGCCCCATGCGCACCGGATCCACGGCGGTGATGCCCAGGCAGTAGCAGACGGCGGAATTGGCCGCCGAGCCGCGGCCCTGGCAGAGGATGCGCTCGCGTCGGCAGAATTGGACGATCTCCCACATGGTCAGGAAGTAGCCGCAGTAATCCAGCTCCTCGATCAGCGCCAGCTCCTTCGCCACCTGAGCCGAGACAGCCTCGGGCAGTGCAGCCCCGTAACGCTCGTGCGCCCCCTCGAGCGTAAGCCTCCGCAGCCATTGCGCTGAGGTCGAGCCGTCCGGGAGATGCTCCGAGGGATAGCGATACCGCAGCGCATCCAGATTGAAGCGGCAGCGCTCGGCGATCTCCAAGGTACGGGCGACGGCGCCCGGGTCGTCCTCGAACAGCTTGGCGAAGGCATGAACGGTCTTGAGTGCATGCTCGGCATTGGGCTTGATCCGGCGCCCGGCCTCGGTGAGCCGGATGCCCTGGCGGATGCAGGTCAGCACGTCCTGCAGCTCGCGTCGGCTCGGGGCGTGATAGAGCACCTCATAACCTGCGACGATCGGCAGCCGATAACGTGCGGCCCTTTGTCGCAAGCGCGCCTCGCGCCCCGGCTCGTCCGCGCGACGATGACGCGCCGCCAAGGCATAGAGCCGATCGTCGAAGGCCTCGCGCAACTGATGCGCGATGAAGAAGGGATCGGCCTCCCCGCAGAGCAGGGCGGACTCACCGCCCCAGAGCGCGATCAGGTCGCCGGCATGGGCGTAGACCTCGCGCCAGCCGACCCGGCTCTCGCCCTTGGCGCAACGGCGTCGGCCCAGGGTCAGCAGTCGACAGAGATTGGCGTAGCCGTCGCGGCTCTGCGCCAGGAGGATCAGGGTCGAGCCGTCCTCGATCGAGACCTCGGCCCCGGCGATCAGCGGCACGCCGAGCTCGCGCGCCTTCACATGGGCCTCGACCAGACCGTAGACGCCGTCGCGATCCGTCAGGGCCAGACCGGCGAGCCCGAGCGCGGCGCAGGTCTCCACCAGCTCCTCGGGGTGGCTCGCCCCTTCGAGAAACGAGAAATGGCTCTTGCACCAGAGCGGGACCATCCCGGGATCACTCCACCCGCCCGTGCACGAACCAGCCGCGTCGCACCCGATCGTAAAAGACCCACAAGAGCTCGCCTTTGCGGGTCTCGGCGAAGTGATACTCCCGGTGCAGTGCACGCACCCACCAGCCGCCGGCGATCACATAGGGGCCCCAGACCCGCACCACGGGCCCCTGCTCCAAGCCATGCAGCATCCAGCCGTCCGGCTCGTGGCGCGGGCGCGGCGGCAAGGGGATCGGGCGCCTGTAGAGACGGCGCACCAGACGGCGTTGCAGACGCGTGCGCGGGCGTGCCGATTCCAGTCGCGACAAGGGCTCCCAGGCGAAGCTGTTCTCGGGCAGATGACCCGAGCGCAGTCGTGCCCGTACCACCGACTGCTCGCCGAATGCGGCCCGCACGCGCGCCAGGGCACGATTGGCCGCCTCCAGGTCGCGGCGCGGCCGGGCGGCGAGCAATTCGAGCTGGCGCTGCTCCGGGTTGACAGCACGGGTCAGCAGATGCAGCTCCTCCACACCATCCGGCAGGCGTGTCGCCGACAGACGTAAACGGATCAGCTCCAGAACCTGTCGGACATCCAGGGTCGGTGCAGCCGGACGGATGCGCTCCTTATGCTCGCCCAGACGCTCGAAACGAAACAGCAGCCGCAGCTCTTCGAGGACCTGACCGCGCCCGGCGAGCGCCTCCAGAAGCGGCGGCAGCCGCGTCTCGATCAGGTACATCAGACGATCGACATCGGTCTCGGGCCGATCGAGGATCAAGTGTGCCGTCACCGGCGGGCCAGGTCGCTCGGGCTGCAGCGGGAGATTCAGCTCGCCCGAGGCCATCCGGTGCAGGTCGAAGGCGGCCTTCCCGTAGCGCCGACGGATGCCCTCGGACGGCAGCCGGAGAAAGGCCCCGAGGTCGTGCACGCCGAGCTTGGCGAGCGCGTCCCGTGTCCCGGGCGCGATCGCCAGCCGTTCCAGGGGCACATCCTGCAAGGCGCCCTGCTCTTCTCCCGCCTCGCGCAGGACGCGTACCCCGCCGCCGGACTTGGCGAGTGCATAGGTCGCGAAGCGGCGAAAGCCGACGACCACGACGGCGCTCAAACCGATCGCCGAGAGATCCGTCTCGATCCCCGCGGCCCAGGCGTCGAGCGACCCGTAGAGCGGCTCAAGCCCGGACGCATCGAGCCAGAAGACACCGGGCTCCTCCGCGGACGGCTCGACATGCGGGCTGTGCTCGCGCAGCCGGCGAGAGACGGCGACAACGGCCCGATCGATCTGCGTCTTGGGCACCGGCGCGGCGCGCAGATCCCCGCTCAACGACAGGGCCGCGGCAAAGGACATGCCCGAGAGGATACGTGCGGCGCGTGCGGACGCATTGACCCACAAGACGATGCCCCGCGGCTGATCGCTGTCGACGACGGCGACCGGATGCCCCCGCCACTCGGGGTGCTGCCGCAGCAGGAGCTGAAGCGGGAAGGCCGGCAGATCAAGACAGGCCATCCGGTCCATAACAGAGCTCCGCGTAGGTCCGACCCGGTCCCTGGCGCTTATCCTTGAGGATGAGCGTCTCGCAGCGGAACAGTGGCGGCGCACGTTCCGTGCGCGTCGCCTCGGCACGCAACGAGATCAGCGACCCCAGTGACGGACGCTCCCGCCCCTTGCGCGTCAGGCACAGAAGTGCCGTCTCGTGCTTCTTCGCGAGCGCGGCAAGGCGTGTCTGCGCGGCAAGCGGAAGGTCATCGTCGGAGCCCAGATCCAGCACGACGAAACCGAAGGCACCCGAGCGCAACAGCAGGTCGGCCGCCCGCGCGGCCTCGAGCGCACCCTGCGCCCAGACGACCACAAGGGCACTCAGATCGATCCCGACCGCCGCGACATCCGGCGGATAAAAGCTGCTGTCGCGCCCCGTCACCCAGGCCACCGGCTCCTCGCACTGCTGAGCCTCCGCCACCAGGCCCATGGTGAGTGTCAGCGCCGCCGTCGCCTCCCCGCCCGAGATCTCGGCAAAGCGACCGCGAAAGGACGCAAGCCCCCAAGAGACAGGCGTCCGGCTCGGCTCAAGCCCTCTTTGAAGATCAGAAAAGGCCGCCTTCATCGAGATGCTCCGATCGTGTGACATGACTCTTGACTGGCCGAAGGCCGATGCCTGTTAGCTGTTAGCTGTTAGCTGTTAGCTGTTAGGGTATTTCTGGAAATCAGCATCCCGACTGCGCATGCCCGCACGACCTGAAGAAGCCCAAGGTGCGCCTGAATGCGCATCGACACGTCGATCGTGCATTGCACATCCGATCGGTCCGAAGCAACGCCGCCAAGCGGCGCTCCCCGGGATAGACGACTTGTAGTCGTCCTCTTTCAAGCGTTCCGCGTCCCGAGTGCCGGCGGGGTCGCGCTCCACCCGACGCTCTCGGGCCGTCGGGTCGGCTGAAGAGGACGACTGCAAGTCGTCTATCCCGGGAGATCCCTTCCAGGAAATCACCTTAGCTATTAGCTGGAAGCTGACGGCTAATAGCTAATAGCTAATAGCTAATAGCTGATAGCTGATAGCTGATAGCTGATAGCTGGAGGCTGATAGCTGGAGGCTGGAGGCCGAAAGCCCCTCTCAATCGAGATAACGCCGCACCTCGATCACCCGCCCCAGCACCTGAAGCGTATCCGGATCCGGCGTCATCACCGCGTAATCGGGGTTTGCCGGATGCAGCTCGATCCGCTCGCCGCGCCGCCGCAGACGCTTGATCGTCGCCTCCTCGCCCACCAGGGCGACGACGATCGCACCGTCCTCGACACTGGGGAGACGCCACACGATGACGATGTCGCCGGGCAGGATGCCGGCGTCGCGCATGCTCTCGCCGCGCACACGCAGACCGAACAGCTCCTCGTTCGCGCCGACACGATCGGACTGCACCGGGAGATAACCTTCGAGATCCTCGACCGCCAACCCGAAGGCGCCGGCCGCGACGCGCCCGAGCAAGGGGACCAATCGCGGCGGCGCGATCCGGTCTTCGCCGAGCGCCAGCACCGCCGAGTCGGCGAGCCGATAGCCGCGCGCCCGACCCGACTGTTTGTCGAGGCGACCTTCGGACACCAGTGCCTCGAGATGCGCGCGCGCGGTCTGCACGGAGCGAAAACCGAACGCCTCCTGGACCTCACGCACGGTCGGCGGTTGGCCGGCCAGGAGCCGTTCGCGCATGAGCTGGAACACCTGCTCGCGCGTCTGTCCGGTCGGTGTTCGACCCATCAGTTTGCCCTCGCTCCGTCGGAGAATCCCATGACCGATTTTATAGCATACATTTGTATGCTATGTAGAGCGAAACGCACGTCGGTGTCGGATGAGGAAGATGGCCGAGGTGGCGAAGAGCCTCGGCAAGGGTTTTCGGATCGAGTTCAGGGTAGAGAGAGTCGACCCGTCCCTCCCGGACCTTTCCCGGGCGCGCCTGAACCCGAATCTCCGCGGTCAAACCGGGCACACGCAACCCTGCGAGCCGTCAGGCCGGCCGAAGAAGACGACTGCAAGTCGTCGATCCCGGGAGGTTGCCGCTTCGCGACGATCACCCGAGTCGATCGGCTCGTATCAAACGCACCCCTGACAAACCGACGCCTGCTGCACCGCACCATTTGCGGTACAATAGTTGCTAATTCTCTAACGTTCTATCCACGCATCCATCGGCAGCAGCGAATATGAGCAGTATCGACACCTTCAAGCAGTCCCTGACCCGCGCACGCGAGTACGGTCTCGAGGAGTTTCTCGAGATCATCAGCGAGATGTCTCAGGTCAGTACCCGCAAGGGCATCATCGATCGTAAAAACAAAGAGCTGATCACCTTGGGCATGGCCTTGACGAAGCAGTGCAGACGCTGCATCGATATCCACACCAAGGAGGCCATTCGCCTGCACGTGATGCCCGGCGAGCTCACGCAAGTCCGCAAGATCGCACTCTTTCTCAAGGCGAGCCCACGCGAAGGCGGCGAGATGTGGGACTCTTGGGAGGATTCCTGGCGCGAATACGTCCTTGGCCGCGGACCGATCCAGCATCATGTCCGCGAGCTGATCGCGTTGGGCATCGCACTGGTGGAGCAGCGCCGCGACCATATCCATCTGCACGCGCGTGCCGCGCTCGATTTCGGTGCACCGCCCGAGGAGATCTTCGAGGTCATGCCCATCGCCCTGCTCATGGACGGCGCGCCGGCCCTGTCGCAAATCCCACATCTGGTCGCCGCCCTCGACGGTCCTCCCCTGGCCATGACCGCGTAAGCAACGATTCAAAAAAACCGAAACGCGTAGGATGGGTAGAGCAAAGCGAAACCCATCCAGCCCGCACCAAGCGCATCAGGCATTGCTCGTAACTTCGTCCATCGTGGTACGTGGTGCAGAGCTCCGGGGGCATACGTGACACCGCAGAGCGGGTGTCACGAGCGCGTGATTTTTTGGGTGGCACCGGGTGGCCGCGGGTGGTTACCCACCCGCGGCTCCCACAGATCCGGACGTGCGGGACTACCGCATCCGGCTCCTCGGTTGAGCGCTCGCTGCACGACAACTGTCGCACACCCGATGGACCATTCAGCCCATGTCGCGATCTCCTGTCGTTCTGTTCAGATGGTCAGGTGACTCGATGTTCACGCCATCGTCCCTTCAGAAGGTGTCTCAACCGATCGGCCGCTTCCCTCCCATGGGTCCGCTCGGGTGCGTTCCCCACGCTCAACGGTACTATCAGCCGACTCTGACTGCTCAGTCGCCATCGCGCCGCACTTCGTTGCCTTCGCTTGGCGCTACCTTGCCGTCGGTCCTGTTCGCTCCCGTCGGCCGGACCAGCGCCGTCGGGCCGGGGCGGCTTCTTACGCGGTGCCCGCGCCGCGTCTCGGGCAAGGAGCAACTGAGCGCTCCCAGGTTCCTGGACGACCCGTGCGTACATGCCCTGCTCTTAGACCCCGGCGGAGTCTCGACATCAGGCCGTTACGATGCCGAAACTGTTGCCTTCCGGTGTTCCGAATACGTCGGCTCCGCTGAACTCAGTAACGGGGCTCCATCACACGGCCTGCACGCCCCCTGTGTACGCTTCGCAGGCGGGATCGCTCCCGCACCACACAACACTCGGTTCCGGTGGATGGCCACTCCTTACCGGCTCGGGACTTGCACCCGGTGGGTCGCAAAAAGGAGTTTCCGATTGGCTTATCCGTTCGCTATCTTCCTCTCCTTCCAGGCTTTGCCTGGCGCAACGGTCTTAGGAGCGAGGCCGCGCATCAGACCGAACCCCGTCACCGGCGCGGCTTGGAAGGATGGATTTCACTGCGCTGCGCTGCGCCGCGAAGGACGATGACGGCGCGGCTTGGTCACTCAGCGTCGTCGCCCATCTGTAAGGTCGTTGTACGATCGCCGAGGGAAATCCTCCGCAACGCAACTCCGAGCGCCAGCATATGCTGCTGCTTGAGGCTGGTCCGCGCGGCATTCATCGCGTCCCAGACGGCTTGCCAACCCCCCAGATCGGCCTTGTCCAGATAACGGGCTTCCCGATACTGCCCGGCGAAATGCTCCGGGCTGCCTTTGGCCAGCAAGGTCTCGTTCAAAACAGGGACAAGCAGGGCATCGGCGCGGGGCAAGGTCCGGGCGATGAGCAGTCCGGCCGGATCCCAATCGGGAAAGACCGTCACGGTGACGGACTCGGGCAAGACGGACAGCAGGTTCCGAGTACCTCGGGCCAATCCACCGTGGCCGCGATAGATCACCAGCGCGTCCGCCAGCTCCGGGGGCGAGCGGAAGGCGTACCAGTCATCGAAGCTGTCGAGGTTTTCGATGACCACGACCTGACCGATCGCGTCCGGGTTCAGGCCGGAGATGGGCACGCGCAGGCTCAGATCGGACCCGAGCGGCGGCAGGGGTTCGGGTACGCAACCCTTGACCAGGACATACCGATCGTCGGGGCGCTCACGGGCAATCTTCTCGTCGATGGCCGCGGCCGCGACCTCGCGCCGATTGCCGTGCGGAACCCCCTCCAGAGGATCGAAGCCCCAGGCCGACCGGCACTGCTCGCGCAGGAGCTGGCGCTGCTCGACACTGAAATGCAGATCTCGGCCCCTCGGCTCTCCGATCTCGAAGGCACTGTTGATCTGCTCCCAGACGGCCGAGCGCGGCACCTTGTCGAGACGTTCGCGCAACAGGCGATGGACCGCCTGCATGTGGCGCCTGCTTAGGCCAGGCACAGACGCAGGTCCCGAATGATGAAGTTGCCGCTGAAGAGCGGATGGACCTCGCCGATCGTCTCCAGCTCGAAATAACGCTTCTGCTCCTCGGGCAGACCTTCATAGCCGCCGAGCACCTGATACAGCCAGCTCTCGGCGTCCTCGGACAGCGACCGGCGATCGCGATACTCCAGTGCCGAGAGCGCCTCGCCGCTGTCGATGACCTCGCAGAAATAGGCGTCCACGGCGGCACGGATCGCGCTGCTGCGCACCTCGAAGTCATCGGGGACGGTCAGCGTCAGCGCGGGTGCATCGGCGAGGGCTTGGACCCTCGACTCGCGCGGGTGCAGGGATCGGACCTGCGCCAGCAGGGCCAGCAGGTCGGCCTCCTGCGTCGGGTCATGCAGGCTCAGACTTGCCGGGGCCAATGCAGGCTCGGCGCGGTTGACCAGCGTCGGGATAGCACTGCCGGCGGCGTGGGGACCCACCTGATACTCCGGGTGCTGGTTCAGGTGCAGCAGCCAACCCTTGATCAGCCGGGTGCGCCCGCGGATCTCGCGGAAGCGTCCCAGGAGTTCCAGCAGCCGGCCCTGCACGATGCTCAGCTCTTGGGCACAGCTGCCGATGGTGCGCTGCAGGTTGGTCACCAGCAGATGACGCAGCTCGCGCAGGTCGCCGGCAGTCTCGGCGAGCGACTCGAAGCTGACCAGCTCCAACCCGGCGAGCAGCTCGCTCACCTGGGACTGCGCCAGCTCGTTCTCGCGAATCTTGGCGTCGAGCGTGCCGACATACCCGAACTCATTGTTGATGCGGCTCCAGAGCACCCGGATGCCGTGGCTCAGGGTCTCTCCGAAGGCATAGACGTGCTCCTTCAGATCGCCCAAATAGGCCTCGGCGGCGGCATAGTCGCCCTGGTGACGGGCCTCCTTGTAGTGGTCGGCGAGTGTCTTGAAGGTCGCCAGCGCCGAGCCGGTGTTGGCATCGATCCGGCGGTTGCGGTCATCGCGCAGGGCTTCTTCAAGCAGCGCCCGCACCGCGCGACGCAGATGCAGATCTGCGCCGGGCTCGGGCCGATAGAGGATGCTGTCCTTGAGCAGGCGCTCGCGCACGCTGGGTTCGAGCGCCTGATCCGCAATCGAGCCGGCCAGATAGGCGTCCATGATGGGCTCGGCATGGCGGGCGAGCCGGCGCAGAAAGCGCAGTCCGGCCTGCTGCAGGTGGTCGCTCACAGCAACTGCCCCTGAACGGCGGACTCGGCCTGGCCCTCCAGGTTCAGACCCTCGGCGTCGTCGATGAAGCGAATGACCTCGTAGAGATAATCCAGCTTGCCGGTGGCCAGATAGATCTGCTTCTCGGGGTTGGGACGGATCAGGTAGCCCAGATCGCACAGCCGCTTGAAGATCTGCTTGATCTGGCCATCGACGTCGACGCTTTTCGAGTTGAACAACCGATGGCGGCAAAGGTGGCTCAACTGCTCGCGGAAGGCCGGCGTGTCCTCGATGACGGTTTGCAGCTCGTTGAGGCGAACCGGCATGCCCTCGGTCAAGGGCGCGTCCTGGCCGGCGGCGTCCTGCACCAGCACCAGCCATTCGACCAGCGGGGTCAGGGCCTGGCAGATGTCGCGAAACTGCTCGCTGATGGTCTTGCGCTCGGCGTCGCCCAAGGTGCCGTAGCCGCAGAAGAACACCTCGCTGTCCGGGCCGGTGCCGATCGTGGCCACCAATCGGTTGAGCTGCCCGAGATAGACGTCCACCTGCTCGCGATTGGCCGGGATCCGCAAAAAGCGCCAGCCGTCCTCGTCGGTGGTGCGGCAGATGAAGGCGCCACCGAGCAGTCGCTCGATGACCTGTCCCTTGGTCGACAACATCTAAAGCACCTCCGTGGTTCGGCGTTCACGCAGCTTGGCCGCGATGGGATCCGCGCGCGGCTTGACGATCTGGAGTTGGCGGGTCTGTTTGTCGACGATATAGCGGTTGGCGAAGAGTCCCAAGACCTCGGAGTCCGGGTTGGGAAAGGCGCCGAGCACGCGGATGTTGTTGCTGGTGCAGGCGTCGAAGATCTTCTTCACGTTCTGATGGTGCAATGTCCCCAGCTCGTCGATCGGCCAATGGATGGTGACGGGCGCGCCGCCGCGCAGCAGCCGGGTGAAGGCAAGCAGGAACTTGCAGAGGATCAGATAGGCCATGCCGTGGCTGGAGGATTCGTTGAGCTGACGGTCGGTGCGGATCACCAGGTCGCTGTGACCCTCGCGCAGGCGCAGCTCGATCTCCAGCAGCCCGGCGACGCCTCCGCTCAGGGCCGAGCGACCGATGATGTCCAGCGCCCGGCGCAGGCTGCCGATGTAGTCCTCGCCGGGCAGGCCGTTGAAGTCGTCCTCGCGCCAGGCATGGAAGGCCGAGATGAAGGCCCGCAGGTCCGGCCAGAACTCCAGCTCGGCGATGCGCGAGCGGATGCGTACCGCAGAGTCCGAAACGCCGTCGAGGCACAGATCCTCGCTGACCTCGCGGGTGATGCGCGCACTTTGCGCGGCGATACGCCGATCGATATCGGCCAGGACGTCGTAGTAGTTGTTGAGGTCGAGGCCGAAAAGCCGACCCTGCTCGCGCAGTGCGGTCAGGCTCTGAGGCACCATCACGGTGAGCAGCTGTTCCAGGTGCGGCACCAGCTTGCGGTGATCCATTCGGCGAATCCCCTGCTCGCCGACCAGCAGGCTCTCCTCGCGGCTGCGTTCCCAGAATTCAGCCAGGCTGGAGCCGGACTGACCGGCGATCAGGGTGTCGAAACGCTCCACGTGCGCCTTGACCGCGTCCATGACCCGCTCGCGGCGGTACAACAGCTCGTCGCCGAGACGCAGACGCTCGTCGAGCTCGCCCTCCGGAGGCACGTCGTCGCGGGGTAGCTTCAGGGCGTTGAGACGGGCGAGCAAGACCTTGAGGCGGGTCAGCCGCGCCTCGGTCTCGTCCTTGCGACGCTTGGCGTGCTCCCGACCCTCTGTCAGTCGGCCGCGTTCGCGTTTGAAGTCGCCGGTGACGGACTTGAGCGTTTGGTCGAGTGTCGCTGCGCGGCGGCGGCTGTCGTCGAGCTCGCCCTGGAGTTTCGGTTTGCGCGTGACCCAACTGAGCCGAAACCAGTCGTCGTAGTCCCGCACCTCGGCACGGCGACGCTCCGCGGTCTGGATCTGCGCGGTCAAGGCGTCGATCTGTTGTTTCAGCCCGATGATGTCCTGCTCATCCACGCCACGCGACTTCAGCTCGCCGTTGAACCAGGCGGAACAGGCGTCCAGCTCGGTCTTGGCGGCGCGCGTGCTCTCATTCATGGAGTCGCGCAACTGCACGAGTTCGAGATCCAGCCGCCCAATGACCTCCTGCCAGTGTGCCTTGAGCTCCAAGTCTGCGTCGCCGTGCCGGGCCTTGAGGTCGTCCAGCCACTGTCGGTGCTCGCCGGCGAGCTGCCGTGTCCGCGTATCCAGCTCGGTCAGTGACGCGCGCGCAGCACTCTTGCGTTCGCGTAGCGTCGCGTCGAGCTGTTCCTTGCGGGCGCGCCGTTCGTCCTTGAGGCGGCGCAAATCGTCGCGCTGACTCCGCTGCTTGGCGCGGGCGAGGGTCAGCGCGCGATGTTGCTCCTCCAAGGTGCCGACGAGATCGCTCAGGACCTTCTCGGCGGCCTGCTTTCGATTCTCCGCGTCCGTCAGCGCATCCTCGGCGAGTTGCAGGCGCTGACGCAGCTGCGTCTCGGACGCGGCATGCTCGGGCGGATCGATGACCGAGAGATCCAAGCGCACGCCGAAGAGCGCCTCCTGCGTCGGCTCGATCAACGCCGGTTTGAGGTCTGCCCGCTGCAATAGGGTCGGCTCGATCACCTTACCGAGATGCTCCTCCCAGCCCGGCTGCTCGCTGCGCAGAAACTCCAGCACACTGTGCCGACCGGGATAGAGCAAGCGCTGAACATCCTCGCGCTGCGCTTGACGTTGGGTGACCCGCTGACCGGCTTCGCGCAGTGCTGCATTCGCGTCATCGCGCTGTCGGCGCAGAGTCTGTTCGCGGCCGTCCTGCTCGCGCACCCGGACATCGGTAGCCTCGACCGCGGCCTCGGCCTCCTCCAAACGCTGATCAAGGATCGCCAGCGAACGGTTTTCCTCCTCGGTGAAGCCGGCGCTCTGGATCCAGACGTCCAGACGCTCGCGTTCGAGCGCGTACTGACCCTCTTGCTTGCGAAAGGTCTCGATCCCGCTCTCGCGCTCTTGGTGCTGGCGCTGCTTCAAGGCTTCGAGCTCGCTGTTGCGCTGCTCGACCCGGGCGGTGCGTTGCTCGCCGAGACCGGTCTGCTGATGGCGCAACTGCTCCAGGCGACGCTCGCGCTGCTCCTTGATCGCGTCGCAGCGCTCCAGATAGGCCTGCTTCACATCCTGATGCTGCTCGGTGAGCAGACGAAAGCGAGCGCGCAGGTTGTCCAGCGCGTCGCTCCAGACCGGGATCTTGTCCAGATCGGCGCGCGCCTGCTCGATATCGGCATCCAAAAAGACCTGGTACTGCTGCTCGATCTGCTTGAGCTCGTCGTCGGCGCGGCTGATCTCTGCGCGGGCGACGGAGAGGTCCTGGTTGAGCGCGTCGCGCCGCTCATTCCAGCCGTCTTCCAACTGTTTGAGTGCGAAACCGGCCTGCTCGATGGCCGCGCTGCTCTCGTCCCGGGTCTGCTGCAGCCGGGGCTCGTCGATCCGGTAGCCCCGCAGCAGTCCGCCGAGGCGCCGCTCGCAGTCCAGCAGATCCTGGTACTCGCGCTCCAGCTTTTCGAAGTCGGGACGCAGGGCATCGAACCCCTGCACGAGCTGGCTCTCGCGAATCCAGGTCTCCACCTGCTGTGGCTTGAGCTGCGAGGTCGGCGGATTCACACCGTCTTCTTCGAGGATGGCCGCAATCATGGAGCGGACGGTTTCCATCTTGCCCTCCCGCGAATGCACGGCCTGGGCGAGCTTTTCGATATGACGCAGCGAATGCCCGGTTTCGCAAAGCGAGAACTGCCGGGCCAGCGCGCGCAGCTCGCCGCTGTTGCCGCGCGCGGCAAGCTGGCCACGATCGTTCTGCAGGATGGCGCGGTACTCGCGTGTATTGAGCAAGCCGCTGACGCTCACACCGGACTGCTTGAGTTGACGACCCAACTCGGCCATGCCGAGACAGATCAAGGTGTCGCCGGGGCGGGCGCGGGTGTAGTCGCCCAGGTCGAACACCTTGCGGATCAGACGATAGGCGACACCCTTTCCGTCCGCGGCGGCGGCCAACACGGCCTGACAAAGCTCGCCGTCCAGGCTCAGGTATTCGTAGATGATGAAGCTCTGCTCGGTGGGCAGGTACCAACGCTGGAAACTGTCCCGGGTGGCGGGCACGACACGGCTCGGATACTCGCCGTAGAACACGGGTACCAGCCGCTGCAGGGTCGTCTTGCCGGAGGCATTGGTGCCGCAGATGTTGGTGTGGTTGTCGACGCGAAGCTCGACCACACCCTGCAGATGGGTGTTGATGAGAATGATGCGATTCAGGCTGGGCATGCGGGTCCTTCCAGGAAACGGGGTGCGATGATCTTGAGTCCGGCGATTTCGATGACTCGGAGTATGAGGACGAGACGCGGCACGGTCGGCGAGCCATGGAGCGGGGCTTGGTGGACTTCGCTCTCGCTCGTCCACCCTACCCGGCGGGTTTTCGCAAATGGCCGCCGCGGAGCACGGCGTCAGCCGTTGGGCGGGATCTCGCTCGCGCCCGCGTCCTGCAGGTTCTTGATCTGCTCCTCGAGCTGCATCAGGACAGGATCGCCGGGGGTCCGGGTACGGAGCGTATCGAGCCAGCGCTCGGCGGCATCCGCGCGACCGAGCTTGGCATTGTATTGGATCAGTGCGATCAAGACGTCTCGATCGGACGGGGTTTGCCCTTGGGCAGCTTCCAGAACCGAAAGGGCCTCCCGGGTGCGGCCGATACCGTCGAGTGCAACAGCATAGACATAGGCATAGCGACTGTTTTGCGGCGCCAGCTCGGCCGCACGCGCCAGGTCTTCCACAGCCGCATCCAGGCGCTGCGTTCGGACCTGGGCAAGACCCAAGGCGTAGTGCAGGTCGGCGCGCTCGGACGCCGTGACGGGCTCGGCCGCAAGTCCGGCCATCAGCTCCGCCTCGGCCTCGGACTCGCGGCCCAGCGCCCGATAGAGATCGGCCAGATTCACCCGCGCCGGGGTGAACCGCCGATCCAGGCTCAGGGCGGTGCGATACGCCTGCTCGGCCACGCGAGGCTCGCCGGCCTCGAACGCCAGCAGGCCGAGATTCAGATGTGCCTCGGGTCGGTCGGCATTCACCATCTCGGCGATCGCGTAGTCCTCCAAGGCGGCACTCAAGCGGTCCGCCAGCTCGCCGCCGATCCCTTGAGTCATGGCCGGCGCCAGCACGCGAGCGGCCTCCAGTCTCGCCGTGAGCGCCGGATCGGACAGCAGCGGCCAGGCCAGCTCGACCCGAGTCTGCAGGTCCGCGAGATCCAGAAAGCGCACCGCTTGTGCGCGTACCTGCACCTGCGGGTCAGCGAGCAGGCGCTGCACCGTCATGAGTGCCGCCGGATCCGCGTGGTTACGGAGCCGGTCTAGGGCACTGGCACGGGCGATGGCGGGTTGTGCCGGATCGGCCGCGAGTGCAAGCAGTCGCTCGCCTGCATCCGGGGCATTGGCGTCTGCGGCGTGCAGGGCCTCGCCGAAGTGAGGTCCCCGATACGCCGGGTCCGGATACCAGGTCCCCACCGCGTTCGCCGCCCAGGCGGCATCTTTGTCCTGATGACAGGCGCTGCAGGCATTGGGCGTTCCGAGCGTCAGGGTCAGATCCGGCCGGGGCACGCGCAGGCTGTGATCGGCGCGCTCGTCCACGACCATGTAATAGCGCTGCGGCATATGACAGGCCACGCAGGCGGCACCGGTCGAGCCGGCTTGGTGATGATGGTGCTCGGGTGCATCGTAACGGGCAGCGGTATGGCAGCGAGCGCAGACGGCGTTGCCCTCGGCGTGCAGTTCAAGGCTGTGGGGCTCGTGGCAGTCGCTGCAGACGACGCCTTGATGGTACATCCGGCTTTGGATGAAGGAGCCATGAACGAAGACCTCGTCCTTGATCTGGCCGTCAGGGAAGTAGAGCGCGGGATCAAGCAGGGCAAGGCGGAAACCCTGATGCAGGGGTTCGCCCGGGGTCAGCTCATCCTGGATGCGTCCGCGTCTGGAATGACAGCGGGCACAGGTCTCGGTCTGGACGCGGGGACCACCCCGGGGCGAGCGGATCACGGATCGCTGCGGTTTTCCCGTCTCGGGATCGATCTGCCAGATACCGCCGTCGCGATCCTTCAGGTCCACAAGCAGCCCTCGGCCGGCGGCATCGGTCACCGCAGCCGATTCGACGTTCTCTCCGGCGGCCTCCTGCCTGGCCCAATCCACATGGCCGGCACCCGGTCCGTGGCACGCCTCGCAGGCCACGTTGATCTCCGCATATCGGGTGTCGTAGACCTGCTGCTCGGCGTCGTAGCGCTTTTGCAGATCGGTCGAATGGCAGTCCGCACATTGATAGTTCCAGGTTTGCTCTGCGGCAGTCCAGTGCAGCGGGTTGCGGTGGTCCATCGGCGCGCTCGGATCGGTGTCGGGATAGAGATGGAACCAGCGCTGTCCGCCCTGCTCCGGCGAACGTGTGTCCCAAGCCAAGCCGAGCGCCTGGAGCCGGCCGCCCGGAAACGCGATCAGATATTGCTGCAGCGGCGACCGGCCGAAGGTGTAGCGGATCGGATAGTCCCGAAGCTCGCCGTCGGGTCCGTCGGTCCGGACGAAGTAGCCGCCGTCTCGACGGAAGAATCTGGATTCGACGCCGTGGGCCTCGACCTGCGCGTCGTCGAAGTCGCCGAGGACGGTCTGCGGCGTGGCCTGGGTCATCGCCAGGTCATGGTCGGACCCCTCCCAAAGGTCAAACTCGGCTTGGTGGCACTCTGCGCAGACCGCAGCACCGACATAACCCCGTTGCGCACGCTCCGGGTCCAGATGCGGGTCCGGAGACGGTTCATGCGCTGTCGGCCGGGGTGCACCCGTCTCGGCAAGCACATCCGAGGCCTGAACCAAAGGGATCAGCAAGAGGGCAAGGTAGAGGGCGCGCAGGTCCATGGGCGTAAGCTTCTCCGGAGAACACTCAAGATGCGGTGAATGGTATACCCGTTGCGTCCGGGTTCGCGGTCCCCGCTTCAAAGACCGGCATTGGACCGTGCCTTAAGCAGAGAACGCACCAACAACGGGCAAGCCGACTGGGCCAACTCGGGGCACCCCGCTGGATCTGCGAACGGCCCCGCCCCCGCGCCCGTCTTGAGCTTGACCGAACGGCGCGTGCCCGAGCGCAGCCAACTCTCCAAATGCGTTGACCTCGAGACCCCCGGGCAACAGACGGGTAAGCCGTTTCGCAAGACAGCGCCGGTCTTTTGTGGGATCGTTGACACCTGAACCGAATCCTTCGGCCATCTCACGGAACGATCTTTGCTTTGTGATCACCGCGGATCGCCACCCCACGGCAAGACAGCAGCACCTCGAACCGCCTTTCTTTGTCTGAGCCAGCCGCGCCGGCGTCGGCGCAGCGGTGCAACAGTCAGAGTCGAAACCCGACACTTCAGTTAGGAACCCAGCCCCGATGTCGATCCTCGTCGCCATTAATCACAAGACCGAATACCGCTTCGACCGCTCGGTGAACCTCGCGCCGCATGTCGTGCGCCTGCGCCCGGCCCCGCACTGCCGCACACCGATCCGTTCCTATTCGCTGAAGATCGAACCTGCCGAACACTTCATCAACTGGCAACAGGACGCCTTCGGCAACTATCTGGCGCGGCTCGTCTTTCCCGAAAAGGCGACGACGCTGACCGTCGAGGTCGACGTGATCGCCGAGATGATCACGATCAACCCCTTCGACTTCTTTCTCGAAGACTACGCCTTCTATTACCCCTTCGAGTACGAGCCCGACCTGCGCAAGGAGCTCGCACCCTATCTGGAGGTCACCGAGAGCGGACCGCTGCTTAAGGAGTGGCTCTCCGCCGTGGACCGGACCAAGCGCGAGACGGTCTATTTCCTCGTCGATCTGAACCAGCGTCTTCAGCAGGACATCAACTACGTCATCCGCATGGAGGTCGGGGTCCAGACCTGCGAGGAGACCCTGACTCGGCGTCTGGGCTCGTGCCGCGATACCGCTTGGCTGCTGGTGCAGATCCTGCGCCATCTGGGTCTGGCCGCACGTTTCGTCTCCGGTTATCTGGTGCAGTTGACGGCGGACGTCAAATCACTCGACGGCCCGTCCGGTCCGGAGGCCGACTTCACCGACCTGCACGCCTGGGCCGAGGTCTATGTGCCGGGCGCCGGCTGGATCGGGCTCGATCCGACTTCGGGGCTGTTCGCGGGCGAAGGTCACATCCCCCTCGCCTGCTCGCCGGCACCGCGCAGCGCCGCGCCCATCACGGGCGCGACGGACAAGTGCGAGGTCGAGCTTTATTTCCACAACGAGATCACGCGCATCCACGAGGATCCGCGCGTCACCAAGCCCTACACCGACGAGCAGTGGGCGGCGATCGAGTCGCTCGGCCATCAGGTCGACGCCGAACTCAAGGCCAACGACGTGCGCCTGACCATGGGGGGCGAGCCGACCTTCGTCTCGATCGACGACATGGACGGTGCGGAGTGGAACATCGCCGCGCTGGGCCCGACCAAGAAGATTCTGGCCGAGGACCTGATGCTGCGCCTCAAGCGCCACTTCGCGCCCGGCGGTCTGCTGCACATCGGGCAAGGCAAGTGGTATCCGGGCGAGCAGCTGCCGCGCTGGGCGCTGTCCTGCTTCTGGCGCAAGGACGGACAACCGGTCTGGCGCAACCCCGAGCTGTTCGGCCTGGAGAACACCCAATACGGCCACGGACCCGCGGAGGCCGAGACCTTCGTGCGCACGCTGGCCCGTCACCTGGGCGTGGATCCGAGCTTCGCGTCGGAGGCCCATGAAGACGTCTTCTACTACCTCTGGAAAGAGGCGCGCCTGCCGGCGAACGTCGACCCGCTCGACAACAAGCTCAAGGACCCCAACGAACGCAAACGCCTGACGCGATTGTTTCAACAGGGCCTGAACCGTGTCGCGGGCTATGTGCTTCCGTTGCGCTGGTGGGGTTTCGGTGCCGAGGGTCGCTGGAAGAGCGGGCGCTGGACCTTCCGCGACGGCAACCTCTTCCTGATCCCGGGCGACTCGCCGATGGGTTTCCGCCTGCCCCTGGATGCCCTGCCCTACGTCCCCGAGGGCGAGCTGGACACGGTCCCCGAGCGCAATCCTCTCGAGCCGGTCACCGCGCTGCGCTCGCCCTTCGACGAGGTGGCGCGTCGATACAGCCGCGTGGTCGAGCCGGCCCAAGCGCCGCAGACCATCCGCGAGCAGGGCCACCGGCCGCAGGATCTCGCCGCACGCTACGGGCGGGTGACGCCGCTGGACGAGTCGCACCAGTCGCTCCATCCGCAGGTGGCCCTCCCGGACGACCTGCATCCGGATCTCATCCGCACCGCGCTCTGTATCGAGCCGCGCGAAGGCCGGCTCTACTGCTTCATGCCGCCGCTGACGCATCTCGAGCATTGGCTGGATCTGGTGCTCTGTCTCGAGGACACGGCCGCCGAGCTCAAGATGCCCATCATCATCGAGGGCTACGAGCCGCCGCGCGATCATCGGCTGCAGAAGCTGGCGGTCACGCCCGACCCCGGCGTCATCGAGGTCAACATCCACCCGTCCGAGAGCTGGGACGACATGGTGCGCGACACCCATATCCTCTACGAAGAGGCACGCCAGGCCCGGCTCGGCACCGAGAAGTTCATGCTCGACGGGCGCCACACGGGCACCGGCGGCGGTAACCATGTCACCCTCGGCGGCCCGACCCCGGCGGACAGCCCGCTCCTGCGCAAGCCCGATCTGGTGCAGAGCCTCATCGGCTACTGGCAGCATCACCCGAGCTTGTCCTATCTCTTCTCGGGGATGTTCATCGGCCCGACCAGTCAGGCCCCGCGGGTCGACGAGGCGCGCGACGACCGGCTCTACGAGCTCGACATCGCCTTCCAGCAGATGCCGCCCGGCGAGGTGCCGCAGCCCTGGGTGGTCGATCGGGTGCTGCGCAACCTGTTGACGGACGTCACCGGCAACACCCACCGCACCGAGTTCTGTATCGACAAGCTCTACTCGCCGGACAGCGCCTCGGGGCGTCAGGGCCTGGTCGAGTTCCGTGCCTTCGAGATGCCGCCGCACGCCCGCATGAGCCTGGCCCAGCTGCTCCTGCTGCGCACCCTGGTCGCGCGCTTTTGGAAGGAGCCCTACCGTCGCAAGCCCGTGCGTTGGGGCACCGAGCTGCATGACCGTTTCCTGCTGCCCCATTTCGTGCGGCAGGACTTCAACGACGTCATCTGCGATCTGCAGCGCGCCGGCTATCCCTTCGATCCGGCCTGGTTCGATCCCTTCTTCGAGTTCCGCTTCCCGCACTACGGGGATCTGGTCACCGAGAACGGCATCGACATGGAGCTGCGCGCCGCCATCGAGCCCTGGCACGTCCTGGGCGAGGAGGTCACGGCGCAAGGGACCTCGCGCTTCGTCGACAGCTCGGTGGAGCGGATGCAGGTCAAGGTCAACGGCATGGTCGGCGACCGTCATGTCCTGGTCTGCAACGGCCGGCGTGTCCCGCTGCGCCCGACCGGACGCAAGGCCGAGTTCGTGGCCGGGATCCGCTTCAAAGCATGGAGCCCGCCATCCGGTCTGCACCCGACCATCCCCGCGCACAGCCCGCTCCTGTTCGAGATCGTCGACCTTTGGAACAGGGCGAGCCTGGGTGGCTGCACCTACTATGTCGCCCACCCCGGCGGTCGCAGCGAGAGCAACTTCCCGGTCAACAGCTATGAAGCCGAGAGTCGGCGTATCGCCCGGTTCCGATTGATGGGTCACACCCCGGGGCCGATCGATCCGCCGCCACACGAGCCGGCCGGGGAGCATCCCTATACGCTGGATCTGCGTTACAAGCCGGGGTGTTGAGCTAAACCGCGTCCGGAGCGGACAACCGGGGTGCGTTGAGAGACGCATCCCGGTCCATGCCGAGGGATCCGCGCTAGACGCGGTTTAGGTGATTTCCGGGAAAGGATCAACCTGCGTGTAGGGGCGAATTCATTCGCCCCTAAAGTCCCAACAGGTTTTCCAGGCATACGCAGTCGGGATGACTATTCCCGGAAATCACCTTAGGTACCGTGAAGATCACCAGGTCGTAAAGTCATCGGCACTGCCGTTCCGGCACACGGCAGGCACAAAGGGACGCCGAGCAACGTTATCGTTGACCACGCAGCGAAAACGCACGCCGCCGTCGGTACCCTTTGCCTGAAGATGGAGGCCGATATCGACGCCGCCGGTGACCTTTGACCCGATTGTCCGCAGGACCAGGATTCCGCAATTGCCGGCCTCGGGGCACTTCGTCTTGACCTGCCATTCGAGATGGCTCCAGAGATCGCTTTTGAATCCGAAGACGTCCTCGAACGCGGCACGATTCGTTTTTGTCCCCCCGTGCCCCGGATCCGAGAAAACGACATCGCTCCACCCCAAGTCTTCAAGCGACGCCGGCATCTTTCCCGCGGACGCATAGTGAACCGCAATCGAAGGTTTGGCACCGGACATCAGCCCCAGGCCCTCGCTGACGCGCGCTCGGATCACATAGTTCTGATACGCCGGCACGGCGAGTGCCGCCAAGATCCCGATGATGGCCACGACGATCATCAACTCTACGAGCGTAAATCCGCTCGCTCGATGACCCTTGATGCGACGCAACCCCTTGCGCTCGAACCGCTGAGAGCGCGATACAACATCGTAGCTCCACCCCGGGCTACACGGGTGCAAACCGAGGGATGCGAGGTCGCTGACCCGCCATCGTGAAGCCATTTTGCATCTCCGCAATTCCGACGGACTCGAAATACTTTCCGATTCTCGGAAATCGGAACGCAACTCCTGGGCCATGAGCAAACACCCTTTTTTGGCCGGGATGGTGCCTGAGACCGAACGTAAAATGCCGGTAAATCACCTTTTTCGGGTGCTGTACACAGTCTCGATCGGCGAAATCGGCGCTCTCGACCTGACCCGGATCCGGCCGAAGAGCCACCTGCGGCACGACCCGCAGCGCGCCGCGCGGGCATGGCATGGTAACCTTTCACAGTCACTTTCACCCCCCGATCGATCGCCCACGGCGACCGCAATCGAGTTCCCTGTTTCCCGGAGACCAAGCACCATGTCCACCACCCCGAGCCGTGCGCTCGAGACCTTCCCCAACCCTCAACCCGAGCGTGACTACAGCATCCGGATCCAGATCCCGGAGTTCACCTGTCTGTGCCCCAAGACCGGCCAGCCGGACTTTGCCGAGCTGACGCTGGAGTATGTCCCGGAGGCGCGTTGCGTGGAGCTCAAGGCGCTGAAGCTCTATGTCTGGACCTATCGTGACCAAGGCGCCTTTCACGAGGCGGTCACCAACGCGATCCTCGGCGACCTCGTGGCAGCGACCGAGCCGCGTTTTATGCGTCTGACCGCGGCCTTCAACGTCCGCGGCGGTATCTATACGACGGTAGTCGCCGAGCACCGTGCCGCCGGTTGGCGTCCCGCAGATCCCGTTCAACTCCCCTGATCTCGGCAGATCTCCGCCAGGGATCCCGAAGCGCGATGTCCCCGAGCGCAAGGTCGACACAGGGTCCCGCCTGGATCGGCATCGATCTGGGCACATCCGGATGTCGCGCGGTGGCGATCGACGACGCCGGCCGGGAGCTGGCTTGTGCACGCACCTGCCTTGCCGAGCCGCTGAGCCCGGCTCCCGGCCGGCACGAGCAGGATCCCGAGCTGTGGTGGCAGGCCGTGCTCGACACCCTGACACAGCTCGGCGCCGCGCTGCCCGACCGGGAGCCGGTTTCCATCTGTGTCGATGCGACCTCCGCAACCCTTCTGCTGACGACGCCGGACGGTGAACCCTGCGGCCCGGCCCTCATGTACAACGACCGGCGCGCGCTGTCGGAAGCCGCCGCGATCGACCGGGCGGCCCCGACCGAGAGCCCCGCCTGCGGCCCGAGCGCGAGTCTCGCGAAGCTCCTCCATCTGATTGGGCGCTATCCGCAGGGCACCCCGGCTCTGGCACTGCACCAAGCGGATTGGATCATCGGGCGCCTAACCGGCCACCATGGAGTCAGCGACTGGAACAACGCCTTGAAACTGGGGTACGACGCCGAGCATCTGCGCTGGCCGGATTGGGTCTCGGCACTGATCCCCGAAGGGATCCGACTGCCGCAGGTCGTCGCCCCCGGTGACCCGATCGGAACCCTCGACGCAACACTCGCAAACCGGCTTGGCTGGCGATCACCCGTTCAGGTGCTCGCCGGAACAACGGACAGCACGGCCGCGGTAATCGCCGCCGGAGCAAGGCAGCCCGGCGATGCGGTCACCTGCCTGGGAAGCACGCTGGTGCTGAAGATCCTCTCGGAGCGTCCGGTGACGGCATCCGCTTACGGAATCTACAGCCATCGTTTCGGCGACGCATGGCTAGTCGGGGGCGCCTCCAACAGCGGCGGCGCGGTCTTGCGCAGGTACTTCAGCGATACCGAGATCGTCTCGCTCAGCCTCGGCATCGACCCGAAGCGCCCCTCCGGCCTCGACTACTACCCGCTCATCGGACCCGGCGAGCGCTTCCCGAGGAACGATCCCGATCTGGCACCGAGACTCTCGCCCCGCCCGAGCGAGCCGCGGGACTTTCTGCACGCTCTTCTGGAAGGCATCGCCCGTATCGAGGCGGAAGGCTACGCACGTCTGGCCGAGCTGGGCGCACCGCCACCTCGTCGGATCGCGAGCATCGGAGGCGGCGCGGCAAATCCGACGTGGACGGCGATGCGCACCCGCATCCTCGGGATCCCGGTGATGAGCGCCGAACATCAGGATGCCGCTTACGGTGCCGCTCTGCTGGCCCTGCATCGCTCACTCGCTCTGGACGCGGTTTAACTCGGCTCCGAGGGCCGCCCGAAGAAATACCCCGAACCCCAATCGACACCCAGCTCGACGAGCCGCTGCAACGTGGCCTCGTCCTCGACCTGCTTGGCAATGGTCGTGACGCCGAGATCCTGCGCGGTATTCTGAATGGTCGCCAGGATGGACCGCGCACGCGCGGACTCGCCGGCCAACCGGACGAGCTTCGCGTCGAGCTGAATAAAACTGACCGGCAGATGGATCAGAAAACGAAACGACGAATCGTCCCCGCCGTAGTCGCTCACGGCGATCTTGCATCCCAGATCCAGCAGAGGCGACAGCGCCCGAACGACCTGCTCCGTCTCTGCCGTAATCTGTCGCTCGTTGAGCGTGAGCACCAAGGGCAGCACGCCGTTCGCCGCCTTGCACACCCCGTCCAGCTCGCGCGTCAAGGCCCTCAGGATATCCGGATGGCGGATCAAGTCGCCCGACAGGTGCACGAAGTCCAACAGCGGGCATTCTGTTGACTCACCGGGGGATTTGAGCCGGGCAGCGGTCGCATTTAGGAGCATGCTGTCGATGCGATGCAGCAGGCCTAGCTGTTCGGCGATCGCGATGAAGGCGGATGCGGCCAGGACACGGCCGTCCGCAGCGACGATGCGGGCCAACGACTCTTCGGCGACCACCCGGCGATCACGAAGGTCCACGATGGGCTGAAACGCCGGAAGAATGCGTGCGGTCTGAAGCGCGGACTGGACCAAGACAGCCATCGAAACGGCGTAAACGCCGCTGTCGTTCCCGTCGTAGCACACCCGGTTCCGTCCTGCGTTCTTGGCATGGTAAAGGGCCATATCCGCTCGGGCCAAAACGTCCCTCGGGTCGCTCTCGTGGGAATGGCAGGTCGCGAAACCGATGCTCAGGGTTACGCGAATCTCCTGGCCATTGATCTCGAGTGGCCGCGCGGCAACGCTCTCGCGAATGCGTTCAAGGCCGGTTCGGGCCTGCACCTCGTTTGTCTCGGGCAGCGCGATTACGAATTCCTCGCCACCCCAACGCCCCAACCAATCGGCTTGCCGCACCTCCCGGAGCAGTGTCTCCGAAACCCGTTTCAACACCGCGTCGCCGACACCGTGACCATAGGCGTCGTTGACGAGCTTAAAGTGATCGAGATCCAGGATCGCGAGACAGCACGGCCTGCCCGAACGCAGACCTTGGGCATGAATCCGCTGCACCGACTGCCAAACGCCGCGTCGATTCAGCAGGCCGGTCAACTCGTCATGATCGACAAGATATGCGAGCTTCAGCTCGGCGACCTTGCGCCGGGTAATGTCGATGTGGGTGCCGGCAACCCGCATCGCCTTGCCATCCGCGTCCCGCTCGTAGATCCGCGAACGGTCCTGGATCCAGACCCAGTGTCCGTCACGATGACGCATTCGGTATTCCGCCTCGAACCGATCGAGTTCGCCGTTCGTCACCTGCTCGGCAAGAGTCAGAACGCGGTCGAGATCCTCCGGGTGCAGCATCTGCCGCCAGCTTTGCAGGTCGACCTGAATCTCGCCGACGCCATAGCCGAGCATGGCCAGGTAGCGAGCATCCACCGTCACGTCGAACGGCAATACAGAGCCGTCGTAAATGCCGATATCACCACCCTCGACGGCAAGCTCGAGCCGTCTGGTTGCCTCCGCCAACGCCGCCTCGGCCGCTTTGCGCTCCGTCACGTCGCGCCCGACGCCGATGATGGCCGTGACCCGACCCTCGGCATCCAGTACCGCTGTGTCGGACCATGCGAGCCAACGCCAACCTTCCAGGGTCAAGGCACGTTGTTCGACAATGCAGGTGTACGGAGGCTGACACAGTTTCGCCATTGCCGCCGCAGTCGCCGCCTGGTCGTCTTCGTGGACCAACGGCATAAAGGTACTCCCGAGCAGCTCGGCTTTCGTTTTGCCGAAGGTACGACAGTAGCTCGGATTGACGAACAAGAAGCGACCCTCGGGGTCGACCTTCACCACCAGATCCGTTTGGTTCTCGATGAGCAGGCGATAGTCTTCGTCAGGGGTGTCGATGGAACCCTGAGTCAACGACTGCTCGGTCTCTTCTGGGGGCATGATTCGAGTCGCAATGATATGGCCTTCGGAATCGGCCCCGCATCCGAAGCATCAAAACGAACGGAGACGTCTCGTGCGGGTTGGGATCGCCCGCCCGACCGACCGACCGACCGGAAAGAATCGCTCCAGGCATGAAGGCTCGCGTGCGCAACTCGGAGAGCCCACACTGGCCGACGACACCGGAAGAATAGCGCGCCGGCGTGACGAGGTCGAGATCCGGCGACCGACGGACACCTTTGAATCCAGTGTGAAAACGCACGGAATTCAGTGTGAATGTAGCCGCGCGGCGCGCCAACCCTCGGTTGCCGCACGACTGCAGTGCCTTGGGACGCCGACTCCTTCCAGATGCTCGGGCGCACGCGGACGTGCGATCAATCAACCCGTGGCGCGTCCACATAGCGATCGCGCGCCGCCTTGGCCCGTTCGAAGATGGCCAGCAGGCGGTCGCCGTCGGCGCTGCGGATACTCTCGGCGAGATCGGTCATCTCGATGCCGAAGCGGGCCAGCATCGCGCTCAGTGCCTCGCGATTGGCGAGACAGATGTCGCGCCACATGACCGGATGACTCGATGCAATGCGCGTGAAGTCCCGGAACCCACCGGCGGCATAGCGGAAGATCTCGTCGTTCTCGCGCATGCGCGCCAGCGCATCGACCAGCCCGAAAGCGAGCATATGGGGCAGATGGCTGGTGGCGGCGAGCACCTCGTCGTGATGGGCGACCGACATACAGGTGACCTCGGCCCCGCAGGCCTCCCACATCGCGGTGACGCGTGCGAGTGCATCGGCGTCGGTCTCGGGCAACGGGGTCAAGATGACGCGGCGCCCACGGTACAAATCGGCCAGGGATGCCTCCACGCCGCTGTGCTCCGTGCCGGCGATCGGATGACCCGGGACCAAGTACGGCGGAACATGGCCGAAGACGCCGAGCGCGTCCGCCACCACGCTCCCTTTGACACTGCCCCCGTCGGTGACCACCGCCGCAGGGTCGAGCCGATCGCGAATCGCCTCGAAGATCCCACGCATGGCACCGAGCGGTACGGAGACGAAGACCATGTCCGCGCCCGCGACCGCCTCGGCGGGATCCTGCGTCAACAGGTCCACGACACCCAGCTCACGTGCCCGCTCGAGGTTGGCGAGCCCGCGCCCGCAGCCGATGACCTGTCGCACGGCCCCGGCCTCGCGCAGGGCCCGGGCGAGGGATCCGCCGATGAGTCCAACCCCGATGATCGCCAGCCGCTCGATCATGACGTAAGCACGTCCTCGAGCGCAGCAATGCAGCGGGCGTTCTCGACCTCGAGACCGATGCTGATCCGCAGGTGATTGGGTAGACCATAGTTGCCGACCGGTCGCACGATGACGCCGCGTTTCAACAGGTCATGATTCACCGGACCTGCGGGGCGGCCGACATCGACCGTGATGAAGTTGCCGACCGACGGGATGGACGCGAGCCCCATCCGTTTGAAGGCATCGAGATACTGCCGCATCCCGGCGCGGTTGAGCTCAACCGAGGCGCGCACATGCTCGCGATCGCCGATGGCCGCAGCCGCGGCGGCCTGAGCGAACGCGTTGACGTTGAAGGGCTGACGCACCCGATTGAGCAGATCCGCCACCTGCGGATCGCTCAGTCCGTAACCGACCCGCAGGGCCGCCAACCCGTGGGCCTTGGCGAAGGTCCGGGTCACGATAAGATTCGGAAAGTGATCGAGCCAGTGCGTGGCATCCGGGAAGTCCGGCTCGCCGACGTACTCCGTATAGGCCTCGTCGATCACGACGATGCAGGTCCTGGGTATGGACTCGATGAATGATTTCAGCGGCGCGGCCGCCAACCAGGTCCCGGTCGGATTGTTCGGGTTGGCGATCCAGACCACGCGGGTCTTGTCCGTGACGAGACGGGCCATGGCGTCGAGATCGTTACCGTAGTCGCGTGCCTTGGCGACACGCGCGGTCGCACCGACGGCCTGGGTCGAGATCGGGTAGACCGCGAAGGCATGTTCGGAGAAGACCGACTCCGCACCCGGGTGCAGGAAGGTCCGGGCGATCAGATCGAGCACGTCGTTCGATCCGTTCCCGATGGTGACCGCACTCTGCGAGACGCCGTGGAACGCGGCAAGCACGCGTCGCAGCTCGAAGCCGCCGCCATCGGGATAGCGACCGATCTCGCCCATCAGGCCGGCGATCGCCTCGCGCGCCCGGGGGCCGGGACCCAAGGGATTCTCGTTCGAGGCCAGCTTCACCGAGTCGCGAATACCGAGCTCGCGCTCCAGCTCCGAGACCGGCTTGCCGGGGACGTAAGGGGTGAGCCCGGCGATTCCGGGGGCGGTCAGGGGCAGGAAGGGATTGTCGTGGACAGTCATTGAGTTTCCAATCTCATGATAAACGCCTCGTAGAGGCCGTTGGACAGGTGAAATCCCCGTTCTTTCGCGTTCACGAGAATCTGCTTCGCGGAGTCCGAATCCAAGATCTCGCGCTGGAGCGCAAGCAACAGGACGCCGACCAATCCGAGCACCGGGATGCCCATCATCCGCGCGACCCGCCGCCCTTTCTTCTCGTCCACGATCAGCGGCAGATGTCGTTGACGCGCCAACGCGAGGGCTTCGGCTTCTCCGGGATCGAGCAGGGTCCGAAGCTCGGCGAGCAGCGGCACCTCATCCACCGACACCACCTCAAGCCATGACCGCTGTTGTACGATCCCCTCGACATCGGGATCGCCGGCGAGCCATTCTCGGTAGACGGCATCCGGAAGCAACACCCGCTCGAAACAGCCGGCGAAGAGATCGAGTCGCTGTTGAGCCTCGAGCACGATCAGCGCGGTCGTATCGCTGACAACGGTCGTCATTCAAGACCAAGCCGACCCAGGGTCTCAAGCTCTTCCGCAAGATCGTAATCGGCGATCGGGACACCAAGCTCGCCGAGCAATCCCATCATCTCTTCGCGCGATTTTTCGAACACGCGCGCCACTTGGCCCAAGCTCAGATCACCCGACTGGAACGATCGGATGGCAATCCACTTTCGGAAACCCAGATCGAGCAGCTCGTCATCAAAGGCCGCGGCAATTCCGATCGGCTTGCCGCGCCGCGTAATGAGCAGATATTCGCCGCGGTCGAGGGCCTGTCCGAGCACGCTCGGATTGGTTTGGAGCGCTTTGATACCGATGGTTTCCATCAACCGGATACTCCGTAATAGGGGTATCTGAAGTATAGCAGAGTGGCTTGAACTGACTTCCGGGTACCTGTAGCAGACAGGATCTCGCGCAGATCCAGGCCGCACATCGAATCGAACCCGTCCAACATGGAGAATCCTGTCATACCGGACGCAGCCCCGAAGGCTCAGAGCACCGCCAGCGGATAAGACCCAAGCACCTTGAACAGCAGAGACGACTGTCTCAGGTTCTCCAGCGCGAGCGCGACCTTCGGGTCGTCTCGGTGGCCCATGATGTCGATGAAGAAGACATAGTCCCAGATGCCGCGACGCGAAGGGCGCGACTCGATGCGGGTCATACTGATGCCGTGAGCAGCCAGAGGGGTCAGCAGGTTGTGGAGACCGCCGGCCTGGTTGCGGCAGGACAGCAGCAGGCTGCTCTTGTCCTGCCCTTGACCGCTGGGTCGGGCGTCCTGTTGGCCGATGACGAGGAAGCGGGTGGTGTTGCCGGGCTCGTCCTCGATGCGCTCGGCGAGCACCTTGAGCCCGTAGATCTCGGCGGCCTGGAGACCGGCGACAGCGGCGGCATCCTCTTCGGTTGCAGCGGTGCGAGCGGCCTCGGCGTTGCTGCCGACAGCGACGCGCTCGGCGTTCGGGAGATGGCGGTCGAGCCAGCCGCGGCACTGCGCCAGCGATTGTTGATGCGAATAGAGGGTGCGGATGGCGCAAAGATCATCCGTGACACTCATCAGGTGATGATGGATCCGCAGACTCACCTCGCCCGTGATCATGAGCGGCGAGGTCATGAACATGTCCAGGGTGTGGCTCACCACGCCCTCGGTCGAGTTCTCGACCGGGACCACGCCGAAGTCGCAGGAGCCGGCCTCGACCTCTCTGAAGATCTCGCCGATCGTGGCTAAGGCGAAGGTGTTGACCGAATGCCCGAAGTGCTTGATGGCCGCGGCCTGCGTGAAGGTTCCGGCCGGGCCGAGATAGGCGACATTAAGGGGACGTTCGAGCGCAAGACAGGCGGACATGATCTCGCGGAACAGTCGGGCAACCTCTTCGCCGTCGAGCGGACCGGGGTTGGCGGCCTTGATGCGACGCAGGACGGCGACCTCGCGCTCGGGCCGGTAGAATTGCACCTGACTGCCGTCGGCGGCCGTCTTGATATGAGCGACCTGTTGGGCGCAACGGGCACGCTCGCTGATCAGACCGAGCAGCTCCGAATCGATGGCATCGATCCGGCTGCGCACGTCCTCCAGGGCGTCGCCCTTGGCGCTGTTTTGCTCCATCAGTCGATCCGTTCCCGCGTCCCGAGACAACGCACCGAGAGGACGCCGTCGATGGAGCGCAACTCTTTCACCGTGTCTTCCGGACAGCGCTGATCGATATCGATCAGCGTGACCGCGAAATTGCCGCGCGAGCGGTTGAGCATATCCAGGATATTCAGTCCGGCAGCGGCCAAGTCGGTCGAGATCTGGCCGACCATATTGGGCACGTTGCTGTTGACGATCGCCATGCGATAGCCGCCGTTGCGCGGGAGATTGATCTCGGGGAAGTTCACCGAGTTGGTCACGTTGCCGTTCTCCAGATAATCCCGAACCTGCTCCGCGACCATGACGGCACAGTTCTCCTCCGCCTCCTTGGTCGAGGCGCCGAGATGCGGCAGGGTGATCACCCGCGGATGGTCCTTCAACAGGTTGCTCGGAAAATCGCAACAATAGGCGTAGAGGTGCCCTTGGTCCAGTGCGGTGACGACGGCGTCGTCGTCGATGATCCCGTCGCGCGAGAAGTTCAGCAGGACGGCGCCTTTGCGCAGGGTGCGCAGCCGCTCGGCGTTGATCATGCGCCGGGTGTCGTCGGTGAGCGGGACATGGAAGGTGACGAAGTCCGAGCGCGAAAGCAGATCGTCGATACTGAGTGCCGGCTGCACGTCGCTCGCGAGCTGCCAGGCGCGCTGGACCGTGATGGTCGGGTCGTAGCCGACGACATGCATCCCGAGCGAGCGTGCCGCATTGGCGACCTTCACGCCGATCGCACCGAGACCGATGACACCCAGGGTACGGCCCGGCAGCTCGAAGCCCACGAATTGCTTCTTGCCCGCCTCGACCGCCTGATGGATGGACAGATCGTCGCCCTCGAGCTCACGCGCGAAGCGCCACGCCTGGCCGATGTTGCGTGCCGCGATCAACATGCCTGCGATCACCAGCTCCTTGACGGCATTGGCATTCGCGCCGGGCGCGTTGAAGACCGCCACGCCGCGCGCCGTCATAGCCTCGACGGGGACATTGTTGGTCCCCGCGCCGGCCCGCCCGATCGCCTGCACACTCGGCGGGATATCCGCCGCCTGCATCTTGGCCGAGCGCACCAGAATGGCATCCGGATGTGCGATCTCCGAGGCGACCTCGTAGCGGTCACGCGGCAACCGATCGAGCCCGGCAACCGCGATGTTGTTGAGCGTTAGAATCTTGAACACTGAATCGCGTCCTGAGTGATAAACGGATGTTAATTGGAGGATCGAGCGTCGCGCGCGTCAACTGGCCTTTGAGTCGACGCGATTCAGAAAACAGAAAAAAAGATTCAATCCTGAACCGCGTCCGCGCCGTGGCCCGAGGTGACATGCGAGGCCAATCCAAAACTCGAACCGCGCATGTCACACCGCAGACGCGGTTCAGCCGTGTTTGCGCTCGAACTCCTGCATGAAGCCGACCAGCGCCTCGACGCCTTCCTGCGGCATTGCATTGTAGATGCTGGCGCGCATGCCGCCGACCGAGCGATGGCCCTTGAGCGTGGTCAGATTGGCGGCCTTGGCCTCCTTGATGAAGGTGTCGTCCAGCTCCGGGTTGGCGAGCGTGAAGGGCACGTTCATCCAGGAGCGCGACGCCGGCTCGACCGGGTTCTTGAAGAAGCCCGAGTCATCGATCGTTTTGTAGAGGAGCTCGGCCTTGCGCGCGTTGATCTCGCCCATTGCCTGCAGCCCGCCGATGCCCTTCAACCACTCGAACACCAGTCCGGCGAGATACCATGCGTAGGTCGGCGGGGTGTTGTACATGGAGTCGTTCTCGGCCTGGACCTTGTAGTCCAGCATGGTCGGCGTCCCGGGCAGGGTCTGGCCGAGCAGGTCTTCACGGACGATCACGATGACGAGGCCGGCCGGGCCGATATTCTTCTGAGCACCGGCGTAGATGAGTCCGAAGCGCGAGACATCGATCGGGCGCGACAGGATGGTCGAGGACAAGTCGGCAACGAGGGGCTTGTCGCCGACATCCGGGACATAAGGAAATTCGACGCCCTCGATGGTCTCGTTCGGGGTGTAGTGGACGTAGGCGGCATCGGCACTCAGGGTCAGCTCATCCTGACGCGGCGCGCGGGTAAAGCGTTCGGCCTCGGTACTGGCGGCGACATGGACCTGACCGTAGCGGCGTGCCTCGGCGATCGCCTTCTTCGACCAGGAGCCGGTGTTGAGATAGTCCGCACTGGCCGCGCCGCGCAGCAGATTCATCGGGATGGCGGCAAACTGGGTGGATGCGCCGCCCTGCAGGAACAGGACCTTGTAGTTGGTCGGGACCGCCAGGAGTTCGCGCAGATCGGCCTCGGCTTGGGCCGCGATCGACATGAACTCCTTGCCGCGATGACTCATCTCGGCGACACACATGCCGCTGCCGCGCCACTCGAGCATCTCGTCGCGCGCCCTGCTCAGGACAGGCTCAGGAAGCATTGCAGGGCCTGCGCTGAAGTTGTAAACCCGAGCCATTCTGTGATCTCCGTTAATCCGCGCCCGGCGCGGTATGCGATGTTTTTGGATGGGATCGGCCCCGGCAGCCTTGACGACCGTTGGAGCCGGCGCGGTTTAAGATTCGAAAAGACAGATCATTTTAAATCGCGCCCCCGCTTAGGGCCGTGGATGCACCAAACGGCAAACTCACTCGAAAATCTGCATCTCGCTCCGGACGCGGTTTGGTCTTGATAACACATTCGAGCTTCAAACCGCGAAGGCTCAATGGGTGCGACGCGATCCAGGTTCCGATCTGTTGCGTCATCATGCCGATGGATGGCGCGGTTGTCGATTTTCCGGAGTCGTGCGTGAGCACCTTAAACCGTGCCCGGTGCGGTATGCGTCATGCGTCATGTGTTGGGATGGCTTGGCCGCGCCGGCTCCGACGACTGTCGGAGCCGGCGCGGTTTAGAAGACGCGCGTCCGTTGCCTTGCGCACGCCAAAAACCGTCGACAACGCGTGTTATGCCTCCGGATCGCTGTCGGGATCGGCCTCGGGAGCCTGCTCATCATCGATCGGGTCACCGGTCGGCTCGTCCGGATCTCGGTCCTCGGCGAGGTCTCCGTTGCCCTCCTTCTCGCCATCCAGCGCAACGATCCGCTCGAGATAGACAAGGCGCTCGCCCTCGCCGAGATTGATCAGTTTCACGCCCTGAGCGCTGCGACCCACGACCGGAATCTGATCGATCGGGGTGCGGATCAGGGTACCGCCTTCGGTGATCAGCATGATCTCGTCGTCGGGGCGCACCAGCACGGCACCGACCTGGGCGCCGTTGCGCTCGGAGGTGCTGATGCCGATCACGCCCTTGGTGCCGCGCCCCTTGGTGGGGAAATCCTCGACGCGCGTGCGTTTGCCGTAACCGTTCTCGGTGACGCTGAGTACGGTACCGGGCTCGGCGACCAGGAGCGAGATCACCTTTTGGCCGGGCGCGAGCTGGACGCCGCGCACACCATGCGCTGTCCGGCCCATCGCGCGCACCGCTCCCTCGCTGAAACGCACCGCCTTGCCGGCGGAGGTGAAGAGCATGAGATCCTGCTTGCCGTCGGTAATGGCCACGCCGATCAGGACCTCGTCCTCGCGCAGGTCGATCGCGATGATGCCGCGCGAGAGGGGCCGCGAGAAGTCGTCGAGCGGGGTCTTCTTGACGGTGCCGGCGCTGGTCGCCATGAAGACGAAATAGCCGGTCTCGTAGTCGCGCACCGGCAGTACGGCATTGATGCGCTCGCCCGGCTCGAGCGGCAGCAGGTTGACCATCGGCCGACCGCGCGCACCGCGTCCGGCCTGCGGCAGCTCGTAGACCTTGAGCCAGTAGACCCGGCCGCGACTGGAGAAGCAGAGCACGGTGTCGCGCGAATTGGCGACGAAGATGCGGTCGATGAAGTCTTCTTCCTTAAAGGAGGTCGCGCTCTTGCCCTTGCCGCCGCGCCGCTGCGCCTGATAATCGCTGATCGGCTGGGCCTTCACGTAGCCCTGATGGGACATGGTCACCACGACCTCTTCGGGCGCGATCATGTCCTCCAGGGTGAGGTCGGTGTGGTCGACTTGGATCTCGGTGCGGCGCTCATCGCCGAACTGATCGCGGATCGCCGCGAGCTCTTCGCGGATGACGTCCATCAGACGATCCGAGTCGGAGAGGATCATCAACAGGGCGGCGATCTTGTCGAGGATCTCCTTGAACTCATCAAGGATCTTGTCCTGCTCCAGACCGGTCAGGCGCTGGAGCTGCAGGTCCAGGATGGCCTTGGCCTGACGCTCGCTCAATCGATAGCCCCCGTCGACCAGACCGAAGGCGGCTTCGAGCTCCTCGGGACGGGTGTGCTCCGCACCCGCGCGCTCGAGCATGCCGGTGACCGAGCCGGGCGTCCAGGTGCGCTCCATCAGGCGTTCGCGTGCCTCGGCCGGGTTGGCCGACGCCTTGATCAGGGCGATGATCTCGTCGATATTCGCCAGCGCAATCGCATAGCCTTCCAAGACGTGGGCGCGGTCGCGGGCCTTGCGCAGCTCGAAGAGGGTGCGGCGTGTCACCACATCGCGGCGATGACGGATGAAGTATTCGAGGATCTGCTTGAGGTTGAGCGTCCGCGGCTGACCGTCGACCAGGGCGACCATGTTGATGCCGAAGACCTGCTGCATCTGGGTGTGCTGGTAGAGGTTGGCCAGCAGCACCTCGGCATAGGCGTCGCGCTTGAGCTCGATGACGACGCGCATGCCGTCTTTGTCGGACTCGTCGCGCAGCCCGTCCGGGGCGATCCCTTCGATCTTCTTTTCCTTCACCAGCTCGGCGATGCGCTCGAGCAACCGCGCCTTGTTGACCTGGTAGGGCAGCTCGGTGACGACGATCGCCTCGCGTCCGCTACGCTTCTGGACCTCGACCATCGTGCGGGCACGGATGACCGCGCGGCCGCGTCCGGTCCGGTAGGCTTCCCGGATGCCGCGTACGCCGTTGATGAGCGCCGCGGTCGGGAAGTCCGGGCCGGGCACCAGCACCATCAGCTCTTCGATCGTGATCGCCGGATTGTCGATGAGTGCCAGACAGGCGTCGATGACCTCGCGTAGGTTGTGCGGCGGGATGTTGGTGGCCATGCCGACCGCGATGCCCGAGGAGCCGTTGACCAGCAGATTCGGGAAGCGCGCCGGGAGGACGACCGGCTCGTGCTCGGTGTTGTCGTAGTTGGGGATGAAGTCGACCGTGTCCTTGTCCAGATCATCGAGCAGCGCATCGGCGATGCGGGTCATCCGCACCTCGGTGTAGCGCATGGCCGCGGGCGGGTCGCCGTCTACAGAGTTGTGAACGAAGACGCCGCACGCGAGTAGAAAATTGTGATGGTGATCGACAGTGATGTCGTAGGTATCCGCCCGCACGGTGAGTCGACGCATGCTGACGACGCGATGGTTGTAATGCCTTCCTGCCGTGACGAGCGCCTCGAAGTCGCCAAAATACTCGACAGCCTTATTGAGTCGCGGAATCCAGTTCCGGTAACGATTCGACTCATATAATTCAGGGGTGATGTCACAATCAGGGAATCGTCTCGTCAGATCGTAGACATAGCCTGCGATCTTGCGCTGCATCACCTTCTGCCGATACTCGGGCTTGCTCCAGCTGACGTGCAGCGATTCGACATTAAACTCGTCGGCCAGGTGATGAACGAATTGATAGCGTCCGAGATTCGGCTGGAGGATGCGCAGATAGTCATTCAGTCCAGGCTTGACCGGCGCGGTGTCGAAGACCCCCGGCATGAGACTATCGTCCGGCGTCAAGTCCCGAGCTTCCTTGTAGGAACCATCACGCAGCATGAAGCGATGATCGGGCGTACAGCGGACGACATCGCCGGTGTCCAGGGTGAGCGCCAGCAGCTCGGCGTTGGGGCGGGTCATCCGCGCATGGCGCCCCTCGGCGATCACGATCTTGCCGGTCTCGTCCACCGCGTAGACGTAAAAGATCTCGTCGGACGGTCGCTGCGCCAACTCGGCGAAGGTTTTTTCGGTGCCGTCGGCCAGCTTGATGAGGGTGTCGCCGGTGAAACAGCCGAAGTTGCCTTGCCCATCCACCAGCAGGTAGCGCATCGAGAAGCGCTGCGCCATGCGGACCATGGTGTCGTAGATGGCCGAGTCGCCGTGAGGGTGGTACTTACCCATGACATCGCCGACCACACGGGCGGATTTACGATAGGCACGGTTCCAGACGTTGCCCTGCTCGCTCATCGAGAAGAGGACGCGCCGGTGGACCGGCTTGAGTCCGTCGCGAACATCGGGAAGCGCGCGTCCCACGATCACGCTCATGGCGTAATCGAGGTAGGACTGACGCATCTCGTCCTCGAGATTGATGGGTATAACTTCTCTCGCGAAATCTGCCATGGGCGTGGTGAACCGACGTTGAGGCGTGCCGCGCGGAGCACCGTAACGGGCCGCGATTGTACTGATGGTTAGCCTGTGAAGTTTACCACGCGGGGCAACCCTTCCCCATCCATAACGGTCACTTTGTCGCCGATGCGCCCTATTTCAGGGGCGATCGGAGACCGCGGCGGCCGGTTCGAGGACGACCTGATTGCGTCCGCTGCGCTTCGCCAGATACAGCAGATCGTCGGCCCGCCCCAAGAGCGCATCCGCATCTTCCTCGGGACGACGCTCCGCAACACCGAAGCTCGCCGTGACCCGATAGCTCGCGTCGAGCGGACGTAGGTCGGCCAGACGCATGCGCAGACGGTCGGCGACGTCCCCGGCGACGCGCAGATCCGCTTCCGCCATGACGACGGCAAACTCCTCTCCTCCGAGCCGTGCGGCCAGGTCCACACCTCTGACCTGAGATTCCAGAAGACCCGCGAAGGCGACCAGGACGAGATCGCCGCCGGCGTGACCGAAACGGTCGTTGACCTGCTTGAAGTGATCCAGATCCACCATGATCAGCGACAGCGGCGCACCCCCGATGCGCGCCCGCGCAATCCCGTTCTCCAAACGATCCATGAAGTAACGCCGATTGGCGAGACTCGTCAGGGGATCGGTGCGCGCCAAGGCTTGATTGGTTTCGTTGGCGAGGACGAGCTCGCGGTTGGTGTTGCGCAGGTCGCGAACCAAGCGCGACATCTCCATCGCAAGGTTGCCCATCCGCTCGACGATATCGCTTTCTGCGACGTTCGCCAGCTCGCCGATCAGCACGATGCCCCGACCGCTCGGGTAGGCATGAAAGAGATAGGTTTCGCCGCCAAGCGGGGTCTGGAAGACCCGTGCAACGGGCGTGCGACGGGGCAGACCCGGCTCGATGTCCAACAGCTCCCCGCTCCCGCTGCTGAGAAATCGTGACAGCGGCTCGCCGCGAACGCTTGCGAACCCGGCGAAGCGCGAGCGAAAGGTCAGGTTCGAATCGATGATGCGGCCGTCTCGGTCGACCTCGACGACGAGCAACCGACCCGATTCCATGACGTAGCTTTGCAAAGCCCAAAGGAACTCCGGGTCGGGCGTGCGATCGAGCGTCGTCGATGGCGTTGTTGCTTGCTCTGTCATGTGGCCTCCAGCGTTCTGGCCCAAGCCACGGCCGCCTCGCAATCGGTCAGAAAAAGGTCGGCGCCGACGGATTCGACCAGTGAAGGCGCCTTGTTAAAGGCACGCCCGCCGACCAGGATCTTGGTTGGAGATCCGGGACCGAGGGCCTCCCGCAGGGCGCTGACCGTCTCGCGTGCAGATTGCACGTGACCGGGCATACCGACGGACAGTGCGACGAAGGCCGGGGTGCGCTCTACGGCCGCCGTGACCACCTGCTCAAGCGGACAGTCACGCGGTAGATAGGTCACATTCCAGCCGTCCAGATCCAGACAGGTCGTCACCATCCATGCGCCGAGCTCATGGAATTCGTCCGTCACCGAGGCCACGAGGACCCGTCCTCGCCTTTCGGACGGAAAGGGCTGCTCGTAATAGAGGGCGGACAGGATGCGGTACACCATCGCGGTCGCTTGGTGCTCCATCAGGACCGAAAGACGGCCTTGCTCCCAACGGACGCCGATCTCCACCATCGCCGGGTAGAAGATCGATTGGAGCAGGCGGGAAAAGGACATCCCCTCACGCAGGAGGGCGCGACAACGCTCGATAACGGCCGGATGATCGCCCGCGATCAGGCGCTCCAGGATCTCGACATAGATCGCCGCGTGATCGGCGGGCACCGGCGCCGCTTCGGATGCGTAGTGCGCGGCCGCGTCGACGGTCTCGGGATGCACCCGCAACATCCAGCGATAGATCGGCAGGATCGCCTCGGCATCCTCGCCGGGCAGGAGTTCGGTGATCACCTGGCTCCAGATCTCCAGCTCGGCGGCAAAGTAGTCGACCGAGACGCCTTGATTCGTATAAGCGAAATAGGCCCAGGGTAGCGTGTCGGCGAGAAGCTTGAGGTTGTTGGTCCTCAAGACCTCGGACATGAAGGCGGCGTGATTGCGATGGTTTGACTCGATCAGCCGAAAGGGAAGCCCGTTGAGAAAGGCGTCCAATCTCGAATGGCCGGCCATCAACTGCGAGACGCGACCGGCCATGGCCGCCGTGTTGGCATCGAAGCTGTCGGCGGCGCGACGTGGAACCGATGGAAGCCCTGGGTCAAGGTGAAGCATGGATGTCTCCGGAACGCGTTCAATCCAGTATAGACCGAGCGCACCTGGGTTTTTCGCCGCCGCGAAGGCCACTATTTGGTGTATCGTTGCGCCCATGAACAGGAACTTTGCTGAATTTTTGCTTCCGGACGCACTCATGCGCGGACTGGAAAAAGAAGGTTTCGAGACCCCGACCGAGGTCCAGGCGCAGGTGATCCCGGCTGCGATGGAAGGTCTGGATCTCTTGGTCTCGGCCGCGACGGGCTCGGGGAAGACCGCCGCCTTTCTGCTGCCGATCATGGAGCGCCTGGTCGGCGCGCCGCGCTCCGACAGCGGGACACGCGCCCTTGTATTGGTACCGACCCGCGAGCTGGCCCGCCAGATCCATGTGCATTTCACGCGCCTGGGCAGCTATACGCGTCTGAACAACGGCGTCATTACGGGCGGCGATTCAAAGGCGCACCAGATCGCGACCTTGCGCAAGAACCCGGAGATCCTGGTGGCGACGCCCGGTCGCATGCTCGAGCTTCTGGAAAAGGGCGAGGCCGACCTGAGCGACCTTGAGATCCTGGTTCTCGACGAGGCCGACCGCATGCTCGACATGGGCTTCGTCGACGATGTCCTGACGATCATCGCTCGGACCAACCCGGCGCGTCAGTCCATGTTGTTCTCCGCGACCCTGCACCATCGGGGTCTGAGCCGCATCACCGAGCCTTTGCTGCGCGAGCCGCGCGTACTGACCATCAATCCGGTGCGCGAGCAGCACCCCGACATCACGAATCAGGTCATCTTGAGCGACGGCCCGGAGCACAAGCAGCAGCAGATCCTTTGGCTGCTCCGCAACGAGACCTACGACAAGGCGCTGGTCTTCACCAATACCCGCGACGGCGCAACGGCGCTCGGCAACGTCCTGATGGGCGAAGGGCAACGCGTCGCCGTGCTCCATGGCGAACTGGAGCAGCGCGAGCGCAACCGCGTCGTCGGACTCCTGCACAGCGGTCGTGTCAACGTCTTGATCGCCACCGACGTCGCCGCACGTGGGCTCGACATCCCGGGCGTTGATCGGGTGATCAACTTCGATCTGCCGCGCAGCGGGGACGATTATCTACACCGCACCGGGCGGACCGGCCGGGCCGGGGAGCAAGGCGTGGCCATCTCGCTGGTCGCAGCTGCCGAATGGAATCGGCTGGAGAGCATCGAGCGGTATCTGAACCTCGGCATTGAGCGTCGCAGCATCGAAGGACTCAAGGCGTCGTACAAGGGGGGGACGACCAAACGCTCGGGAGCGAAGAAGGGGGCGAAAAAGACCGGTGCGAAGGCAGTCACCGCGAAGGCCGTCGCGCCCAAACCGAAAGACCGTCTGCGCGATCGCAAGAACATCGGCAAACGGCGCCTGCCCAAGTCACCTGCAGCAAGCGAGATCGGGGTCGAGGCCGGTCATGCACCGCTCGGGAAGAGACGGACCGCTCAATCGCAACCCAAACCCGAACAAGGCGACGGCGCGAAGGACTGAGGTGATTTCCAGGAAAGGATCTAATTTCCAGGAAAGGATCTACCGGCGTGTCAGGGCGAATTCATTCGCCCCTACAGTGACTACTACAGGTCTTCCTGGCATGGGCGGACGGGATGACAACTCTCGAGAAACCGCCTGACCCGTGCGCATCCGAGTCGGTCTCGGGCGCGGGTAGCGAGCACTCTTAGCCACGAAGGTCGGGAACGACACGGCAGGAGATCCGAGGTTTCGCGCCGTGTCCCGCACGTCCGCGGCAAGGTCCGATTCGGCGTTCTCAGACCGCGACGCCCAACGACTGGTGGATGTGCTGCACGACCAGCGGATGCAGTCCGGCCTTCTCGGCAAACCGGCGCAGGTAGTCCTGCTCCTGCGGGGTGTCGACCTCGACCGCAAGCAGTGATGCCGCGTAGACCTCGGCGGCCACCTCCTGGCTCGGGATCTCGGCCACGAAGGCGTCGAGATTCAGCGGCTGACGCAACTCCGTCATCAACCACTCCTGTGCGTCCGCGCCCATGCCGGCGGCCTCGATCTTTCCGACGATTCGCTGGATCTCCTCCACGCTCACCTGACCATCCGACTTGGCAATGTTGATCATACCCTTGATGACCAACTGCGCGGTGTTCTCCATGGCCTGCTCCTCCGCCGCGGTTTGCGGGGCTCTGAGGCCCAACGGCAACTCCGACGCTCCGCTCGCGGTGGGTGCCCCGGAGGCATGAGGCGCTTGACCCGCTTCGGTGAATGCCTTGTAGGCGATCCCGGCCAACATCGCCAGCGCACCCCCCGTCATCGCGCCTTTCACGGACTTGCCGCCGCCGCCCAAGACCGAGCCGAGTACGGCACCGAGCCCGCCGGCCTGCATGGGACTCTGCGAGGCGTTCCCCAGAGTGCCCTTGGCCATCTCGAGGAGGCTTCCGAGCATATCGCCTTGACCGCCCTGGCCGCCTTGGCCACCTTGGCCACCTTGGCCGCCGACCATCCGGCCGAGATTTGCCTGAAGGTCCTGCAGCGCGTTCCCCATCCGGCCTGAGCCGGACTGCGCCATGTTGCTCTGAATGAAGCTGCCGAGTAGATCGCCGAAGTTGGCCATGTCGTTCTCCGATAGGGATGGATCGATCGGTCATCGCTCGCACGGATTTCTCTCCCGCGAATCCACGCGGGCCGGAATCAGGCTCTCCCGGATCTCAGGGAACGCCAAGTTTAGTAAAATCAGTGTTCTACGCAGCCAATCTTGGTAAACTTCCATTCGAACGCTTTTAACTCAATGGAAAACCGATGATTGACCAGAGCCAACTCCTGCGCCTGCTCGGACTGCCGCAGATCGCCATCGACCGCGTCGAGATCACGGACGCCGCTGTGCTGGAAATTCATGTGCACAGCACCGAGGAGGGCACGCAGTGCCGGAGCTGCGGCCGACGCATCACTGAGCCGCATGGACTCGGTGAAGAACGGCGGTTGCGCCATCTGTCGATCTTCGAGCATCGCACCGAAATTCTCATTCGTCCCAAACGGTATCGCTGCCCCGATTGCCGGGATCATCCCACCACCACCCAACGGGTGGACTGGTACGACCCGCGCAGCGGCTTCACCCGTGCGTTCGAACACAGCCTGATGCGCGCCCTGATCAACAGCACCCTGGAAGACGTCGCGCACAAGGAGGCCGTCACCCCGGAGCACCTCGACGGTATTCTCGATCGGTGCGTCCCGAGCCAGATCGACTGGACGACGCTCACGGCGCTGCCCGTGCTCGGGCTCGACGAGATCGCCTTGACCAAAGGCCACGGCAATTTCGTGGTGATCGTCAGCGCCAGGGTCGAGGACACCCTGAGCATCCTCGCCGTGCTCAAGGACCGTAAGCGCGCGACCATCGAGGCGTTTTTGCGCACGATCCCAAAATCCTTGCGGCGCACCGTTCGCGTCGTGTGCACCGACCTGTACAGCGGCTTCATCGGTGCGGCCAAGGCCGTCTTCGGCACGCACGTCGCCATCTGCGCCGATCGCTTCCATGTCGCGCGTTTGTATCGCGACGCCGTGGAGACGTTGCGCAAGACAGAACTGCGCCGGCTCAAGCGCGACCTGTCGAAAACCGAGTACGGCGGGCTCAAGAACGTCCATTGGATCCTGCGCAAGCGCGAATCCGACTTGAGCGCCGAGGAACGGCGGATCCGCGCCCGGTTGTTCGCCTATTCCCCGCAACTCGCGCAAGCTCATGCCCTCAGCCAAGCCCTCACCGAGGTCTACGACATGCCCCTGTCCAAAGGTCAGGCCAAGCGCAAACTCAGTGGCTGGATGCGACGGGTCAAGAACGCCGAGATGACGTGTTTTCAATCCTTCCTGAAAACGTTGCGCCGTCATTGGGACGAGATCACCAATTATTTTACCGAACGACACACGAGCGGTTTCGTCGAAGGTCTCAACAACAAGATCAAAGTATTAAAACGGCGGTGCTATGGCTTGAGCAACCTGCGCCGGCTCTACCAGAGGGTGTACCTCGATCTGTGCGGTTATCGGGTTTTCGCGCGCTGATCAATGAAAAACAACCGCTTAAAAATGGCTTGGACGGGGTGCGTCCAGCGATATTTTCAACCAACGTGTTCGGTCAAAATGACTACAACGTCATGTTTTTAAATATTTTAGCGCTTTCCCTGAATTCCGGGAGAGCCCGGAATCAGAGTGCGGCGAACGGTGCAGGGGTCTATTCAACGCTCGAAGCACGCAACATAACGACGGCATCAGGTGTCCGACGGACACTCGAACTCCATGCCGACGCCATACTATACGTCATCGAAACCACGGGAAACGCGACAAATTTCGGGGCAATCGGGGCCGAGACGGCGGCCCCGAGGGCCGTATCTGGGTGTGCGTGAATGACTTCATCCGAGGGGCAGGAATGGACCGATGGGATCGCCGCAACACAGGCCCAAGTCGCGGTCCGCTCGACCGAGATTGACCGCGATCTCGACGAGACCAAATGCGTTCTCGTACCAAAACGCCTCGCCGGATGCGACCTCGCAGAAGGTCCGGGCATGGCGGAGTCGATGTTCCCCGACGCGCAGGGCGTGCGTCCTCGGTCGACCCGTCGCCTGAAGCCCGGTCATCAGATTCCCGAAACGATCGACGTAAACGACCGCTGCGCGCTCCCTTGGCCAGTCCGACCCGATCATGTCGGCCGGATCCATCGGACACAGCTGAAGATCCGCGCCGACCGCCAAGCGTGCTGCAGCGGGAGCGAACCAGTCGCGTCCGTGGAAGCTCGCCGAGAGCACGGACGGACACCAGCCGATCCGATCCACGGTGGCGCCTTCGGCGCGATGCACGAGCGGAGCCAGTAGACCATTGTCGGGGCCGATGAACCAGGAGTCACGGATTTGGACCAGAAGCCCGTCACGCGCGCCCCCGACACCCGGATCCACAACACAGACATAGATCGCGCCGGGAGGCATGTCGCGCACGAGTGCCGGCAAGAGATAGGCGGCCAAATCGACGCGAAATGGCGGGAGATCGTGAACGAGATCCAGGACCGGCACCGCAGGCAGGAGATCACCGAGCCGAGCGCGCATCTGGCCGACATAGATGCCGTCACCGAAATCGGTGACCAGCACAAGACGCCGGATCGACGCCATCACTCAACAAAAAAGCCGGGCATGAGCCCGGCTTTCCGAAACGAGTGCATCAAAGCGCAACTCAATCCTCGTCGTCTTCAACGGCCACTGCGCTCGCGGGACGGTCGACCAGCTCGACGTAAGCCATCGGCGCGGCATCACCGGCTCGATAGCCGCACTTGAGGATACGCAGGTAGCCGCCCGGACGTTCCTGATAGCGAGGCCCCAGCTCGACGAAGAGCTTGCCGACCGCTTCCTTGTCGCGCAGGCGCGCGAAGGCAAGGCGACGGGTGTGAACGGAATCGTTCTTCGCCAGGGTGATCAGAGGCTCGGCAACCCGACGCAGCTCCTTGGCCTTCGGCAGCGTGGTTTTGATCAGCTCATGGCGAAACAACGACGACGCCATGTTGCGAAACATGGCCTCGCGGTGCGAGCCGGTGCGATTGAGGTGCCTTCCGGCATTGCGATGACGCATGGTCCTAATCCCGAATAGTTCTTGAATCGTATAGCGTTAACGAATGCCGAGCTCGGCGATATTGTCCGGCGGCCAGTTCTCGAGACGCATCCCGAGCGAGAGTCCGCGCGTGGCGAGCACGTCCTTGATCTCGGTCAACGACTTCTTGCCGAGATTCGGGGTCTTGAGAAGCTCGACCTCGGTCCGCTGGATCAAATCGCCGATCAGATAGATATTCTCGGCCTTCAAACAATTCGCAGAGCGAACGGTGAGCTCGAGATCGTCGACCGGACGCAGCAGAATCGGATCGTATGGAGACTCGTCGCGCGCCTCGAGGACTTGCGTGTCCGACGGACCCGACCCTTCCAACGCCACGAAGCTGGACAACTGATCCCGGAGAATCGTCGCCGCCCGCTGAATCGCTTCGCGCGGGTCGATCGTTCCGTTGGTCTCCAAGTCGATCACCAGCCGATCCAAATCGGTACGCTGCTCGACGCGCGCGGATTGCACCTCGATCGCGACCCGCCGAACCGGGCTGTAGGACGCATCGAGCGGAAGCTTGCCGATCGGGCGATCCTCACCCTCGTCGAGCTCGCGCTGCGTCGCCGGCTCGTAACCGCGCCCGCGCCGAATCGTCATCGACATGCTCAACTCGCCCTCGGTCATATTCGCAATGACCAGATGGGGGTTGGCGATCTCGGCGGTGTGATCGATCGCGATGTCCGCGGCGGTCACGACACCCGGGCCGGTCTTGCTCACCGTAAAGGTCGCCTCGTCCTTGCCTTTGAGCGAGATGGCGAGCTGCTTGAGATTCAACAGAATCTCGAGGACATCCTCCTGAACGCCCGGAATCGTGGTGTACTCATGCAAGACGCCCTGGATCTCGACCTCCGTCACCGCCCAGCCGTCCATCGAGGATAAGAGAATACGGCGCAACGCGTTGCCGAGGGTATGCCCGAAGCCGCGTTCGAGCGGCTCCAGGGAAACCCGCGCATGCGTCGAGCTGCCGTCGACCGCCTCGACACGTACGATGCGCGGTTTGAGAAATTCGCCAATAGCGTCAGTCATTCAGTGCCCCTCACGAAGCTCCTTACTTGGAGTACAACTCGACGATCAGCGATTCGTTGATGTCGGCCGGCAGGTCCGAGCGATCCGGAATACGCTTGAAGACGCCCTTGAAACCTTTGGTATCGACGTCGACCCAATCGGGGAAGCCATACTGCTCGGCGAGCGCCACCGCGTTTTGGACACGCACCTGCTTCTTCGCGTCCTCTCGGACCTCGACATGGTCATCGGCGCCGACTTGGTAGGAGGCGATATTGACGACCCGGCCGTTGACCAAAATGGCCTTGTGGCTGACCAGCTGTCGAGCCTCGGAACGCGTGGCGCCGAAACCCATCCGGTAGACGACGTTGTCGAGGCGCCGCTCAAGGAGCTGCAACAGGTTTTCACCGGTCGCGCCCTTGGCTTGAGCCGCCTTCTTGTAGTAGTTACGGAACTGACGCTCCATCAGTCCGTAGATCCGGCGAACCTTCTGCTTCTCGCGAAGCTGCACACCGTAATCGGAAAGCCGACGCCGACGGTCCGTGGTTTGACCAGGCTGCTTCTCGAGGTTGCACTTGGTGTCCAGCGAACGCGCGCGACTCTTCAGGGCGAGATCGGTCCCCTCGCGCCGTGCGAGTTTGCAGGTTGGGCCTGTATAACGTGCCATGTCTCTACCTGTTCCTGTATCAGACGCGCCGCTTTTTGGGCGGGCGGCAGCCGTTGTGCGGGATCGGCGTCACGTCGGTAATGCTCGTGATCTTGAATCCGGCGTTGTTGAGTGCACGCACCGCGGATTCGCGACCCGGACCGGGCCCCTTCACGTTGACGTCGAGGTTGCGCAGACCGTAGTCCTTGACCGCTTGGCCGGCCTTATCAGCCGCGACCTGCGCAGCGAAGGGCGTGCTCTTGCGCGATCCCCGGAACCCGGAGCCGCCTGCGGTCGCCCACGACAACACGTTGCCTTGGCGGTCCGTGATGGTGATGATGGTATTGTTGAACGAGGCGTGGACGTGAGCAATCCCATCCGCCACCTGTTTCTTGATCTTTTTCTTGACAGTACGAGTCGGTTTAGCCATTCGAGGTTATCCAGCCCTTTCGCTGCGCCCAAGCGCCCTTATCGTTTGATGGGACGACGCGGACCCTTACGGGTACGTGCGTTCGTGCGGGTCCGCTGACCACGCAACGGCAAGCCGCGACGGTGGCGAATACCGCGGTTGCAGCCGAGGTCCATCAAGCGCTTGATGTTCATCGACACTTCACGCCGCAGGTCACCTTCCACGGAGAACTTGCCGACCTCGTTGCGGAGCTTGTCGACCTCTTCTTCCGTGAGGCTCTGAACCTTGGCATCGCGCGGTACACCGGCGGCGTCGCAGATCACAGCGGCACGCACGCGGCCGATGCCATAAATCGAAGTCAGCGCGATGACCGCGTGCTTCTTGTCCGGGATGTTGACGCCGGCGATACGGGCCATAGCTTAGAAACCCCTGAAATCCAAATTGCCAAGCGGGTAAACCGCGTAGTATATCAAACCTTAGCCTTCAATCAAGCCCGAGATCCTATCCCTGGCGTTGTTTGTGGCGCGGGTCCTTGCAGATGACCCGAACGGTGCCGTTGCGACGGATGATCTTGCAGTTCCGGCACAACTTCTTAACGGATGCTCGCACTTTCATTTGTTCTCTCCTTCAGACTCGAGCGCCACTCAGCGCAGCATGCCGGCGCCCGGCGACTTTAGGTTTGCCTTCCGCATCAAGCCTTCGTATTGATGTGACATCAAGTGAGCTTGAACCTGGGCCATGAAATCCATCACCACGACGACGACGATCAGCAAAGAGGTGCCGCCGAAGTAGAAAGGCACGTTGTAACCGACGATCAGAAACTCGGGCAGTAGGCAAACGGCGGTGATGTAGATCGCACCTGCCGCGGTCAACCGCGTCATCACGGTGTCGATGTAGCGTGCCGTCTGCTCGCCGGGTCTGATCCCCGGAATGAAGGCCCCGGAGCGTTTCAGATTGTCGGCCGTATCCTTGGCGTTGAAGACCAAGGCGGTATAAAAAAAGCAAAAGAAGATGATCGCGGCCGCGTACAAAAGGACATAGACGGGCTCGCCGGGCGACAGCTTCGAGGTGAGGTCGGCCAACCAACGCATGTCCTCGCTGCTCCCGAACCACTGGCCCAATGTGCCGGGGAACAGGATGATGCTCGAGGCGAAGATCGGCGGAATCACACCGGCCATGTTCAGCTTCAGAGGCAGATGCGTACTCTGGGCCTGCATCATCTTCCGCCCCTGCTGGCGCCGCGCATAGTTCACGGTAATCCGACGTTGACCTCGCTCGACGAACACGACGAAGGCCGTCACCGCAAGCGCCATGGCGAACAGCGCCAACACCGCCAGAGAGTTCATCTCACCGGTCCGAGCCAACTCCAAGGTCCCGCCCAGCGCGGACGGCAGTCCGGCGACGATGCCTGCGAAGATGATCAGCGAGATGCCGTTGCCGATGCCCCGCTCGGTGATCTGCTCGCCGAGCCACATGAGGAACATCGTTCCGGTGACCAACGAGACCGTCGCCGTAAAGACGAAGCCCATGCCCGCATGGCTGACCAGAGCCGAGCCCCCGGCGGTCTGTCCCTGCAGCGCCATCGAGATCCCCACGGCCTGGAAGGTCGCCAAGACCACGGTGCCGTAGCGCGTATATTGGGTAATCTTGCGACGCCCCGATTCGCCTTCCTTTTTCAGCTGCTCAAGCTTCGGGACCACGGCCGTCATCAACTGCATGATGATCGAGGCCGAGATGTAGGGCATGATCCCGAGCGCAAACAGACTCGCACGCTCCAAGGCGCCGCCCGAGAACATGTTGAACATGTCCAGGATGGAGCCTTGGTTTTGGTCGAACAGGATGGCCAGCGCCTCGGGATTCACGCCCGGAACCGGAATGAAGGTCCCGATGCGATAGACCAGGAGGGCACCGACCACGAACAGCAGTCGCGCCCGCAGCTCGGTCAGACGCCCCATACCGCCGAGCGTCTGCCCCATCGATCCGACATTCTTAGCCATCCGATTCGCGCCTTTAAGCTAGTCTTCGATCGTGCCGCCGGCTGCTTCGATCGCGGCACGGGCACCCTTGGTGACACCCACGCCGCGAACCGTGAAGGCCCGTCCGACCTCACCCGAAGCAATGATCTTCGCGCTCTTGATCGACTGGCTCACAACGCGGGCCTGGACCAGGGCGAGCAGGTCGATCGTGTCGCCTTCCACGCGTGCAAGCTCGCTCAGGCGAACCTCGGCACGTGTCGCCGCCGTGCGGGACCGGAAGCCGACCTTCGGCAGACGACGCTGCAACGGCATCTGACCGCCTTCGAAGCCGACCTTGTGGAAGCCGCCTTTGCGGGACTTCTGCCCCTTATGGCCGCGACCGCAGGTCTTGCCCAGGCCGCTGCCGATGCCGCGACCGACGCGCTTGGCGCCGGGGCGACTGCCCGGATCGGGCTTGAGATCATTGAGCCGCATCGCGAGACTCCTCCACGATCGAAACCATGTAAGACACGGTGTTCACCATGCCGCGCGTGCAGGGGGTGTCCTCGACCTCGACCACATGGTTCATGCGACGCAGGCCGAGACCGCGCACGCATGCCTTGTGGTTGGCGAGGCGTCCGTGAACGCTGCGCACGAGCTTCACCTTCATCATCTTTTTGTCGGCCATCGTCTACCCCAGGATCTCGGCGACCGTCTTACCGCGCTTTGCGGCAATGGTCTCGGGATCGTTCATGGTCCGTAGCCCCTGAACCGTCGCGCGAACCACGTTGATCGGGTTGTTCGTCCCGATGCACTTGGCCAGCACGTTCTGGACGCCCAGAACCTCGAAGACAGCGCGCATGGCGCCGCCGGCGATGATCCCGGTACCTTCGGATGCCGGCTGCATGAAGACCTTCGCCGCACCGTGCCGCCCGTTGAGCGGGTACTGCAGGGTGCTGCCGTTGAGCTTCACCTCGATCATGTTCTTGCGTGCGTTTTCCATCGCCTTCTGGATCGCCACCGGCACCTCGCGGGCCTTGCCGCGACCGAAACCGACGCGACCCTTGCCGTCGCCCACCACCGTCAAGGCGGCGAAACCGAATTGGCGCCCGCCCTTGACGACCTTGGCAACGCGGTTGACCGCGACCAGCTTCTCGAGGAGATCGTCTCCCTCGTTCTTCGGATTGAAGTTCGCCATACTCTTACCCCTAGAATTTCAGCCCGCTCTCACGCGCGGCATCCGCCAGCGCCTTGAGACGGCCATGATAGCGAAACCCGGAGCGGTCGAAGGCTACGGTCTCGACGCCGGCGGAAAGAGCGCGCTCGGCAATCGCCTTGCCGATGGTCGCCGCTGCGCCGATGTTGCCCTTGTGACCCGGAATGGCTTCGCGAAGCGTCGGCTCCACCGTCGAGGCGCTGGCCACGACGCGGTTGCCTTCGGGCGCGATGACTTGGGCGTAGATGTGGCGCGGGGTGCGATGAACGCACAACCGAAACACACCCAATTCGCGAATCTTCGCCCGTGCCCGCGTCGCGCGACGCAAGCGAGCTTGTTTCTTGTCCATTGTATCTGAGACCCCTATTTCTTCTTGGCTTCCTTACGCAGGACGTCTTCGTCCGCGTAACGCACGCCTTTACCCTTGTAGGGCTCCGGCGGCCGGAATCCTCGGATCTCCGAGGCAACCTGACCGACGCGCTGTTTGTCGGCACCCGTGACGACGATCTCCGTCTGGCTCGGGGTCTCGATCGTGATGCCCGCGGGAACCGGATAATCGATCGGATGGGAGAAACCCAGGCTCAGGTTGAGCACATCGCCCTTCGACTGCGCGCGGTAGCCGACACCAACCAGCGAAAGCTTGCGCACGAAACCCGTGCTGCAACCCACCACCATGTTGTTCAGCAGAGCGCGTGTGGTCCCCGCCATGGCCCAGGCATTCTCGTGCCCTTCGGCAGGAGCGAACCGGAGCTCTCCGTCGACCTGCGACAGATTCACCGCGGGGTGGACGGACCACTCCAGGGTTCCCTTCGAGCCCTTGACCTTGACGTCCTGGCCCGAGATCTCGACCGTCACACCTTTCGGCAGGACAATCGGCGCCTTTGCGACTCGTGACATGATCGGATCCTCTTAAGCGACGTAGGCGATGATCTCGCCACCGTGGCCCGCTTGGCGGGCAGCACGGTCGGTCATCAAGCCTTGGGACGTGGAGACGATCGCGATCCCGAGTCCCGCCCAGACCTTGGGCAGGTCGTCCTTGCCGCGGTAGATCCGCAGGCCGGGACGCGAGACACGGGTAAGCTGCTCAATCACGGGTTTGCCCCGGAAATACTTGAGCTTGACCACCAACTCGGGTTTGTTGCCATTCGCCTCGACGGTCGCGTCGGCGATGTAACCCTCGGCCTTCAGCAGGTTCGCGATCGCGACCTTTTGCTTGGACGAAGGCATCGCGATCGTGATCTTGCCGCGCTGCTGGCCGTTGCGGATACGCGTCAGCATATCCGCAATCGGATCCGACATACTCATGAGCTTCTCCGGGGGTCAGGCCACCTCATCGGTGCGATACCCGTCAGGTTTCAATGAACCGACACGGCCTGGTTGACCGCATCGGTAGGGGTCTAGATGTCTATCTTACCAACTCGCCTTGACGACGCCGGGCGCATCGCCGCGCATCACCGCCTCGCGGATCTTGTTGCGCGAGAGTCCGAACTTGCGGTAGACCGCATGCGGACGCCCGCTGACCCGGCAGCGCCGTTGCTGACGCGTCGGACCGGCATCGCGCGGAAGCTGCTGCAGCTTCGCCAGCGCCTCTTCGACCTGCTCGCCGCTTGCGCCGCGGTCGTTGATCACGGCCTTCAAGGCCGCACGCTTCCCGGCAAAACGGGCTGCAATCAGGGTGCGCTTGTGATCGCGCGCGATCATACTCTTTTTCGCCATCGTCTCGACCTCAGGTGCGGAATGGGAAGTGGAACGCCTCGAGCAGCGCACGCCCTTCTTCGTCCGTCCGCGCCGTCGTCGTGATGGTGATATCCAGACCCCGCAAGGTATCGATCTTGTCGTAATCGATCTCGGGGAAAATGATCTGCTCGCGCACGCCCATCGAGTAGTTGCCGCGTCCGTCGAACGCCTTCGCGCTCAGGCCGCGAAAGTCGCGGATACGCGGGATGGCGACGCTGACCAGACGGTCCAGGAACTCGTACATCCGCTCGCGGCGCAGCGTCACCTTACAGCCGATCGGCCAACCTTCGCGGATCTTGAAGCCCGCGACGGATTTGCGTGCGAAGGTCACGATGGGCTGCTGCCCGGCGATGAGACGCAGATCGGCCACGGCGTTATCCATGACCTTCTTGTCCGCGATCGCCTCGCCGACACCCATATTGAGGGTGATCTTCTCGATGCGCGGAACCTGCATGACGCTCTTGAAGCCGAACCGCTCGCGCAACTGGCCGACGATACGATCCTGGTAATCTTTCTGTAGTCTGGTCATCTCGTTTCCTTCGGTCAGACGTCGACGACTTCGCCGTCCGACTTGAATACGCGCACCTTTCGGCCGTCTTCGAGAATCTTGAAACCGACTCGATCCGGGCCGCCTTTCTGCGGGTTGTAGAGCGCGACGTTGGACACCTGGATCGGCATCACCTTGTCGACGATCCCGCCCGGCTCGCCGGCCTGCGGATTCGCCTTCTGATGCTTCCGGGCAATGTTGATGTTCTCGACAACCACATGATCCTTGTCGAGCACCTTCAACACCGTGCCTCGCTTGCCTTTGTCTTTGCCGGTGATGACCATGACGTCGTCACCCTTCTTGATCTTCTGCATCTCTCCCGGCCCCCTACAAAACTTCAGGCGCGAGCGAGATGATCTTCATGAACCGCTCGCCGCGGAGCTCGCGCGTCACCGGCCCGAAGATACGGGTCCCGATCGGCTGAAGCTGGTTGTTCAAGAGGACGGCAGCGTTGCCGTCGAAACGCACGGTCGAGCCATCCGGACGGCGCACGCCTTTGCGCGTACGCACCACGACCGCGTTGTAGACATCGCCCTTCTTGACCTTGCCACGCGGAATGGCGTCCTTGACGGTGACCTTGATGACATCGCCGATGCCCGCGTAACGCCGATGCGATCCGCCGAGCACCTTGATGCACTGCACCCGCCGTGCGCCGCTGTTGTCGGCGACGCTGAGATCGGTCTGCATCTGAATCATTGTTGTTTACCTAAAACCTGTTGTGCTGCTCGGATGACCTGTTTTCTCGGCGTCCACCGCGATCCTCTCGGAAGCGGGGCCTCCACGACCGGTCTCAACGAGCCTTTTCGATGATCTCGATCAAGCGCCACGTCTTGGTCTTGGACAACGGACGGCACTGCTCGACCCGAACCAGATCGCCTTCGGAGCAGGCGTTCTCTTCGTCGTGAGCATGGATCTTGGTCGAGCGACGCATGAACTTGCCGTACAAGGGATGCTTGACCTTGCGCTCGATGAGCACCGTGACGGTCTTGTCCATCGCGCTGCTGGTCACCCGTCCGTCGAGTGTCCGGTTGCTGCTCGGATTGCTGGTCGTCTCTTCGCTCATGATGTCGTACCCGCCTTCTGCTCGCCCATAATCGTTTTCACACGAGCGATCTCCCGACGCACGGCCTTCATTTGCGAGGGCTTGGACAATTGTCCGGTGCCCCTCTGCATCCGCAGGTTGAATTGCTCGCGCAACAGGTTCATCAGCTCCTTCTGGAGGTCCTCGGGGCTGCGCGTTCTAAGCTCGTTCGCCTTCATCACAGGATCATCCGTCTCTCAAAGGTGGTCTGCACCGGGAGCTTGGCCGCAGCCAGCTCGAACGCCTCGCGGGCCAGCTCTTCGGTCACGCCCTCGATCTCGTAGAGCACGCGGCCCGGCTGAATCAGAGCCACCCAATACTCCACGTTACCCTTGCCCTTACCCATACGGACTTCGAGTGGCTTCTTGGACACCGGCTTGTCCGGAAATACGCGGATCCAGAGCTTTCCGCCACGCTTGACCTTTCTCGTGATGGCACGTCGCGCGGCCTCGATCTGGCGCGCCGTGAGTCGACCGCGGCCGACCGCCTTCAACCCGAAATCGCCGAAGCTGACCTTGTTGCCGCTCTGCGCAAGACCACGGTTGCGGCCTTTGTGTTGCTTGCGAAATTTTGTGCGTTTTGGTTGCAGCATGACTTAACCCCTTCTTGCGGACGCCTTCGGCGCCGGTTCCTCGGGGATCTGATCACCGAATACCTCGCCTTTGAAGATCCAGACCTTCACGCCGATCACACCGTAGGTGGTCCGCGCCTCGGCGAAGCCGTAATCGATGTCGGCACGCAGCGTATGCAGCGGGACTCGGCCCTCGCGCGCCCACTCGGTCCGTGCAATCTCGGCACCGTTCAGACGACCGGCAACGTTGACCCGAACGCCTTCGGCGCCGAGCCGCATGGTGTTCTGAATCGCGCGCTTCATTGCGCGTCGGAACATGATGCGGCGCTCGAGCTGCTGCGCGATCCCTTCGGCGACGAGCTGCGCATCCAGCTCGGGCTTACGGATCTCCTCGATGCTGATGTGAACCGGGATCCCCATCATCTTGGAGACCTTGGCACGCAGCTTATCGATATCCTCGCCCTTCTTGCCGATCACCACACCCGGACGTGCCGTGTGGATGGTGATGTGGGCATTCTTGGCCGGGCGATCGATCTGAATTCGACTCACCGACGCCTTGGCCAATTCCTTGCGCAGGAAGGACCTCACCTCGATGTCGGTATTGAGGAAATTCGCATAGTCCTTCGACGTTGCGTACCACTTCGAGGTCCAGTCCTTGACGATGCCAAGGCGGATGCCGGTTGGATGAACTTTCTGTCCCATGCTGGTCCCCTTAGCCTTCCGCCACGGTCAGCCGGATGTGGCTGGTGCGTTTCATGATCCGATTCGCACGACCTTTAGCACGCGGGCGGATCCGCTTCATAGTCGGGCCCTCGTCGACCTGGATCGACGCGACCTTCAGTTCGTCGATGTCGGCGCCTTCGTTGTGCTCGGCATTGGCGACCGCCGACTCCAGAACCTTCTTGATGATCAGCGCGCTCTTTTGCGTGCTGAAGGTCAAGGTGTTCAGGGCCTCTTCGACGTCGCGCCCGCGGATCATGTCCGCGATCAGCCGGGCCTTTTGGGCCGAGACCCGTGCATATTTCAGTGTTGCTTCGGCTCGCATCCCCATCTCCGGCTAGCGCTTCTTCGCCTTGCGGTCGGCGGCATGTCCCCGGTAGGTCCGGGTCAATGCAAACTCACCGAGCTTGTGGCCGATCATGTTTTCGTTGACGAGCACCGGCACGTGCAGACGCCCGTTGTGGACCGCAATGGTCAACCCAACCATCTCGGGCAGCACCATGGAACGGCGTGACCAAGTCTTGATGGGGCGCTTGCTGTTTTGCGCGACCGCCTCTTCGACCTTCTTGATCAGATGGTGGTCGACAAAGGGTCCTTTTCGAATCGAACGTGGCACTTGCTCAACCTCGCCTTGTTTACTTGCGTCCGCGACGTCGGACGATCATCGCGTCGGTCCGCTTATTCTTGCGTGTCTTGTGACCCTTGGTCGGCACGCCCCAAGGTGTCACCGGGTGACGCCCGCCGGAGGTCCGGCCTTCGCCGCCGCCATGCGGATGATCAACCGGGTTCATGACCACACCGCGGACGGTCGGCCGTACACCCCGCCAGCGCGATGCACCGGCTTTGCCGAGCTTGCGCAGAGAGTTTTCGCTGTTGCCGACCTCGCCGATCACGGCACGGCAGTCGACATGAATCTTGCGCATCTCCCCGGAACGCAACCGCAGAGTCGCACTCTTGCCGTCGCGTGCAACGAGCTGCGCCGAGCTGCCCGCGGCCCGCGCGATCTGTGCACCCTTACCGGGGCGCATCTCGATACAATGCACCTGGGTGCCCACGGGAACGTTGCGCAACGGCATGCAATTGCCCGCGCTGATGGGCGCGGCCTCGCCGGCCTCGACACGGCCACCGACAGCCAAACCTTTGGGCGCGATGATGTACGCTCGCTCACCGTCGGCATATTTCAAAAGGGCCAAATGGGCCGTACGGTTCGGGTCGTACTCGAGCCGCTCGACAACCGCCGGAACACCTTCCTTGTTGCGCTTGAAGTCAACAAGACGATAGTGCTGCTTATGTCCGCCACCCTGATGACGCACGGTGATGCGTCCGAGGTTGTTGCGCCCGCCATGCTTCGCCTTCTTCTCGACGAGCGGCCCGTAGGGCGCGCCTTTATGCAGCTCGGGCGACTGCACCTTGACGACGAAACGCCGCCCGGCCGAAGTCGGTTTGGTCTTTACGATTGCCATCTTGGTCTATCCGCTGCTGTGGGCCGGCCCGTTCAGGCGCCGCCGCCGAAGTCGATGTCTTGGCCGGCTTCGAGACGCACATACGCTTTGCGCCAGTCGTTGCGCTTGCCGAGGCGTTGGCCGTGCCGCTTGTTTTTACCCTTGACGTTCAGCACCTGTACCCCATCGACCTTGACGTTGAACATCAGCTCGACAGCGCGTGCGATCTCTCGCTTGGTTGCATCGGTCGCAACACGGAAACCGTATTGACCGGCAAGGTCGCCGGCCCGAGTCGTCTTCTCGGAGACGAGCGGCGCCAACAGGACGTTCATGAGACGCTCGTTGTTCATGCCAGCCGCTCCTCCAGGTACTTCACTGCCGCCTCGGTGACGAGCACGGTGTCGAAGGCAACCATACTGACCGGGTCGACGTCTTGAACCGCCATCACATCGACCTTCGGGATGTTGCGCGAGGCCAAGTAAAGGTTGTCGTTGAAGCCGTCGGTCAACATGAGCACGTCCGTCAGCTCGTGGCGCTTCAGAAGCGCCAGCAGCTCCTTGGTCTTGGGTGCCTCGACATGCAGATCGTCGACGACGACCAGACGCCCTTGGCGGACCAGCTCGGACAGAATCGAGCGCACTGCGCCGCGATACATCTTGCGGTTGACTTTTTGGCTGTAATCCTGCGGCTTCGCGGCGAAGGTCACGCCGCCCGAGCGCCAGATCGGACTGCGCGAGCTACCCGCACGTGCCCGACCGGTGCCTTTCTGCCGCCACGGCTTCGCGCCGCCGCCCGAGACCTCGGCACGCGTCTTTTGCGCCCGGGTTCCGGCGCGCGCGCCGGCCATGTAGGCGTTGACGACCTGGTGAATCAGACCCGGCTTGTAGTCGACCCCGAAGACGGCGTCTGCAACCTGCAGACTGGACCCGCCGGCATCGTTTCGTATCGTGAGCTCCATGAGTGCTTAACCCTTGTTCTTGTGCTTCACGGACGGCAACACGACCAGCCGGCCGCCGGTCGGACCGGGAACGCCGCCGCGCACCAACAGAAGCTGCCGATCGGCGTCGACACGCACGACCTCGAGGTTCTGCGTGCAGCGATTGGCCGCGCCGAGGTGACCCGCCATCTTTTTGCCTTTGAAGACGCGACCCGGCGACTGGTTCTGACCGATCGAGCCCGGGGCACGATGCGACAGCGAGTTGCCGTGGGTTGCATCCTGACCGGCAAAATGATGCCGCTTGATTGCACCTGCGAAACCGCGGCCCTTGGTCACTCCCCGCACGTCGACCTTTTGGCCGGGCGCAAAGATGTCGACCGAAATCTCGGAGCCGACGGCGAGATCGGCACCCTCGCCGCTCTCCAGACGGAATTCGCGCAGGCACTCGCCCGCCTCGACACCCGCCTTGGCATAGTGGCCGGCCATCGGCTTGGTGACGCGCGAGGCCCTCCGATTCCCGAAGGCGACCTGAATCGCGCTATAGCCGTCAGTCTCGGCAGACTTGACCTGGCTGACCCGGTTCGGCTGCACCTCGATGACAGTGACAGGAATGCTGTCGCCGTCTTCGCTGAACAGCCGGGTCATGCCGGCCTTACGCCCAATCAATCCGATCGCCATGGGTTCGTCCTCAGCTCAACTTAATCTGGACGTCGACGCCCGCGGCCAGATCCAATTTCATCAGTGCGTCGACCGTCTTGTCGGTCGGGTCGACGATATCCATCAGGCGCTTGTGTGTCCGCAGCTCGTATTGGTCGCGCGCGTCCTTGTTGACGTGCGGCGAGACGAGGATGGTGAAGCGTTCCTTCTTGGAAGGAAGCGGAACCGGACCACGCACCTGTGCGCCTGTACGCTTGGCCGTATCGACGATCTCGCGAGCTGATTGATCGATCAAGCGATGGTCGAACGCCTTCAGGCGAATACGAATTCTCTGGTTGTTCATGCCTTTACTCGATGATCTTCGCGACGACGCCGGCACCGACGGTGCGGCCGCCTTCGCGCACTGCAAAGCGCAACCCTTCTTCCATGGCGATCGGCGCAATCAGCTTGATCGTCATCTTCACGTTGTCCCCGGGCATCACCATCTCGATGCCCTCGGGCAGCTCGCAGGCGCCGGTCACGTCGGTGGTGCGGAAGTAGAACTGCGGACGGTAGCCGTTGAAGAACGGGGTGTGACGGCCGCCCTCTTCCTTGCTCAGCACGTACACTTCGGCTTCGAAATGGGTGTGCGGATTGATCGACTTGGGCTTGGCCAACACCTGGCCGCGCTCCACGTCTTCACGCTTGGTGCCGCGCAGCAGCACGCCGACGTTGTCTCCGGCCTGCCCCTGGTCAAGCAGCTTGCGGAACATCTCCACACCCGTGCAGGTGGTCTTCACGGTGTCCTTGATGCCGACGATCTCGACCTCTTCACCGACCTTCACGATGCCGCGCTCGATGCGTCCGGTCACCACGGTGCCACGCCCGGAGATCGAGAAGACGTCCTCGATCGGCATCAGGAAGGCACCGTCCACCGCACGCTCGGGCTGCGGAATGTAGGTGTCGAGCGCTTCCATCAAACGGTCGATCGACAGGGTGCCGATCTCGGAGGCGTCGCCTTCCAGTGCGAGCTTCGCCGAACCGGTCACGATCGGGGTGTCGTCGCCGGGGAAGTCGTAGCTCGAGAGCAGCTCGCGCACTTCCATCTCCACCAGCTCGAGCAGCTCGGCGTCGTCGACCATGTCGGCCTTGTTCAGGTACACCACGATGTAGGGCACGCCGACCTGACGCGACAGCAGGATGTGCTCGCGGGTCTGCGGCATCGGGCCGTCCGCCGCGCTCACCACCAGGATCGCACCGTCCATCTGCGCCGCACCCGTGATCATGTTCTTCACGTAGTCGGCGTGGCCGGGGCAGTCCACATGGGCGTAGTGACGGTTCTTCGTCTCGTACTCCACGTGCGCCGTGGCGATCGTGATCCCGCGCTCGCGCTCTTCCGGGGCATTGTCGATCTGGTCGTAGGCGCGCGCCTCACCGCCGAATTGCTTCGCCTGGTGCGTCGTGATCGCCGCCGTCAAGGTCGTCTTGCCGTGGTCGACGTGGCCGATCGTGCCGACGTTCACGTGTGGCTTGCTGCGCTCGAATTTTGCTTTGGACATCCCACTCTACCCCTGTCGCTCGTTACTGTTTCTTGGAGACCGCTTCGGCAATGCTGGCGGGCACTTCGTTGTACTTACAGAACTCCATGCTGTAGGTCGCCCGCCCTTGGGTGGCCGACCGGAGGTCCGTCGCATAGCCGAACATCTCGGACAAGGGGACCTCTGCACGGATGATCTTCCCGGATGGCGCATCGTCCATCCCCTGGATCATGCCGCGACGACTATTCAGATCGCCCATGACATCGCCCATGTTCTCTTCGGGCGTCACGACCTCGACCTTCATGATGGGCTCGAGCAAGACCGGCTTGGCCTTGGCCGCCCCTTCCTTGATGCCCATCGAGCCGGCGATCTTGAAGGCCATTTCGCTCGAGTCGACCTCATGGTAGGAGCCGTCGTAGAGCGTGACCTTGATATCCACCATCGGAAAGCCGGCCAAAATACCGTTCTTCATGGCCTCCTGGATGCCTTTGTCGACAGCCGGAATGTATTCCTTCGGAACGGTACCGCCGACGATCGCGTTGACGAACTCGTATCCGACACCCGCCTCTTGCGGCTCGATCCTCAGATAGACATGACCGTACTGACCGCGTCCACCGGACTGACGCGCAAACTTGGTTTCCTGCTCGACGCTCTTGCGGATCGTCTCGCGGTAGCTGACCTGCGGCGCACCGACGTTGGCCTCGACCTTGAACTCGCGACGCATCCGATCGACGATGATCTCCAGATGCAGCTCGCCCATCCCGGAGATGATGGTCTGGCCAGATTCCTCGTCGGTGTGCACGCGGAAGGACGGATCCTCCTGCGCCAGCTTCGAGAGGGCGACGCCCATCTTCTCCTGGTCGCTCTTCGTCTTGGGCTCCACCGCAACCGAGATGACCGGCTCCGGGAACTCCATACGCTCGAGCGTAATCACCTTGTTGAGATCGCACAGGGTGTCACCCGTGGTGACATCCTTCAGCCCGACCGCTGCAGCGATATCGCCGGCGTGGACCTCCTTGATCTCCTGACGCTCGTTGGCGTGCATCTGCAGGATGCGGCCGATGCGCTCCTTCTTGTGCTTGACCGGGTTGTAGATGGTATCCCCGGACTTGAGCACTCCCGAATAGGCACGGAAGAAGGTCAGCGTACCGACAAAGGGGTCGGTCGCGATCTTGAACGCCAGTGCGGCAAAGGGCGCATCGTCGGATGCCGGGCGCTCGCCTTCGGATTCGTCCTTGTCGTCGAGAATGCCCTTGATGGCCGGCACGTCGACCGGCGACGGCATGTAGTCGATGACGGCATCCAGCATGGCCTGCACGCCCTTGTTCTTAAAGGCCGAGCCGCACATCATCGGAACGACTTCGCTCCTTAGAGTGCGCGCACGCAGACCAAACATGATCTCGGCTTCGGTCAGCGGTTGACCTTCGAGATACTTCTCCATCAGTTCTTCGTTGGCCTCGGCTGCCGCCTCGACCATGTGCTCGCGCCATTCCTCGCAAAGATCCTGAAGATCCTCGGGGATGTCGCGCAGCTCGTATTCCATGCCGCGGGACGCTTCGTCCCAGTAGACCGCCTTCATCTGCACGAGATCGACGACGCCCTTGAAGTCCTCTTCGGCACCGATCGGCACCTGGATCGGCACGGCATTGCCGCCGAGCCGGTCCTTGACCTGCTGCACGACACGAAAGAAATTCGCGCCCATGCGGTCCATCTTGTTCACAAACGCGATTCGCGGCACACCGTACTTATCGGCTTGGCGCCAGACGGTCTCCGACTGCGGCTCAACACCACCCACGGCGCAGAACACCGCACAGGCACCGTCGAGCACCCGCAGCGAGCGCTCGACCTCGATCGTGAAATCGACGTGGCCGGGCGTATCGATGATGTTGATCCGATGCTCGGGACGCTCCCGGCTCATTCCCTTCCAGAAACAGGTTGTCGCAGCGGAGGTAATGGTGATTCCGCGCTCCTGCTCCTGCTCCATCCAGTCCATGGTGGCGGCGCCGTCGTGCACCTCGCCGAGCTTGTGCGAGACACCCGTATAGAAGAGAACGCGCTCGGTGGTCGTTGTCTTCCCGGCATCGATGTGCGCCATGATGCCGAGATTGCGATACCGCTCGATTGGGGTGCTACGTGCCACGACTGTATCCGCCCTGATTGAATGAAACTCGGTCTACGCTGCTGACTACCAGCGGTAATGCGAGAAGGCCTTGTTAGCTTCGGCCATCCGATGCGTGTCTTCTTTTTTCTTCACGGCGGAGCCGCGCGAATCCGCGGCATCCATCAGCTCGCCGGCCAAACGCAACGCCATCGACTTCTCGGAGCGCTTGCGCGCCGCGTCGATGATCCAGCGCATCGCCAGCGAGTTGCGCCGCGTCGAACGGACTTCGACCGGAACCTGATAGGTCGCGCCGCCGACACGCCGGGATTTCACCTCGACCGCCGGACGCACGTTGTCCATCGCCTGCTCGAGCAGCTCGACCGGACGCCCACCTTTCTTCTCGGTGACCTGATCCAGCGCCGTGTAGATAATGCGCTCGGCGACGGACTTCTTACCGTCTTCCATCATCATGTTGATGAACTTGGTCAGGAGCTCGCTTCCGTGCTTCGGATCGGGAAGGATCTGGCGACGGGCGGCAACGCGTCTTCTCGGCATGTTGTTTTAGACTCCGATTTCACTCAATTGGGCTGACCGATCCGGCGACCGGATCACTTCTTGGGACGCTTGGCGCCGTACTTGGAACGGCCCTGACGCCGCTTCTCGACACCCGAGGTGTCCAGCGTGCCGCGCACCGTGTGATAGCGCACACCGGGAAGATCCTTGACACGTCCGCCGCGAATCAGCACCACCGAATGCTCTTGGAGGTTGTGACCTTCGCCACCAATGTAGGAGGCAACCTCGTAGCCATTGGTCAACCGAACGCGAGCAACCTTACGCAAAGCGGAGTTCGGCTTCTTCGGGGTCGTGGTATAAACCCGCGTACAGACGCCACGCCGCTGAGGACAGGCTTCGAGCGCAGGAACGGTGCTCTTCGCCACGACACGCTTGCGGGGCTTGCGCACGAGTTGGTTGATCGTTGCCATGCAATCAGTCTCCAAAGGCGCAACGGCGCCGAAAACACAAGCGTAAAAATCACTCTTGCGCGACCGCGGGCCGACTGAATAAGACGGCACAGCCGCACGTATGCGATCGATCGACTCGGGGACCGGGCGGATGGATGCCCAGACCAAGGAACCAGACCTAGAAAAAAAGAGGCTAGACGGCGCGGAGCCGTCTAGCTGAGACCGAGCAGTATAGGGAGGAGGACCGGTGGTGTCAACCGGTTAGCCATACCCTGCGCTCCGAAGCGGTGTGTCGCTCCGGTCGCGTGCGACGCGAAAGATGCGGGTACGCCGAGGCGGCGCCCCGCAGCAACGCGTGAACCGAAGTCACCCTGCGTCGGAGGTATTGAGCGCCTTCTTCAATGCCTCTTCAAGCTCCTCGGTCGCCATCTCGACCTTACCGGAGGCCGGCATCTCCATTTGCCGCTGCCGGCGCCGCTCCTGGTGATGCGCAAGACCGGATCCCGCGGGGATCAGACGACCGACGATGACGTTCTCTTTCAGACCGGCCAAGCGGTCCGTGGAGCCGCGCACCGCGGCCTCGGTCAAGACGCGAGTCGTCTCCTGGAAGGACGCAGCCGAGATAAACGACTCGGTCGCCAGCGACGCCTTGGTGATCCCGAGCAGCAGAGGCTCGTAGAGCGCCGGCTGCTTACCTTCGGCCATGACCCGCTTGTTCTCGTCCATCAGGTGCGCATGCTCGACCTGCTCGCCGCGCAGCAAGCGGGTGTCGCCCGCGGAGGTGACCTCGACCTTGCGCAGCATCTGGCGAACGATGACCTCGATGTGCTTGTCGTTGATCTTCACGCCCTGCAGCCGATAGACGTCCTGGATCTCCTTGACGAGGTATTCGGCCAAGGCGGTGACACCCTTCAAGCGCAGGATGTCGTGGGAGGCCAGCTCGCCGTCGGCGATGATCTCGCCGCGCTCCACGCGCTCTCCTTCGAAGACGTTGACGTTGCGCCACTTCGGAATCAGCTCTTCGACCGTCTCGCCGTCGTCCATGGTGATGACGAGGCGCTGCTTGCCCTTGGTGTCCTTGCCGAAGCCGATCGTACCGCTGGCCTCCGCGAGCAAGGCCGCTTCTTTGGGCTTGCGGGCCTCGAACAGGTCGGCAACACGCGGCAGACCGCCGGTGATGTCGCGTGTCTTACTCGACTCCTGCGGGATACGCGCCAGGATATCGCCCACGCCCACGTTGGCCCCGTCCTCGACGCCGACAATCGCACCCGCGGGCAGGAAGTAACGCGCCGGGAGGTCGGTGCCCGCGATCTTGAGCTCGTTGCCGTCCTCGTCAAGCAGCTTGACCATCGGGCGCAGATCCTTGCCCGAGGAAGGCCGCTGCTTGGGATCGATCACCACGCGCGAGGTCAGACCCGTCACGTCGTCGACCTGGCCCTGGACCGTCACGCCCTCGATGAAGTCCTCGAAGGCGAGCTTACCGGCCACCTCGGTGACGACCGGATGGGTATGCGGATCCCAGTTGGCCACGACGTCGCCGGGTTTTACGGGGTCGCCGTCTGCGGCACGCAGGCTGGCACCGTAGGGCACCTTGTAGCGCTCCTTCTCGAGCCCGCGATCGTCGACGACCGTCAGCTCGCCGGAGCGCGAGACCGCAACCAGGTTCTTGCCCGAGTGATGCTCGACCACCTTGATGTTGTGAAGACGTACCGAGCCGGCGTTCTTGATGTCGATGCTGTTGACCGCCGCGGCCCGCGATGCCGCACCGCCGATGTGGAAGGTCCGCATGGTCAACTGCGTGCCAGGCTCGCCGATCGACTGTGCCGCGATGACACCGACCGCCTCGCCGAGGTTGACGCGATGGCCCCGCGCCAGATCGCGTCCGTAGCACTGGGCGCAGACACCGAGACGCGACTCGCAGGTGATCGGCGAGCGCACGCGGACTTGATCGATGCCGAAGGTCTCGAAGCGCTCAACCCAGGACTCGTCGAGCAGAGTACCTGCCTCGCAGACCAGCTCCTCGGTGCCGGGCTGATAGACATCGACGGCCGCCACGCGTCCGAGGATGCGCTCGCGCAAGGGCTCGACCACGTCGCCGCCCTCGATGATGGGGGTCATGATCAACCCACCCTCGGTGCCGCAATCCACCTCGAGCACCACCATGTCCTGCGCGACGTCGACCAGACGACGAGTCAGATAACCCGAGTTGGCGGTCTTGAGCGCCGTGTCGGCCAGACCCTTACGTGCACCGTGCGTCGAGATGAAGTACTGGATAACGTTCAGACCCTCGCGGAAGTTCGCGGTGATCGGCGTCTCGATGATGGAGCCGTCCGGCTTGGCCATGAGACCGCGCATACCGGCGAGCTGCCGGATCTGTGCCGCCGAGCCACGCGCGCCGGAGTCGGCCATCATGTAGATGGAATTGAACGAATCCTGAGTCACCTCGTTGCCGTCGCGATCGATGACGCTGTCCTTGCCGAGCTTGCTCATCATGGACTTGGCGACGCGATCGTTGGTGTGCGACCAGATGTCGACGACCTTGTTGTAGCGCTCGCCGTTGGTCACGAGACCGGACGCGTATTGGTCCTGGATCTCCTTGACCTCCTTCTCGGCGGCGGCGAGGATCCCCGCTTTCTCTTCCGGGACGGCCATGTCTTCCAGACCGATCGAGACGCCGGAACGCGTCGCCATGCGGAAGCCCATGTACATGACCTGGTCGGCGAAGACCACGGTCTCCTTCAGACCGAGCTGGCGATAGCAGATATTGATCAAGCGCGAGATCTGCTTCTTGCCGAGCGCACGGTCGACCAGATCGAACGGCAGTCCGTCGGGAACGATGGCGAACACCAAGGCACGACCCAGGGTGGTCTCCCGGATCGCCGTGTTCTCGTGCAGCGAGCCGTCCTTGTGCTTGATCACCTCGCGGATACGCACCTTGCAGCGCGCATGCAGATCGGCATGACCGGTCTCGTAGGCGCGGCGCGCCTCGTCGATATCGGAGAAGACGCTGCCCTCGCCCTTCGCGTTCACGCGCTCGCGGGTCATGTAATAGAGCCCGAGCACCACGTCCTGCGAGGGCACGATGATGGGCTCGCCGTTGGCCGGAGAGAGGATGTTGTTGGAGGCCATCATGAGCGCACGCGCTTCGAGCTGCGCCTCGAGCGACAGCGGCACGTGCACCGCCATCTGGTCGCCGTCGAAGTCCGCGTTGAAGGCGGTACAGACCAGCGGATGGAGTTGGATCGCCTTGCCCTCGATCAGCACCGGCTCGAACGCCTGGATGCCGAGTCGATGCAAGGTCGGCGCACGGTTCAACATCACCGGATGCTCGCGGATGACCTCGTCGAGGATGTCCCACACCTCGGGCGTGCCGCGCTCGACCATCTTCTTGGCGGCCTTGATGGTCGCCGCCAGGCCGCGCAGTTGCAGCTTGCTGAAGATGAAGGGCTTGAAGAGCTCGAGCGCCATGCGCTTGGGCAAACCGCACTGATGCAGCATCAGGGTCGGACCGACCACGATGACCGAGCGGCCCGAGTAGTCGACACGCTTGCCGAGCAGGTTCTGGCGGAACCGGCCCTGCTTGCCCTTGATCATGTCGGCGAGCGACTTGAGCGGGCGCTTGTTGGTGCCCGTAATCGCACGACCGCGCCGGCCGTTGTCGAGCAAGGCGTCGACCGACTCCTGCAGCATGCGCTTTTCGTTGCGCACGATGATGTCGGGCGCGACCAGATCGAGGAGGCGCTTGAGACGGTTGTTGCGGTTGATGACCCGACGATAGAGATCGTTCAGATCCGAGGTCGCGAAACGACCGCCGTCCAGCGGCACCAAGGGGCGCAGCTCCGGGGGCAGGACCGGCAGGACGGTGAGGATCATCCACTCCGGGCGATTGCCCGAGGCCATCAGCGATTCCATGAGCTTCAAGCGCTTGGAGAGCTTCTTGATCTTGGTCTCGGAGTTGGTGGTCTCGATCTCCTCGCGCATGCGCCGGACCTCGTCCTCCATCTTGATGGTGCGCAGTAGCTCGTAGACGGCCTCCGCACCCATGCGCGCGTCGAACTCGTCGCCGTTCGCCTCCAGGGCTTCGAGATACTGCTCGTCGTTGAGCAGCTGGCCACGCTCCAGATCGACCACGAGGCCCGGGTCCACCACCACGAAGGACTCGAAATAGAGGATGCGCTCGATGTCGCGCAGGGTCATATCGAGCAGCAGACCGATTCGCGACGGCAGGGACTTCAAGAACCAGATGTGCGCCACCGGGCTCGCCAGATCGATATGACCCATGCGCTCGCGCCGAACCTTGGCCAGCGTGACCTCCACACCGCACTTCTCGCAGACGACGCCACGATGCTTCAGGCGCTTGTATTTGCCGCAGATGCACTCGTAGTCCGTGATCGGGCCGAAGATCTTGGCGCAAAACAGCCCGTCGCGCTCCGGCTTGAAAGTGCGGTAGTTGATCGTTTCCGGCTTCTTGACCTCGCCGTAGGACCAGGAACGGATCATCTCGGGAGAGGCGAGTCCGATCTTGATCGCGTCGAATTCCAGTGCCTGACCCTGCTGCTTGATGATTTTCAGTAGATCTTTCAAGATCTTATCTCCTGCCTACAATGACGATGATCAGCAATCGGCCGACCGCCGAGGGTTCGTTCGAGAACGGAACCCGGCGCTCGAGGCCAAGGGCTAAAAACTGAACCGCGTCCGGTACGACATGCAAGATCGTCGTCGTGACTCGGCCTCGAGAGTCTCCACAAACGACGCAGTCGACGCGGTTCAGAACAATAAAAAAAAGCTCCTGAACCGCGTCGCGCCAACGCGCGTTGATTGCGATTCGACCACGCAGGGGTTCAATCCTCACGAACCCCTCCGAACGCGGTTCAGTCCTGCTGCAGCTCGATGTTGATCGCCAACGACCGAATCTCCTTCACGAGCACGTTGAACGACTCGGGCATACCGGCTTCCATCCGATGGTCGCCGTCCACGATGTTCTTGTACATCTTGGTACGGCCGTTCACGTCGTCGGACTTCACGGTGAGCATCTCCTGCAGAGTGTAGGCGGCGCCGTACGCCTCCAGCGCCCAGACCTCCATCTCGCCGAACCGCTGCCCGCCGAACTGCGCCTTGCCGCCCAAAGGCTGCTGGGTGACCAAGCTGTAAGGCCCGGTGGAGCGGGCATGCATCTTGTCGTCGACCAAGTGGTTCAGCTTGATGATGTACATGTAGCCGACCGTGACCGGGCGCTCGAACGGATCGCCGGTGCGCCCGTCGTAGAGCTGGGTCTGGCCGCTCGGGATACCGAACTCCGAGTTGTCCCGATCCGCGAGCTTGAGCATCGCCCGGATCTCCTCCTCGGTCGCGCCGTCGAACACCGGCGTCGCCAGAGGCACGCCTCGCGTCAGGTGACGCGCCAGCTCCAGGATTTCCTCGTCGGTGAAGCTGTCGAGATCCTCGCGCTTGCCGCTCGTGTTGTAGATCTTCTCGAGGAAGCCACGCAGCTCGGCAACCGCGGTGTGCGCCCGCAGCATCTTCTCGATCTTCACGCCGAGCCCGTTGGCCGCCCAGCCCAGATGGGTCTCGAGCACCTGTCCGACGTTCATGCGCGAGGGCACGCCGAGCGGGTTCAGGACGATATCCACAGGTTCGCCATCCGCCGAGAAGGGCATGTCCTCGATCGGCACCACCTTGGAAATGACGCCCTTGTTGCCGTGGCGCCCGGCCATCTTGTCGCCGGGTTGGACGCGGCGTTTGACGGCCACGTACACCTTGACCATCTTGAGCACGCCCGGGGCCAGATCGTCGCCGCTCGAGATCTTGCGTTTCTTGACCTCGTAACGATCGCGGAATTCCTCGCGCTGCTGCTTGATCTGTGCGGCAACGGCCTCGAGCTGGGTCGCGACGTCTTCGGCACGCATCCGGATCTCGAGCCACTGATCGCGCGAGCCGTTGGCGGCAAGCTCCTGCAGATAGGCTTTGGTGATCTTCGCACCCGGGGCCAGATTGCGCGGACCGCCGTCGGCGACCTTGCCCACCAGCAGTCGCTCGACACGCTGGAAGGTGTCGTTCTCCATGATCCGTTGCTGGTCGGCGAAGTCCTTGCGAACGCGGTCGAGCTCCATCTCCTCGATCTGAAGCGCACGCTTGTCCTTGTCCACGCCGTCGCGGGTAAAGACCTGCACGTCGACCACCGTTCCACTCATCCCGGAGGGCAGGCGCAGCGAGGTATCCTTCACGTCGGACGCCTTCTCGCCGAAGATGGCCCGCAGCAGCTTCTCCTCGGGCGTCAACTGGGTTTCGCCCTTGGGCGTGACCTTGCCGACGAGGATGTCGCCGTCGCGCACCTCCGCGCCGACATAGACGACGCCCGACTCGTCGAGCTTGGCCAAGGCCGACTCGCCGACGTTGGGGATATCGCTCGTGATCTCCTCCGGCCCCAGCTTGGTATCGCGCGCCAGACAGGCGAGCTCCTCGATGTGGATGCTGGTGAAACGATCTTCCTGCACCAGGCGCTCGGAGAGCAGGATCGAGTCCTCGAAGTTGTAGCCGTTCCAGGGCATGAAGGCGACCCGCAGGTTCTGCCCAAGGGCCAACTCGCCCATGTCCGTGGAAGGCCCGTCGGCCATGACGTCGTCCACTGCAACGACATCGCCCGGCTTGACCAGAGGACGCTGATTGATGCAGGTATTCTGGTTGGAGCGCGTGTACTTGGTGAGGTTGTAGATGTCCACGCCGGGGATGCCGGGGACGGCCTCGTCGTCGTTGACCCGCACCACGATGCGCGCGGCATCGACCGATTCGATGACACCGCCGCGACGCGCCACTACGCAGACACCCGAGTCCTTGGCAACTACGCGCTCCATGCCGGTGCCGATCAGCGGCTTCTCGGCCCGCAGGGTCGGCACCGCCTGGCGCTGCATGTTCGAGCCCATGAGTGCGCGGTTGGCGTCGTCGTGCTCCAGGAAGGGAATCAGGGACGCGGCCACCGAGACGATCTGGCGCGGCGAGACGTCCATGAACTGGACCTCCTCGGGCGCACGCATCGTGAACTCGTTGGCATGGCGGCAGGACACCAGCGCGTCGGTCAGGTGACCTTCGTCGTCGAGCGTGGCGTTGGCCTGCGCGATCACGAAGTTGCCTTCCTCGATCGCCGACAGATACTGGATATCCATGGTCACCAGGCCACCTTCCACCTTGCGGTAGGGGGTTTCCAGGAAGCCGTAGGAGTTGGTACGGGCATAGACGGCCAAGGAGTTGATCAGGCCGATGTTCGGACCTTCAGGGGTCTCGATCGGACAGACGCGACCGTAATGCGTCGGGTGCACGTCGCGCACCTCGAATCCGGCGCGCTCGCGGGCCAGACCGCCCGGGCCGAGTGCCGACACACGGCGCTTGTGGGTGACCTCGGAGAGCGGGTTGTTCTGGTCCATGAACTGGGAGAGCTGGCTGGAGCCGAAGAACTCCTTGATCGCGGCCGAGACGGGCTTGGCGTTGATCAGCTCCTGCGGCATGAGCCCCTCGGACTCGGCGAGCGACAGACGCTCCTTGACCGCGCGCTCCACCCGCACCAGACCGACGCGGAACTGGTTCTCCGCCATCTCGCCGACACAACGGATGCGGCGATTGCCGAGGTGATCGATGTCGTCGACGCTGCCGCGGCCGTTGCGCAGCTCCACCAAGACCTTGAGTGCCTCGATGATGTCGGAGGTCTCGCCCTGCTCTTGGTAGAGCCGCTTGGAGAGCTCGTCGTTGCGATTGCTGAAGTAGCGCCCGTCGTAGATGACGCCCGGACCTTCCTCCGAGGTACGCCCGAGACGCCGATTGAACTTCATCCGACCCACGGCGGAGAGATCGTACCGATCCGGCGTGAAGAAGAGGTTGTGGAACAGGTTCTGAGCCGCCTCTTTGGTCGGCGGCTCGCCCGGACGCATCATGCGATAGATCTCGACCTGCGCCTCGAGATCGCTCGTGGTGGGATCGATCCGCAGGGTTTCGGAGATGTAGGGGCCGTGATCCAGGTCGTTGACGAAGAGCGTCTCGAGCGTCTCGATGCCCTTCTCGAAGATGGTGTCGAGGAGTTCAGGCGTGATCTCGGCGTTTGCCTCGGCGATCACCTCGCCGGTCTCGGTATCGATCTGCGGATGGGCCAGGACGCGGCCGACCAGGAAGTCGGACGGGACATCGAGGCGCTCGATGCCGGCCTTCTGCAGCTCGCGGATATGCCGCGCGGTGACGCGACGCCCCGATTCCACGAGCAGCTCCTCTCCGAGCATGACGTCGAATCCGACCGTCTCGCCGCGCAGGCGCTCGGGAACCAGGTCGAGCGTGACCGAGCGATCGCGAATCCGGAAGGTATCGGTCACGAAGAAGCGCTCGAGGATATCCTCCACGCCGTAGCCCAGCGCGCGCAGCAGGATGGTCGCCGGCAGCTTGCGGCGACGGTCGATGCGCACGAAGACGTTGTCCTTGGGATCGAACTCGAAATCGAGCCAGGATCCGCGGTACGGGATGACCCGCGCCGAGAAGAGCAGCTTGCCCGAGGAGTGGGTCTTGCCCTTGTCGTGATCGAAGAAGACACCGGGCGAGCGGTGCAGCTGCGAGACGATGACGCGCTCGGTGCCGTTGATGATGAAGGTGCCGGTGCCGGTCATGAGCGGCAACTCGCCCATGTAGACCTCTTGCTCGCGCACGTCCTTGATGACCTTCGAGCCCGCCGGGGCATCACGGTCGTAGATCACCAGGCGCAGCAGCACGCGCAAGGGCGCGGCGAAGGTCGCACCGCGCAAATGGCACTCGCGCTCGTCGAACACCGGATCGCCCAGCCGATATTTCACGTATTCGAGAACAGCGTTGCCCGAGTAGCTCTCGATCGGAAAGACGGTCTTGAAGGCCGCATGAAGACCCACGTCGCGCCGGTCCCCGATCGGCCGATCGGCCTGCAGGAACTCGCGATAGGAATCGATCTGCGTCGCCAACAAGAAAGGCACGTCCAGGATGCTCGGACGCTTGCCGAAGTCTTTACGAATGCGCTTTTTTTCGGTGAACGAATAGGCCATGATGCCTTTCCCTCGAAATACGTGCTTGTGTCCAGGACGGGGGCCGACGCCGCGGCGAATCGCGGGCGTCGGGGTCGGACCTCTGCGGTCAGGTCCTCATCGACGACGTCGCCCCGTTTACGAAGCGTCCGGCATGCCGGTGTCGTCCAAACGGGTCGTCAAAACCCAACGGCGAAAGGCCGGCGGCTACTCGCCGCCAGCCCGAAGGTCCCACCGAAAGAAGATTCGACGCAATGCGCCGTTACTTCACTTCGACCGTGGCACCAGCCTCTTCGAGGAGCTTCTTGGCCTCGTCGGCCTCGCCCTTGGAAACGGCTTCCTTCAGGGTCGTCGGTGCGCCTTCGACGGCGTCCTTCGCTTCCTTCAGGCCGAGCCCGGTCAGGGACCGAACGGCCTTGATGACCGCAACCTTGTTGGCACCGAACGACGCCAGGATGACGTCGAACTCGGTCTGCTCCTCGACCGGTGCGGCTTCCACGCCGGCGCCGGCCGCCGGGGCGGCTACGGCGGCAGCCGCAGTCACGCCGAACTTCTCTTCCATCGCGCTGATGAGGTCGACGACCTCCAGCACGGTCATGTTGCCGATTGCTTCAAGGATCTCGTCTTTGGAGACGGCCATGGTGAGCTCCTGAGATGTCTCTAAAATAGAATTGCTGGTGGACGAAGCCGCCTAAGCGGCCTCTTTCGCATCGCGAATCGCGGCGATGGTGCGGACCAACTTGCCCGGCACCTCGTTGATCGTCGCTGCAAGCTTTTGCACGGGCGCCTTCATCACGGCCATGAGCAAGCTGATCGCCTGATCGCGGGTCGGCATCTTGGCGAGATTGCCGAGTTCCGACGGATCAAGCAGCTTGCCTCCGAGGGCGACAAGGCGCACCTCGACCTTGTTGTGGTCCTTTGCAAAGGCTTCCATGACGCGCGCGGCCGAACCGGGATCTTCCTGCGAGAAGGCGAGAACCAACGGGCCTTTCAGCCCCTCGCTCATGCACGCGAAATCCGTATCCTGCAACGCACGTCGTGCCAAGGTGTTCTTGACGACGCGGACATAGACCCCGGCCTTGCGCGCTTCCACGCGAAGCCGTGTCATCTGTTCCACGGTCAAGCCCCGATACTCGGCCCCGACGGCCGAATGGGCACCTTTGGCGACTTCCGCGACTTCGGCGACGATGATTTCTTTTTGCGCAAAACTGAGCGCCATGTTCGTCACCTCTTGTCGGTAAACCCGGCCTGAGCCGGTGCCGTTCGAATGCGTGCATCCGGCACGTACTCTCGGGCGGTCATGTGCACCGTCACCAGCAAAACGACTGATTCGGGGGCACCGTCTGCGCAGGCAGGCAAGCCATTAAGTCGACCGCGCCGAATCCTTATCGGGCGACCGACACCTGCGGTCTTTGACGGTCCCCGGCACCGGCCGGGGCCCCAAAGAAGACCTGGAATCGAGGGGCGGACACCCCTCGAGTCCAACTTAGAAATTCAATCCCGCGTGATCGACGGTCAGGCCCGGGCCCATGGTGGTCGAGACCGTGACCTTGCGCATGTAAACGCCCTTGGAGCTGCTCGGCTTGGATCTGATCAGGTTCGCGAGCAAGGCTTCGAGATTCTCCCGCAGCTTGACGGGCTCGAAATCGGCCTTGCCGAGCGGGCAATGGATGATGCCGGCCTTGTCGGTGCGATAGCGCACCTGTCCGGCCTTCGCGTTGCGAACCGCCTCGGCGACATCGGGTGTGACCGTGCCGACCTTGGGATTCGGCATCAACCCACGAGGGCCAAGGATCTTGCCGAGCTGTCCGACCAGACGCATGGCATCCGGGGAGGCAATCACGACGTCGAAATCGAGCTTGCCGGCCTTGATGTCCTCTGCGAGATCATCGAAGCCCACGCGATCGGCACCGGCCTCGGTCGCCGCATCCGCGGACGCGCCCTGGGCGAACACCGCCACCCGGACGGTCTTGCCGATGCCGTGAGGCAGAACGGTCGAGCCGCGCACGACCTGATCGGATTTACGCGGGTCGACGCCGAGATTGACGGCGACATCGACGCTTTCGGAAAACTTGATCTGCGAAAGCTCCTTCAGAAGCGAGAACGCCTCTTCGGCCGGATAGAGTCTTCCGCGCTCCACGCGCTCTTGAATCGCACGCATGCGCTTGGATGGACGAGCCATCAGTTCACCCCCTCGACATCAAGCCCCATCGCACGCGCACTGCCCGCGATGGTGCGAACGGCCGCATCCATATCCGCTGCGGTCAGATCGGGCATCTTCGCGGTGGCGACCTGCTCAAGCTGCTCGCGCGTCACCACACCGATCTTATTGGTGTTCGGATTCGGGCTACCCTTCTGGATTCCCATCACCTTTTTCAGGAGAATGGAGGCCGGCGGGGTCTTGGTGATGAAGGTGAAGCTGCGGTCCGAATAGACCGTGATCACAACCGGGATCGGCATCCCCTTCTCGAGTTCCTGCGTACGCGCGTTGAACGTCTTGCAGAACTCCATGATATTGACGCCGTGCTGACCAAGCGCAGGACCGACGGGCGGGCTTGGAGTCGCCTCGCCTGCCTTGACCTGCAGCTTGATATAGGCGTTGATCTTTTTCGCCATGGTTTTTCTCCAGTGGGGTGCTGACGCCGCAGATCGAGTCTCGGCTCCCCCGACAAAGGTCCCTCACGGGGACTCGGTATCGTCGCCGCACGAACGGCGACGGCAGTGAACGGGGCTTGGCCTCAAGACACCCGCAACAATCCGCTGAGGGCGTGTCAGGCCTTCTCGACCTGCGCGAACTCAAGATCAACCGGTGTCGAACGCCCGAAGATCAGAACCGAAACCTTCACGCGGCTCTTGTCGTAATCGACATCCTCGACGACTCCGTTGAAGTCGGTGAAGGGGCCGTCGACGACGCGAACAACCTCGCCTGGCTCGTAGAGCACCTTCGGCCGCGGCTTTTCGCCGCCTTCCTGCAAACGGACGAGGATCGCATCGGCCTGAGAGTCCGGGATCGGTGCCGGACGATCTCCCGTGCCGCCGATGAAGCCCATGACCTTGGGAACACTTTTGACGAGATGCCAGGTCTCGTCCGTCATCTCCATCTGGACCAGGACATAACCAGGGAAGAATTTGCGCTCGCTCTTGCGTTGCTGGCCTGCACGCATCTCGACCACTTCTTCGGTCGGCACCAAAATCAGGCCGAACAACTCCTCGAGTCCCGCGCGCTTCACACGGTCTTCGAGCGAACGCTTGACCTGCCCCTCGAAGCCCGAGTAGGCATGGATGACGTACCAACGCATGGTCATACTCAGCCCCCCTGGCCGGTGAGGAATCTGAGAATCGCCATCAGCACCATATCGAAAAGCCACAGGATGATGCCCACGATCAGCACCATCACGATGACGATCAGCGTCGTCTGCAGGGTCTCCTGACGTGACGGCCAGACGACCTTGCGAACCTCCATGCGCGCATCCGACACAAACTGCCATAAGGTCCGACCGCGCTCGGTCTGCAATGCAATCGCTGCCGCAGCACCGCTGATCACCAGCAGCCCGATGACACGGAGCAGGACCGAGTAGCCCTCGAAGAAATAGAAGGCGAAAATGCCGGCGACCAACAACAACGCGGCGATTGCCAGCTTGGCGGTATCCAAGCCGGCCCCTCGGGGCTCTGCACGTGAATTCATGAGATCGGGTGTCGCCTGAGCGATAAATTAAACGGAGCGATGGGTTGTATGGCAGGCCAGGAGGGACTCGAACCCCCAACCTGCGGTTTTGGAGACCGCTGCTCTGCCAATTGAGCTACTGGCCTAAAACAATCAGGACCGATCGCGGATGTTGTCGGGCAGGCCCATCAGCACTGCCCTTCGAGCCGCGATGACCCGTACTACTCGATGATCTTCGCGACGACGCCGGCACCGACGGTGCGGCCGCCTTCGCGCACTGCAAAGCGCAACCCTTCTTCCATGGCGATCGGCGCAATCAGCTTGATCGTCATCTTCACGTTGTCCCCGGGCATCACCATCTCGATGCCCTCGGGCAGCTCGCAGGCGCCGGTCACGTCGGTGGTGCGGAAGTAGAACTGCGGACGGTAGCCGTTGAAGAACGGGGTGTGACGGCCGCCCTCTTCCTTGCTCAGCACGTACACTTCGGCTTCGAAATGGGTGTGCGGATTGATCGACTTGGGCTTGGCCAGCACCTGCCCGCGCTCCACGTCTTCACGCTTGGTGCCGCGCAGCAGCACCCCGACGTTGTCTCCCGCCTGACCCTGATCGAGCAGCTTGCGGAACATCTCCACACCCGTGCAGGTGGTCTTCACGGTGTCCTTGATGCCGACGATCTCGACCTCTTCGCCGACCTTCACGATGCCGCGCTCGATGCGTCCGGTCACCACGGTACCGCGCCCGGAGATCGAGAAGACGTCCTCGATCGGCATCAGGAAGGCACCGTCCACCGCACGCTCGGGCTGCGGAATGTAGGTGTCGAGCGCTTCCATCAAACGGTCGATCGACAGGGTGCCGATCTCGGAGGCGTCGCCTTCCAGTGCGAGCTTCGCCGAACCGGTCACGATCGGGGTGTCGTCGCCGGGGAAGTCGTAGCTCGAGAGCAGCTCGCGCACTTCCATCTCCACCAGCTCGAGCAGCTCGGCGTCGTCGACCATGTCGGCCTTGTTCAGGTACACCACGATGTAGGGCACGCCGACTTGACGCGACAGCAGGATGTGCTCGCGGGTCTGCGGCATCGGGCCGTCCGCCGCGCTCACCACCAGGATCGCACCGTCCATCTGCGCCGCACCCGTGATCATGTTCTTCACGTAGTCGGCGTGGCCGGGGCAGTCCACGTGGGCGTAATGACGGTTCTTCGTCTCGTACTCCACGTGCGCCGTGGCGATCGTGATCCCGCGCTCGCGCTCTTCCGGGGCATTGTCGATCTGGTCGTAGGCGCGCGCCTCACCGCCGAATTGCTTCGCCTGGTGCGTCGTGATCGCCGCCGTCAAGGTCGTCTTGCCGTGGTCGACGTGGCCGATCGTGCCGACGTTCACGTGTGGCTTGCTGCGCTCGAATTTTGCTTTGGACATGAACGGCTCCCCGCATGGTTCAAATCGACAAGTCGCGCTGGACGCTACTGCTACGACGATCCAAGATCGACGACTGAATCTCGAAAAACGAAAATGGAGCCCATGACCGGAGTCGAACCGGTGACCTCACCCTTACCAAGGGTGTGCTCTACCAACTGAGCTACATGGGCGATCGCAAAGTACACGTTATCAATGGAGCGGGTGATGGGAATCGAACCCACACCATCAGCTTGGAAGGCTGAGGTTCTACCATTGAACTACACCCGCAGCGTTTTCACGCCGAACCACGGGGCTATAGGGCGATCGCAGCCGAGCCGGCGGACGATGTCCCATCGCGCCTTGGGAGCATGCTCTCTGCGCGCGCCAAGCCCGGAAAGACGTACCGCAAAGACGCCTCTGCGGCCTTCAATCTGGTGGAGGGGGGAGGATTCGAACCTCCGAAGGCTGAGCCGTCAGATTTACAGTCTGATCCCTTTGACCGCTCGGGAACCCCTCCTTAAAGAGCGACGCAGTATATGGGGCTGAAACGCCTGCGTCAAGCCGGCGTGGACGATTGCCAGCAATTCTAAATTTGCCGCCGTTGTCCGGGCGATCGACGCTTGGGTGGCGGCCTCGCGGGCTGCAGGGCCTCCAGCATGAAGTCGAAGAGGTGATCCCAGGAGGTAAAGGGCATGTACAAGGTGAGCGCGCGCAGATGTTCGAAGAAGGTGCGCCGCGAGGGTAGGTTCCGGCGGATTGCGCGATAGCGTTGGTCGAGCAGATCGAGCACGCTGTGGGTGAGGAAGGCCAGCAGCATCAGGCTTGCCAGCAGCGAGGACAGGTGCTGTTTGCCGTGGCTGTAGTTGTGCTCGAAGTTGTAGCCCTTGGTCTTGAGGGTATTGTTGTTCTCGTTCTCGATCTTCCAGCGGCTGCGCCCGTCGGCGACGAGTTCGACGACGTTCTCCCGGGTGACCGGCACGGAGCTGGCCCAGGCGTTGCGGTAGAGCACATTGCCCGCGGCATCGGTGGTCGTCAGCTCGCACCAACCGACCTTCAGGGCATCATCACCGTCGCGCAGCGGCAGATCATTGAGCCAGCGATAGGTCTCGGTGAGGCGCTGCTTGCCCGTCCAGCATGTGTTCACCAGGGTCGGCACCGCGCCGATGCGCTCGAAGTCCGCAACCCATTCATACAGCAGCGTGTGCGACGGTGGCAGGCAGACGAACAAAAACGCACAGCCCAGCGCGAGCACCTGCTCGCAGAACGGCTGATGACAGTACAGATCGTCGCCCAGCATTGTGGTGCGCCACGGCGCGATACGTGCACCCCACTGCAGCAGCCACCGCGTTGCAGCATTGAGCTCGCAGTCCTGCTTGGCCTGCCCGTCTTGCGGGCGCACGAATGCCGGTGGCAAGGCAAAGACCTGCGCTTGCCCCGGGGCGACGATCACCGGTGTGACGGCAACATGGTAATACTGAGTCTTGCCGTTACTCAGCGTGCGCGTAGAGCAGTGCTCGCAGTGGATCGACTCGGAACAGTGGTACTGAGTCCCGTCGAGCGCAATCAGCAGGCGTGCGTCGACGCCGCGGTGCGATGCCAAGGCGCCGTGCCGATGCAGCGCCTCGATGAGTTCGAAGAACACCGGCGCGAGATGATCCGCCGAGACCGGGTCGAGCAGATTGCCGATCTGCTGCGTGCTCGGGATCTGATGCACTCCGAACAGCGAGCTGGCGTTGTTCTCCCCGTGCTCTTTCTGCATGCGCCGCTGGTAATCCAGAAACGACGGACTCTGCAGGAAAAACGCCGAGAAGGCACTCAGCGCAGCGTCGCCGATGGCATAAGACTGGTTGTTGCCGCCCTTACGGTGATCAGGCAAATCAAACAAGGCCTCGCGAATCCGCTTCACCAAGCCGGTGACCGAGAACACGTCCGGCGCAGGATCACTCTGGGCAACGGCAGGCTTGAGGACCAAAGGACTCTCCAGTAGCTTCTTAGGAGTCCCTCATAACATAATGGTCTTAAATTTAGAACTGCTGGGACGATTGCGCGCAGGGCGGCCGGGCCGCGCTCGGCATGAACCGCGCGCACGCGCGCTCGGTATACAATCGGCGAACGAGCCGGGAGCGGCGCGCCTCACTGAACGCAACGGCGCCACACATACCCGGACGGCCACCCCGATTCCTGTAGACCCGACTGAAAACGCCCGGAGACAACAAAGAATGGACGTTACGATTTTTGGCAGCGGTTACGTTGGACTGGTTACTGGCGTCTGCTTGGCGGAGGTCGGCAATCGCGTTCTCTGCATTGATGTGGATCCCGCCAAGATCGCGCTCCTCAACAGCGGCGGCGTGCCCATCTACGAGCCCGGACTCGACGAGCTGATCAAGCAGAACCGCGAGGCCGGCCGACTGACCTTCTCGACCGATGCCGAGGAAGGGGTGCGGCATGGACTGTTTCAGTTTATCGCGGTCGGCACGCCGCCGGACGAGGACGGCTCGGCCGATCTTCAGTACGTCCTCGCGGTCGCACGCAGCATCGGCGAGCACATGGACGCGTACCGAATCCTGGTGAACAAGTCGACCGTGCCCGTCGGGACCGCCGACAAGGTGGCTGCCGCCGTTCGCGATGCACAGGCCGCGCGCGGCGCGGCGGTGGAGTTCGACGTGGTGTCCAATCCCGAGTTCCTGAAGGAAGGCGCAGCGATCGAGGACTTCATGCGCCCGGATCGCATCATCGTCGGCACGGACAACCCGCGCACCGGCGAACTGCTGCGCGCGCTCTACGCCCCCTTCAATCGCAGCCACGACCGCGTCATGCTGATGGACGTGCGCTCGGCCGAGCTGACCAAATATGCGGCCAACGCCATGCTGGCGACCAAGATCAGCTTCATGAACGAGCTGTCGAACATCGCCGAAGCGGTCGGCGCCGACATCGAAAAGGTCCGCGTCGGCATCGGCTCGGATCCGCGTATCGGCTATCAGTTCATCTACCCCGGCTGCGGCTACGGCGGCTCCTGTTTTCCGAAGGACGTGCGCGCGCTCGAGCGCACCGCGCGCAGCTTGGGATACGACCCTCAGCTGCTGCATGCCGTCGAGGCCGTGAACTTCCGGCAGAAGGATCTGCTGTTCAAAAAGATCCATGCGCACTTCAACGGCGACCTGCAGGGCCGCACCATCGCCGTTTGGGGTCTTTCGTTCAAGCCCAATACCGACGACATGCGCGAGGCATCGAGTCGCGTCTTGATGGAATCGCTTTGGGAGGCAGGGGCGAAGGTTCAGGCATTCGACCCGGTTTCCATGCCGGAGACACAGCGCATCTACGGCGAGCGGGCCGACTTGGCGCTGGTCGAGGATGCCGTATCGGCATTGGAGGGTGCGGACGCACTTGCCGTTCTGACCGAGTGGGCGCAGTTTCGGAGCCCGGATTTCCGGAAGATCAAGGACACACTCAAGGCCGGCGTGATCTTCGACGGTCGCAACATCCTCGACGGACATCTCGCGACCGCAACCGGACTCACCTATATCTCGATCGGCCGCTTGCCGATGACGGCTCAGTAGCACCACACCCCGATTGGACGCGTAGGGCCTGCGGGTCATCGGCTTCGAGCCGAGCCCCGCTCGCCCGAAACGAGGCTCCCCCTGCACGCCGGACGCCCTTCGCCGACTCACTTTAAACCGCGCCGGCTCCGACAGTTGTCGGAGCCGGCGCGGTCAATCCAATCCAACAAACGAGACATACCGCACCGGGCGCGGTTTAAAAACGGTGATTCCAACCGATCTGGATATCCATCTGCTCCATGTAAATGGATCCCGTTTGCGCTTGAGTGATGCTGGGGCTCGTGCCGCTCAACTCTTCCTCGGGCATGTAGGAAAAGGCGATTGCAAACTCATCCTTTTCCGTAAAGCGATAGGACGCTCCCAGGGTCAGGTGCCAACGAATGGTCGCGGGCGCCATGACGTTTAGAAGGGCCTGCCGACCGGAGGCGAACTCGCTGTTGTAACTCACGCCGCCCATTAGACTCAGCTTCTCGTCGTGGTCGTAGCGCACGCCCACCTTGAAGACGTCCATGCTGTCCCATCCAAACCCGAGTCCGTCATTTCCGCCCAGACAGAACGCGGGTTTAGGGTTCGAGGTGAAACAGGGCGAGATGTCGTTGTCGTTCGAATTGGAAATCGACGGGACTTCGCCGTAGAAGATGCGTTCGTAGTCGAACGCAAGCGTCAGGTCCGGCCGCGCCTTGAACGCGACGCCGATGTTCAACATTGCAGGGATATCGAACTCGCCCGCATTGGCGAACAGACCCTTATAGTCGTCGAACTCCGACATCCACATCTTGGTTCGATACGACATCCCGAACGCCAGCTGGTCATTGATCTCGCCATACCATCCGAGGTGCAGACCGGCGCCGTATGACCAGTCGGTCCCGTTGTTGGAGACCTTGTCCGGGTACAAGGAGGCCGCACGGAACGGCTGAAGCCCTTTGACCTCGATACTTTGCATCGCAAAAACGGGAGCGATGCCGAGCGATTGCTTGCCGCCGGCGAATTTATAGGTGTAGGGGATCTCGATGAACAATTGCTCGAGATTGACGCCGGTCGAGCCGGTCGCGGTCAGAAATCCACCGGGGTTGGCGTTGTTGCCGTTCGGCGGCGGGGGCATGTTCGGATCCGTCACGGGCATCGGCGGATTGGTCTGTGTGAACAGAAGACCGCCCGGGCTGGCGATGGTGCCGGGAGGAGGCGTCATGCCAGACCCGATCGCAAGCTGATTGGGTGCCGCGGCGAAGTTCTCCCAAACCGGACGATCCCGATAATCGGTGTTCATGCCGCCGTTGCCGAAGACGGCAAAGCCAATCGTACTTCTTTCATCCAGCTCGTAATTGAAACCGAAGCTCGGGATCAGGAACCAATCCCCTTCGCTGTCGTATCGTCCAGGCGTAATAAAAGGACCGCTCGGAAATCCAGAGGCGGCATCGACGGAGAAGTCGTTGTTGGCTTGGTAGCCCCGTGGCGATGGACTGAAGAACGCCAATCCCACATCGAGCGAGGTCCCGACGAATGCCATTCCGGCAGGGTTCGTGGCCGTGACAAGCGTGTCCTGCGGCAACGCCGTGGCGACACCCGCCATCGCCTTGGATTTGGTGCCCCAGCCGTGCGAGAAATATCCGTTGGTGGCCAATGCCAGTGTCGGCATGGATGCGCACGCAATCACCGCGGCCGTCAACGGCCACTTCACTGTTCTGTTCATGTGCGAAAAGTCCTCCAGTCGTCATGCCGCTTGAACGGCTAATTTTGTCGTTGAGAGGGTCGAGCCCCGTTCGACGGGCGCGCCAAAACCGGGATCGACGGATGGTCGAATGCGGAGTTGTGCCGTCATTGAAGACCGCGGAGACGACCTCGCCCACCGACCGGTCGGAGGACTTCGGATTCAGTGCGAGCGATTGCCCGATCCCGAATACGGCATCATTCGACGGGATATTTTCGGAAGGCGCGGTGAGGCACTTGTGCGGAAAGGGCCGAGACACGCGGCGATCACGGAGATCAAGCGGAATACTCGGCTCGGGATTGCGATTTGTCAAACTCCGCTAAACCGCGTCCGGAATCAACGATCGACGCGTGAGGACGATTCAAACTCGGCCGACATCGATCGACGCTGTCGCTGACGCGGTTTAGGAAATAAAAATCAAGATCTTAAAGGATTTCAGGCGTGGCTTTCACTGGCTCGGTTCATGCGGGGTCAAGTGCCCGCGCGAACTGGGCATGTGAACCGAACGCCGTTCAATCGCTCCGTTGGGAATGGAGACGATTCATGGCGATCTGAAAGCGACCGGCAACGAGGTCGTCGAGGATCCGCTCGGCATCGGCAAGGGCTGTGTTGATCTGCTCTGCATCGTCCTTGGACGGACGCCCGAGAACATAGCCGGTCACCAGGGTGCGGTCGCCCGGATGGGCGATCCCGATCCGCAGACGCCAAAAATCACGACTGCCCCCGAGCGCGGCGATGGTATCACGCAGCCCGTTGTGCCCGGCGTGACCGCCGCCCTGCTTGAGGCGTACCTGGCCGACGGGGTGGTCGAGCTCGTCGTGAGCAACGAGGATCTGCTCGGGAGGAATGGAATAGAAGCGGGCAACCGCGGCGATCGATTGACCGCTGCGGTTCATGTAGGTCGATGGTTTGAGCAGACGCAGATCCGCGCCGGTGACGCGAATTCGGGCGAGCTGGCCGAAGAACTTGGACTCGGCGCGGAACGTCTCACGGAAATCTTCGGCGATCCGATCGACAAGCCAAAAGCCGACGTTGTGACGTGTCGCCTCGTACTGCTCGCCGGGATTGCCGAGACCGACGATCAGACGGATGCCGGCGGGATCACTCACCGGACACCGCCGACCGACGCTCGACACGGGCACCGACGGCCGCAGAAGCGACCATCGAGCACCCAGTCGGCGCCGAAAAAGCGTCTTTCAGAGGAGAGCGTCGGCACGGTCGTCGGTCGCGTCGGGCGTCCGGTGATGTCAGGCGCCTTCCTCTTCCTCCTCCGTCTCGTCGTCTCCGCCACCGCGCGGGCCGTAAATCATAGCGACCGCCTCGTCCGAATCGGGGGTATGGGCAAGACTCACACCCTCGGGCATCTGGATCTCCGAGAGATGGATGATCTGGCCGATATCCGTATCGCCCATGTCGACGACGATGAACTCCGGGAGATCCTTCGGCAGGCAGACGATCTCGAGCTCGGTGATGTTGTGGGACACCTGTCCGCCCATCTTGATGCCCTTGGAGCGGTCCTCGTTGATGAAATGCAAAGGCACGCTCATGCGCAGCTTCTCGTCCTGCGTGATCCGCAGAAAGTCCACATGCTGCACGAAGGGTTTGGCGGGATGGCGCTGGAGGTCTTTCAAGACGACCTTCACCGAGCGCTCGCCGATCTTCAGATCGAGAACATGCGAGTAAAACGCTTCGTTCTCCAGGTGCTTGAGCAGCTCGTTATGGCCGACCGAGACCATCTCGGGCTCCTGATGACCACCGTAGACGATGGCGGGCACCTGCCCCGTGCGACGCAGGCGGCGGCTCGCACCCGTTCCTGCAAGTGCGCGGGTCTGCGCGTTGATCTCGAAACTGACGCTCATCGGCGTTCTCCGGTTGATATTGACGACAAAAACGCGCCGGATCCCGCGACCAGGATCACAACGCCGCAATGGATGGACATCAGTCGACGAACAGCGAGCTGACGGACTCTTCGTTCGAGACCCGACGCATCGTTTCGGCAAGCAACTCGCCGATACTCAACTGTCTGATCTTGGGACAAGCCTTCGCCGCCGGACGCAACGGAATGGTATTGGTGACCACCAGCTCGTCGAGTCGGGATGCCGAGATGTTGTCGACGGCCGGTCCCGAGAGCACCGCGTGGGTGCAATAGGCCACAACCCGACAAGCGCCGGCGTCTTTCAGCGCACCGGCGGCACTGCAGAGGGTTCCGGCCGTATCGACCAAGTCATCGACGATGACGCAGGAGCGATCCCGAACATCGCCGATGATGTTCATGACCTTCGCCTCGTTGGCCCGCGGACGACGCTTGTCGATGATCGCGAGATCCGCATCGTCGAGCCGCTTGGCGAGCGCGCGCGCACGCACCACGCCGCCGACATCCGGCGAAACGACCATGAGATCGTCGTAGCGCTTTCGCCACACATCACCCAGCAGAATCGGCGAGGCATAGACGTTGTCGACCGGGATATCGAAGAACCCCTGGATCTGATCCGCGTGCAGATCGACCGTCAGAACACGATCGGCGCCGGATTGGCCGATCATCTTCGCGACCAATCGCGCCGTGATCGGAACACGCGCGGATCGGGGGCGGCGATCCTGCCGGGCATAGCCGAAATACGGAATCACCGCAGTGATGCGTTTGGCCGACGCCCAGCGCAGGGCATCGATCATCACCAGCAGCTCCATCAGGTTATCGTTCGTCGGCGCCCCCGTCGGCTGCACGACGAAGACATCGCGCCCGCGCACGTTTTCCTGAATCTCGGCCATCACCTCGCCGTCGCTGAACTGACCGACGACGGCCTTACCGAGCGGGACGCTCAGATAACCGGCGATCTCGACCGAGAGCTCCGGATTGGCATTCCCGGAAAAAACCATCAAATGGCTGGCAGGCACTGGCGATTTCCTGACGTCTTGCTGGGGGGATGACAATACCCGGACTCGAAAGAAAAGCGACGACTCTTCGGTGAACAGGCGCGGTGCAGGGAGGCTTCAACCGGTGCAGGGTCGCTCCGGACACACGCGGTTCCGCGCTCGATTGACCTCCGCGACATCGGCCGATGTCCCGTCTCGACCGCTCTCGAGAGACTCGGCGAACGTCATGCGGACCGTGGCCCGACGGGGTATGGCTGGGGCGCCAGGATTCGAACCTGGGGGTGCCGGGATCAAAACCCGGTGCCTTACCGCTTGGCTACGCCCCAAAAAAACGGGTCTGGACCTCGACATCACGCGCTTGGCACGACACCGGGTCAGGCTAGCGTGTCCATGTACGCGAGCAACGGCGATCGATTCAACCCGCGGGCGACGAAGGCGCGCATCGCGGGCGGACAGTGCTCAAGCGCGCGGAGCGCTTGCGAGCGATCTTCGAAGACCGCAAACACACAGGCCCCGGTTCCGGTCAAGCGTCCACCGCCCCAGCCCGAAAGCCACTCAAGGGCCTCCTCCACCGGAGCATATTCGCGTCGCACGACACTCAAGCAATCGTTCAAGACGTCGCCGGCAACAAAGTCCGCTAGTGTGGCGGGCACCGAATCCCGTGTCAACTCAGGATGCATAAACACGTCCCGCGTGGAGACCGAGCAGGGCGGAGACAGCACCAGGTACCAAGGCTCGGGCAACATGACCGGTGTCAGTCGCTCCCCGACACCCTCTCCCCAAGCTGCAAATCCGCGCACGAAGACCGGGACATCGGCGCCCAGTGGCAAGGCGAGCTCCGCGAGGGCGTCCTCGTCGAGACCGGTGGACCAGAGTCGATTCAGTGCAACCAACGTGGTCGCCGCGTCGGAGCTACCGCCCCCGAGCCCCCCGCCCATCGGAAGCAGCTTCTCGCAGCGGATCGTCGCCCCGAGGCGGCAGCCGGTCGCATCTTGGAGGGTCAGGGCCGCACGGACGGTCAGATCGTCCTCCGGCGCCACACCCGGCACGTCGAGGAGACGACGGATCAGTCCATCCTCGCGCACCTCGAACCGGAGCCGATCGCAACGGTCGATGAACTGGAAGACCGTCTGCAGCTCATGATAACCGTCCGGCCGACGCCCGACGATGCGCAGCATGAGATTGAGCTTGGCGGGCGCGGGCCAAAACGACGCAGGGGTAGGCTCGAACATGAACGTCTCGCTCATCGGGGTCTGGCTCATCGGGTCGGGTCGGCGCCGGAGGCGCGATGTCGCCCCATCACTTCCTTGAGATAGTCGTGGTCCGGATGCTCCTTGGCCGCGGCCTCCCAAACCTCGAGAGCCTCTTCGCGACGATTCATGGCCCACAACACCTCGCCGAGGTGCGCCGCGATCTCCCCGTCACTCATGTGCTCGAGCGCACGCCTGAGATAATCCAGGGCGGTCTCGTAATTGCCGAGACGGTAATGCACCCAGCCCATGCTGTCGAGGATCGCCGGCTCGTCCGGCTTGAGCGCATAAGCCTTCTCGATGTACATCTTGGCCTCGGCGTAGCGGTCGGTGCGATCCGCCAAGGTATAGCCGAGTGCGTTCAGGGCATCGGCATGCTCGGGATCGATCTCGATGATCCGCCTCAGGTCCTGCTCGGCGAGAACGATCCGATCGAGCTTCACCGCCGAGAGCGCCCGCGCGTAGAGCAGGTTTTCGTCATCCGGAAATGCCTGCAACGCGCTGTCGAAGATCGCCATCGCCTCGTCCGGTCGGCCGACCGACTCGAGGATCTCAGCCTCGACCATATACAGCAGAACGGCGTTGTCGGGTCCTCTGTCGCGCAGCTGCTGGAGGATCTCGCGCGCACGTCGAACGTCGCCGCCCTTCGCGCTCAACAAGGCCGTGCGGATCTGCGCATCGACCGAATTCGTGCCCTTGACCTTGCCGTACCACACGAGAGCAGCCTCGGGATTTTCGGCACGCTCCTCGACCTGCCCCAGATAGAAGGCCGCGTCGTCTCGACGCTCCCCGGTCTCATACAGACGCGTGAAGTAGATGCGCGCTCCTTCCGTGTCCTCGAGCTGCAACGACAGGATCCCGACGGCGAACAGGACATCCGGCTCCTTCGGACGATTATCCAGTAGACGCTGGAAGACATCACGCGCGCTGGAGAACTCTTCTTCCTCGACGAGGAACTGACCGTAGAGCATCCGCAACGTCTGATCGTCGGGACTCAGTGCGAGATACTCCTCCAGCAAGGACCGTGCTTCACCGCGCTTGTCCGAGGAGATCAGCAGCCTCACGAGAAAAAGTCTCGGCGTGTTCCATTCCGGGCGCAGCTCGAGCGCCCGGCGCGCGGCGGCATCGGCGATCTCGAGCTGCGACGCGCCGGCCGCCACCATTGCGAGCGACTGCTGCGCATACGCACTCTGCGGAAACTGGTCGGCCAATGCCTGCATCAGTCCGACACGCGCCGCCGGCGTCGGCGCACGCGAAACGATGGCGGCGGCGTGTCCGAATGCCGCTTCCGGATCATCGGGCGAGAGCTGCACGAGACGCATCAGATGCACGAGCGCCCCTTCATGGTCGTTCGCCTTGATGCGGGAGAAGGCGCCCATCTGATGCGCGCCGGTCGATGTCGGATCCAGATCCAGCCAACGCCGCAAACCCTGCTCGGTGGCCGCATCGTTGCCCGCCGTGATGGCGGCACGCACGGCCAGCTCGGTCAGGCGGGGATCCTTCGTGAGGTCCGCCGCCTCCAGGTAGTAGGCAAACGCGGTGTCCAGATCGCCGCGACGTGCGGCGATCTCGGCAACCAAGACGGCGTAGATCTGATCGGCGCTCAAGCCGTCCGCAAGACCCGCTGCATCGACCTCGGGGTCGTCGGCCGGCGTTCCGACGGATCGATCGGGTTGCAGAGGGCTCGATGCCGGGCTGGACGCGGGGCTGGATGCCGGGCTGGACGCGGGACGCGATGCCGGGTCAGCGATCTGCGCGAACGCACCCGCGGACATGAGCGCCGAGACGGCAAAGAACCCGCCGAGAGTGAAAAGCAGAAACGAGCGTGGCATGTGTATGATCCGGCAAGAGCCAATCCGACGACGATTGTGATCGTGAGAGCCCAGTATAGCGAAGCAGTTCCTCAGTCCGACAACCGAAAAACCACAAGATCCACGTCGGTGGGTTTTCATTGCCCCCCGAAAGTCGGACAATCGCGAGGATCACCACCTGACATCCTCAGAACTATGAAGCTGCTTGTTCTCGGACTCAATCACAAGACGGCGCCGGTCGATGTCCGCGAGCGGCTCGCCTTCGGCCCCGACATCATCGTCGGCGCCTTGCGCGACCTCACCAATTGCGACGGTATCGCCGAGGGTGTCGTGCTCTCTACCTGCAACCGCACCGAGATCTACTGCGCGGTGCAGGATTGCTCCGAGGAGGCGGCCCGGCACTGGCTGAGCCGCTTCCACGGCGTCGAGCACGAGCGGGTGGGGCCTTTTCTCTACGCCCACATCGGACGCGATGCCGTCACCCATCTGCTGCGCGTCTGCAGCGGGCTCGACTCCATGGTCCTGGGCGAGCCTCAGATCCTGGGGCAGGTGAAGAACGCCTACCAAACCGCGACGGACTGTACCGCCACCGGGAAGCTGCTCGGACGTCTTTTCCAGCATGCCTTCTCGGTCGCCAAGACCGTCCGCACCGAGACCGCGATCGGCAGCAGCCCGGTCTCGGTCGCCTTCGCCGCGGTGAATCTCGCACGCCAGATCTTCAGCGACCTCTCCCAACAGACCGCGCTCCTGATCGGCGCCGGGGAGACCATCGAGCTGGCCGCCCGCCACCTGCACCGCGCCGGCATCGGCCGCATCATCGTCGCCAACCGGACCGTCGAGCGCGCCCATGAGCTGGCCTCGCAGTTCGACGGGTACGCGATCGCCCTGGCCGAGATCGGCAACCATCTGGCCGAGGCCGACATCGTTATCGCCTCCACCGCGAGCCCCTTGCCGGTGCTCGGCAAAGGCACGGTCGAACGCGCGCTGAAAAAGCGCAAGCACCGCCCGATGTTCATGGTCGACATCGCGGTGCCGCGCGACATCGAGCCCGAGGTCCGGGAGCTCAGCGACGTCTATCTCTACACGATCGACGATCTGCAGGGCGTCATCGACGAGGGCCTGCGCTCGCGCCAGGCCGCCGCTGCTCAGGCCGAGGACATCATCGCCTTCCACGCCGACGAATTCATGGCGTGGCTGCGCTCGCTGGATGCCGCCGGGCTCATCCAGGATTATCGCCAACGCGCCGAAGAGCTGCGCGATGATGTCCTGGCCCGCGCTCAGCGCCAGCTCGACGCCGGCAAGTCCCCGACCGAGGTCCTCAACTACCTCGCCCACACCCTGACCAACAAACTGCTGCATGCGCCCAGCTCGCGTTTGCGCCAAGCCGCCCGCGAGGGCGAGGCGGAGATCCTGGTGGCAGCCAACGAGCTCTTCCAGCTCGACCCGAACCGGGCCGTCTCCACCCAATGAATCCATCGATCCGGGGCAAGCTGGAGCGCCTCTCGGAGCGCTTCGGCGAGGTGGTTGCCTTGCTTGCCGAGTCCGAGACCCAGTCCGATCAGAATCGCTTCCGCGACTTAAGTCGCGAGTATGCCCAGCTCGAGCCCCTCATCGCCGCCTACAACCGCTATTGCGGCGCCGAGCTCGACCTGGCTGCTGCCGAGGAGATGCTCGCCGATCCGGAGATGGCCGCACTTGCGCGCGAGGAGATGGCCGCGGCGAGCGACCGGCGTGCGCAGCTCGAACCCGAGGTCTATCGTCTCCTCGTCCCGCCGGATCCCGACGACCAGCGCAACGTCTTTCTCGAGGTCCGCGCCGGCACCGGCGGAGCCGAGGCCGCACTCTTCGCCGGAGACCTCCTGCGAATGTACCTGCGTTATGCCGAGCTGATGCGCTGGCAGGTGGAGCCGATCTCGGAGAGCGCCGGCGAGCTTGGCGGCTACAAGGAAGTGATCGTGCGCATCATCGGCAACGGTGTCTTCTCGCGTCTCAAATTCGAGCCCGGTGCGCACCGGGTGCAGCGCGTCCCCGAGACCGAGTCGCAAGGCCGTGTTCACACCTCCGCCTGCACCGTCGCCGTCATGCCCGAGGCCGATTCGATCGACTCCATCGCGATCAATCCGAGCGAGCTGCGCATCGACACCTATCGCTCCTCGGGTGCAGGCGGTCAGCACGTCAACAAGACCGACTCGGCGATCCGCATCACCCACCTGCCCTCCGGGATCGTCGTGGAGTGCCAGGAGGAACGCTCCCAGCACAAGAACCGGGCGAAGGCCATGTCGCTGCTCCAGGCCCGACTGCTCTCGGGCGCACGCGCGACCCAAGCCTCCGAGCAGGCGCAATCGCGCAAGCTCCAGGTCGGCAGCGGCGACCGCTCCGAGCGGATCCGCACCTACAACTTCCCCCAGAACCGACTGACCGACCACCGCATCAACCTGACGCTCTACAAGCTCGACGAGATCATGACGGGCCAGCTCGATCAGGTCATCGACCCGCTCCTTCAGGAGTATCAGGCCGAGGAGCTGACCGCGATGATGCATGGCTGAGACCGGATCGGACGGAGCCGCATCACAGCGGACCGGTTCGGAGGGTGCTGGCTCGGACGGGATTGGCTCGGATTCGACAACAGACCCCGGAACGGCGCGCACAGTCGAGCTGCACGTCGCTGCCGTCCTTCGGGACGCGACGACCGCCCTCGCAACCCTACCCGACGGCACGCCTCGCTTGGAGGCCGAACTGCTCCTGACCGAAGCGACAGGCTGGCCCCGCACGCGTCTCTTCGCCTGGCCCGACCACCCTGTTGCACCCGATGACCTCGCACGCTTCGCCGCACTCCTCGCCCGCCGCCTAGCCGGCGAGCCCATCGCCTACATCCGCGGTCGCCAGGAGTTCTGGAGCCTGGAGCTGCGCGTCACGCCCGCGACCCTGATCCCGCGCCCCGAGACCGAGCTCCTGGTCGAGACGGCACTCGAGGCACTCCTCGCCGACGCGCCCCTGCGGATCGCCGACCTCGGGACCGGCAGCGGCGCCATCGCCGCCGCCTTGGCCACCGAGCGACCCGCATGGCAGCTCTTCGCGACGGATCTCTCGCCCGCCGCGCTCATGGTCGCTCGCGAGAACAGGGTGCGGCTCGGCCTGCGAAACGTGACCCTGCTCAGGGCAAACTGGTCTGACGCATTCGCGCCCGCCAGCTTGGATGCCATCGTCAGCAACCCCCCCTATGTCGCGGCCGGCGACCCGCATCTCGTCCGCGGCGATCTCCGATACGAGCCGCGCGAGGCCCTCACCCCCGGCGGCGACGGCCTGGATGCCTATCGAGCGATCGCAGTCGATGCACGCCGCTGCCTGCGCCCCGGCGGCTGGCTGATCCTCGAGCATGGTTATGCCCAAGGCAGCGACGTGTGCCGCATCCTTGCCGATATCGGTTTAAAGGCGCCGACCACACGACGTGATCTCGGCGGCCACGATCGACTGACCCTCGCTCGCGCCTGATTCCTGCAGCCTGCCTCCTGCCTCCTGCCTCCTGCTATCAGCCATCAGCTATCAGCCATCAGCTATCAGCCATCAGCTATCAGCTATCAGCTATCAGCGCCCGGACTTCCGTCAACCATTGACGGCGTGACCAACGGTATTTTTGCGAGACGGTCGATCGATGGGTGAATGAGCCGATGCTCAACCTGCATCCGAAGCCGTGGCTGGACTGCCGATGCTAGTGGCTTGCAGCTCGCTAGCCTCATTGGAGCCTACTTGCAGAAAACCCCTACCCACATCACAGCCTTGGGCTGACAGCTGACAGCTGGAGGCTGGAGGCTGGAGGCTGGAAGCTGGAGGCTGGAGGCTGGAGGCTGGAGGCTGGAGGCTGGAAGCTGGCTATCAGCGCCCGGACTTCCGTCAACCATTGACGGCGTGACCAACGGTATTTTTGCGAGACGGTCGATCGATGGGTGAATGAGCCGATGCTCAACCTGCATCCGAAGCCGTGGCTGGACTGCCGATGCTAGTGGCTTGCAGCTCGCTAGCCTCATTGGAGCCTACTTGCAGAAAACCCCTACCCACATCACAGCCTTGGGCTGACAGCTGACAGCTGACAGCTGACAGCTGGAGGCTGGAGGCTGGAAGCTGGAGGCTGGAGGCTGGAAGCTGGAGGCTGGAAGCTGGAGGCTGGAGGCTGGAGGCTGGAAGCTGGAGGCTGGAAGCTGGAGGCTGGAGGCTGGAGGCTGGAAGCTGGAGGCTGGAGGCTGGAGGCTGGAGGCTGGAGGCTGGAGGCTGGAGGCTGACGACCCACCCATTTCCCGACCCCTTGACTCAGACTCTGTTCGTCAGTATATTAGCATTAACTTAATTTATGACAGAGCAAAGACTCATGAAATCAACCTCGATCCTCTTGATCGCTACTTTGGTCGGCTCGTCCGCCGTCGTCGCAGACGCCCGTCCTCTCGCAATCGGTCTCGACGGCAGCTTCGAGAACGAACGCAGCTTCGCAACACAGGCCGGTCACGATTGGTACCAGCAACAGCGCTTGATCGCTGCCGAACTCATGGCGGAGCACATGCTGGCACGGCTGCATGAGTCGTCCGACGAGGTCGTGCCCGATGCGAGCATCCGGGGCGACGTCTCGCCGAGCGGTCGATTCGCGAGCGCCGAGTTGGAGCAGATCGCCCATGCCTTGGCGGATCCGCGCGTGATCGCACTCTTGGAGACCAGCGCCTATTACGCTGCGGTTATCGAGGGGCGCGTACCGGTCACGAACTGACCGCGTCGCATCTTCGATATCAAGGCCGGGCCGCTTTCCAGCGACCCGGCCTTTTTCATTGATGTGGCGACCGCCCGCCCCTCACAAGCGCTCGAGCGTCGCGCGAATCCAATCCTCGGCCTTCTCGTTCACCGCTTTCGCGGTCTCGCCCGAGCAATCGATCGGCTCTCCGATCGCGACCCGGATGGTGCCGGGGAAACGCCACAGCGACCGCGCCGGCCAGCAGTCACCGGCATTGTGGGCAATCGGGACGACCCGTCGTCCGGCACGACAGGCCAACATGGCGCCGCCGGCATTGAATCGCCCCATACGCCTCGGCGGTTGGCGCGTGCCTTCCGGGTAGATCACCACGCTGATGCCCTGCGCGAGCCGCTCCTGACCGACTCGCAAGATCGTCTTCAAAGCCTGCCCCGGCTGGCCTCGGTCGATCGCAATCGGTCGCAGCAGGACGAGCGCCCAACCGAAGAAAGGCACCCAAAGCAGCTCGCGCTTGAGCACGGTTGCCTGAGGCGTGAAGAGCAACTGAAGGTAGAAGGTCTCCCACTGACTTTGGTGATTGGCCAAGACCACCACCGGCTCGCCCTGCGGGATATTCTCAAGCCCGCTGACCTCGATCTCGACACCGTTGAGCCGACGCAGCAACCACATGGTCGCTCGCGACCAGAGGTTCACGAACCGATAACGCTGCTCGAAGGTCTGAAACGGGGCCACGACAAACGAGGCGAGGCTGTGGAAGATCCCCATCAGGTTGTAGAGTACGAAGAAGAGGATGCTGCGAAGCCGGATATCGAGACCGACCGGGCGCCCCACATGAAGGTCCGGACCGGATGCTTCCGGTCGCTCGGGACTCGGCGCCTGCCGGAGTACAGTATCCGCGTCGGAAAGATCTCTTTCGGTCATGCGCTGTTCCATGACGGGTTACGGATGGCCTCGGCACGTCACATGGGTTCAAGCACAAACCCGGCCGGGCGTTCACAGAGGCAGAACAACTCGGCTCCGCACGGCTCTGCGTCGAGCGCCGACCGGAGCGAGATGCCGGCGCGACCGAGCAATGCTCGAACCGCCGGTTTTCCGCTTTGAGAATTCGAGTGCCGCGATTAGCATAAGGGTACCATGCACATCTCAGACGTCGACCGCATCAAGTCTCGCGAGATCCCTTTCCACGAGATCCATCCGGACCCGCACCAAGCCGTCACCGCGGCGCGGTTCCTCACGGACGTGGACGGCATCCTCGAGACCAACCCCGCCGGACCGATCCTGCTTCGGGTGTCCTACGACGTGCTTGTCACCACGCTCCAGGAGATCGAGGAAGCCCTCACCGAGCTGGGTCTGCACCTGGACAACCGTCTGATGCACCGCGTCCGACGGGCACTCTATTACTACACCGAGGAAACGCTCCGAGCCAACTGCGGCTGCCCGCAGGGCGAGAGCAACTGCACCAAAAAGGTCTTCGCCAAGCGCTACGAGCTGATCGAGCACGGATGTCGGGACGATCGACCGGAGCATTGGCGGCGGTATTTGTAGCCTCCAGCCTCCAGCCTCCAGCCTCCAGCCTCCAGCATGTCGACCGCAGCCAGCGCCCTGATTTCCGCCAGCAAGAGAGTCGTACCTGATGCGAACGACCTGATCGCTCGACAGCGTGCGGCCCGAGCGGGACTCCTCGGCCGGAAGCAGCTCCAAGCCGACCCTGGCTGGCGGCTGGCGGCTGGCGGCTGGCGGCTCGGAGCCGGAGGCTCCGAATGACCGACGCCGAGCTTCTGCGCTACAGCCGCCAGATCCTGCTGCCCGACTTCGGGATCGAGGGTCAGGAGCGGCTGCGGGCATCCAGCGTCCTGGTGGTCGGGCTCGGCGGACTGGGCTCGCCCGTCGCCATGTATCTCGCCGCGGCCGGTATCGGTCGGCTCGTACTGGCGGACTTCGACGCGGTTGACCTGTCCAACCTCCAGCGACAAATCATCCATACCACCGCGCAGATCGGACGACCCAAAGCGGAATCCGCCCGCGTCGCGCTCGACGCGCTCAACCCGGGTGTGGATCTGGTGACCGTCAAGCGCAGTCTCGTGGAGGAAACGCTGCCGGACATCGTCGCCGAGGTGGATCTGGTGCTCGACTGCTGCGACAACTTCGCGACCCGGTTTGCCGTGAACGCAGCCTGCGTGGCTGCCGGAGTCCCGCTCGTCAGCGGCGCGGCCATCCGTCTCGAGGGCCAGGTCACCGCGTTCTCCGGCCAACCCGGCGGACCCTGTTATGAGTGTCTCTACCCGCGCGACGCCAGCATCGACGAGACCTGCTCGACCAACGGCGTGCTCGCCCCGGTGGTGGGCATTATCGGCAGCATTCAAGCGACCGAGGCGATCAAGATCCTGACCGGACTGGGCGAACCCCTGTTCGGGCGCCTCCTGCTGCTGGATGCGGCGCTCATGCAGTGGCGAAGCCTACGCCTGCCTTCCGATCCGAGCTGCCCGGTCTGTTCCATTACGCAGGTGTAAACCGCGCCGATACGCTGCAGTCCGATGCGGCAATCGACACCCATCATCGCAGACCGGCGCGGCCGGTCTTTCCAACCGAGCAGTCGAATAGGTCACCCGTCTCATGCGCTTCGAAATCAGCCCGGATCAGATCAAAAAGGCCAACATCCCGCACGAATTATTCCTGACCAACCTGATCGCCAACCACATCCTGCTCGCGGTCGCGATGGGCGGCTTGGCCGGAAGTTTTCCCTGGGTGATGGCCATCATCCCGGCGATCTCCTTCAGCATCCTGGGCTTCACGCTTTGGCGTGCGAAGCGCGGTATCGGACGCGACTCCTGGTACGTCATGTGTCACTGGCAGGTCTGCGCGAAACGCAGCCGGATCTTCCTGGTGATGCTCAGCCTGCTCCTCACCGCGGTCGTGCTCGGCTGGGTCGGATACACCTACGGCGGGATGATGAAGGAAGCGGTCTGGGCACTGGTGATCGGCATCGGGATCCTCCCCGTGATGGCCACGGTGCTCGTGCTGATCATCGTCGAGTCCGATGCCCTCTATCACGCCAATCAGGCCAAGCTCCCGGATTGGGTCGTCGCGCGCTTCCCGAACGCGGAGGCGCGGGTCATCGAGGATGATCCCCAGGCATCCCATTAAACCGCGTCCAGAGCGAGATGCTCACTTTCGAGTGAGTTCGGCGTTTGGTCACGGCCGACCGATCCGGCCGGGATCAAGCCGCGGTGGCAAAGGCGTAGTCGAGCACCAGTCCGACGAAGATCGCCATTCCGAAGTAGTTGTTGTTCAGGAACGCCTTGAAGCAGGATGCCGGTGCCCGCTCCCGAATCAAGACCTGCTGATGGAGCGCCAACCCCGAGGCGACTGCCAGACCGCCGAAGAAGAAGAACCCGCGCTCGGCCAGCAGCCCGATCCAGACCAAGAGCGCCAGCATCAACAGCTGCAGCAGCCCGATGATCAGCCGATCCCGCTCGCCGAAGAGGATCGCGGTCGACTTGATCCCGATCTTCAGATCGTCCTCGCGATCGACCATCGCATACTGGGTGTCGTAGATCAGCGCCCAGATCAGGGTTGCGACGAACAAGAGCCAGGCGTATCCGGGGATACCACCGGTCACGGCCGTGAAGGCCATCGGAATCGCCCAGCCGAAGGCCGCGCCGAGAAACAACTGAGGCACATGGGTGAAGCGCTTCATGAAGGGATAGATCAGGGTCAGCGCGGCGGCGACCACCGACAGGGCCACCGTCTGCCAGTTCATGAAGAGCACCAGCCCAAACGCGACAAGCGACAGGATCACGAAGATCGCCACCGCCTCCTGCGGGGAGACCGCGCCGGTCGCCAACGGCCGTTCACGGGTGCGCGCGACATGCCCGTCGAAGTCGCGATCGGCGAAATCGTTGATCGCGCATCCGGCCGAGCGCATCAACACGACCCCGAGCACGAAGACCGTGACCACCTGCCAGGGCGGCTGACCATCCCCGGCCAGCCACAAGGCCCAAAGCGCCGGCCACATCAAAAGGAAGATGCCGATCGGCCGATGCAGGCGCACCAGCAACACATAGGCATGCAGACGCTCGCGCCAGGACAGCGAACGCCGGCTGCCGGTCTTGACCTCGGGAAAGCTCATATCGCCAGTCGTCATCCGAGCTGATGTGAAGATCGAAAATCGCGCCGGATTATCGCACAGGCACAGACGCAAGAAGACGCGCGGTTTAGAATCAGCACGTCGTGATGCCGCGCAGTCCGGTTCGCCGGCGGTAGACCGCCGCATTTAACCTGGTGGAGCGTTGGAGCGGTGCAGAGATCCCGAGACCGTCCGAGATCATTCTCGTTGTCGTTGTCGTTGTCGTTGTCGTATCGATGATCGATGACGACAACGAACGGTCCCGACACCTCTGCCCTGCTGCACTAGGTTCAATCCCCCCCAACCCGAACACGAGGGATCCATCCCGTGCGCTACTCAACGATCCTGCTCTTGGGCGCGGCCGCGCTGTTGCCAGGTGCGACACTCGCGGCGGAGGCCACCGGCGCGGTGCGTATCTTCACCATCCCCGGAGACGCGAAGTTGTTTGTCGACGGCGAGCGCAAAGGCACCTCGCCGAGCACGGCCAGGGAGACCTTCCTGATCCATCTCGCCCCGGGCGAGTATCGCATCGAGGCCCGCCGAGACGGATTCGACCCGGCCGCGCAGGAGGTCTTCGTCGCCGCCGGAACCGAGCAAACCCTACAGCTCAGCCTCGCCCCGGAGATCGCCATGGTTTCGATCCCCGCCGGCTGTTTTCTGATGGGTAGTCCGCCCGACGAGCCCGAGCGCGACGACGACGAGGGACCCCAACGCGAGGTCTGTGTTCCGGCCTTCGAGATCGGCAAACGCGAGGTCACCTTCGCGGACTGGGATACCTGCGTGCTCGATCACGGCTGCACCAAGGATCCGTCCGACGAGGGCTGGGGACGCGGCGATCGCCCCGTGATCAATGTCTCCTGGAACGACATTCAGGAGTATCTGCGCTGGCTCAATCGCCTCACCGGCCAGGACTACCGACTGCCAACCGAGGCGGAATGGGAGTACGCCGCACGCGCCGGCACCACGACGCCCTTCAGCACCGGAGCCTGCATCAGTACCGACCAGGCGAACTACGACGGCACCTTCGAGTATGCCGGTTGCGGTCAACCGACCGACGTCAATCTGGGCCGCACGGCGCCGACCGGCAGCTATCCGCCGAACCCGTGGGGTCTGCTCGACATGCACGGCAACGTCAACGAGCTGACCCAAGACTGCTGGAACGGCGGTTTCGAAGGCGCACCCACCGACGGCAGCGCCTGGCTGGAAGGCAATTGCGCACACCGGGTGATGCGAAGCGGCTCCTGGTACGGCTACGCCGGCTACATGCGCTCGGCCTACCGCTGCCGCGTCGGCCCCGGCTTCAACCATCGCAGCATCGGGTTCCGCATCGCGCGCTCGCCGGGGATCTGAGACCGATCCGGAGTTCGTCAAACCTTCGGTCGCTCGTGACACCCGCTCTGCGGTGTCACGCATGCCCTCTGGCGCTCTGCGCCACGATGGTCGGTGCGAGCAAGCCGACAAAGCGCGTTCAGCGCGGTTCTCGAGTTCGTCACGTCGAACGCGACCTGGCGGGCCGTCGGTCCGGCTGAAGAGAACGACTGCAAGTCGTCTATCCCGAGGGTGTCGCCGCTTCGCGACGACCCGCCTAAGGCCCCTTCAGTGCCCGCTTAAAACGTCGAAATAACCCTTCAACACCAGCCCCGCCAAGATCAGGCCGATGATGATCATCCAGCCGGTGACCTTGCGCCCGGCTCGGCGCGCCCGCTCGGTCGGCGGCTTGATCAGATACTTCTCAAGCTCACCGCTCGCCTTAAGCCGCTCGTACTCGAGCGCATGCTCGTGCTTGAACTCCTCCAGAGGCACGGCGCCGGTCGCCATGACGATGTCCATGGGCCACTTTTCGGGGCGGAAATGGACGTTGAAATAGTGCACGGTGAAGAGGAAGACCGCGGCCAGAATCGCCTCCTCTGCATGCACGATGGTCGCGATATTGAACACCCATCCGGGCAGGAAGGACGCCGTCACGGTCGGGAACCAGAGCATCAGGCCGCTCAGGCCGATGATCATCATGCCCCAGAACGGCGCCCAGTAATCGAACTTCTCCCAATAGGACCAGCGGTCGAACTTCGGCCGCGGGGCCATTCCGAAGAACCATTTGAACATGGCGCCGATGTCGCGGATGTCCTGCCGATTGGGCACCATCGAGGTCGGACCGAACCACCGGAAGCCCTTGCCGGCGCGTAGGATGTTGATGATCACGACGATCAGATGACCGAAGAAGACGGTCGCGAAGGTCACGGCGGCAACCCGGTGGATTACGGCGGCGACCTTGGGTCCGCCGAGCAGGTTCATCACGTACTGCGCCCACGCCTGCTCGGCGAACAGCACCGCCGTGCCGGTCAGCACCAAGACCATGACGGCAATCGCCAGCACACCGTGGGCAAGCCGCCAGCCTCCGCTGAAGCGTCTGAAATAGACCTGCGGCGGATTGGCCGGATCGACACGATAGCCCTTGCCCTGCCTGCGCTCGCGCCATTCGCGATAGATCCACAAGAGCATGTGGGTCCAGAAGAAGAGGAAAACCGCGACGATCAGGAATTCCATGAACCGGGCGGCAATCCACATCTCCGGATAGTTCTTGAAATCGTTGGCGTCGCCGTGAGCGTGAAAGCCGAGGAAGCCCTCGGGCGCGCCCTCGTGGCACTGGCGGCAGGTCTCCAACCGATTGTTCGGATGCACCTTCGACGCCGGGTCATCGACATCCATGATCCCGTGACTGCCGTGGCAGTCGTAGCACTTGGCGGTGTGCGTATAGCCCAGACGCACCACTTGGCCGTGATAAGACTTCTCGTAGGTCTCGACCTGCTTTTGGTGACAGCTCCCGCAGTTCTCGGTGATGGCGAGCTTGACCTTGGTCCGCTCGGGCGAGTCGATGTTGTGCGGGGTGTGACAGTCCGAGCAGATGGCGGAGCCGGCGTTTTGTTTCTCGATGACGGCGGTGCCGTGGACGGAGGTCGCGTAGCGCTCCTTCTCCTCCTCGTGGCAGCGGCCGCAGACCTCGTGAATCCGGCCCCGATGCTCGGCGCGCGCAGCACTTCCGACGGTGCCGATGTCGTGACCGTCGTGGCAGTCGTAGCAGGTGGCGTTGGTCTTGGACTGATCCAGCAGGTTGGGACGGGCGTGTACCGAAGCCATGTAGCCGTCGATCTGAGACAGCACCACGTCAAGCCGCCGGTACTCGGGATCCGAGCTGCCGTGTTGCATCTCGGCTACTTTGAGATGGCAGGCCACGCAGCCGATGCTCTTGGGCAGCGGGATCTCGTGGATCGCCTTCTTAACCGTGTTGTGGCAACCGACGCAGGGCTGGCTGCCGTGCACGCTGTGCTCGAAGCGCTCCCGATCGACATAGATGTTGATCACGGTGCCGTCTTCGCGCTCGGAGGTCTTCTCGTCCTCGTCGTTGTGACACTTCAGGCAGCGCGCGTTCGGGATCGAAGGAAGATCCAGCGCCTCGGCAAGGGTCGGCTGCTTTGCCGCCGGTGGCGAATCAGACCCACCCGTCTCCTCGCTCGCCGCCGCGACGCGTCCGGCCGAGAGCGCCAGGCCGAGCACGAGCAGCATCGGGAACCACATGTAACGGTAGCGCAATTGAGGGGACATCGATGTCCTCGCCGAAACAGGTTGAGATCAAGTGACCGCGGCGCGCGAAAACGCGGCGCTACTCCTGCTGCGGGGCGCGATGCTGCATTGGCCCGGTCGATCCCGCCGGGATCAGGGATCGACAGGCGCGTTTATACCATCGCCGGGGCCGCTCCGACAGAGGAGCGCCCCGTCCGGCGGCACACTCGCGCGCGACAATCAGCGTTGCGCATGCACGAAGCTGTCGAGCGCATCGCATTCCGCGCATGATTCGGCGTCTCTCAGTCCCCGTCCGCGCTGCTGCGCTGTACAATCCAGGCCATCGCGACATGCACCATGCAGCCGTCCGAGGCATCTCCCGGAGCATCATGACCGACCGCATCCCCGTCACCGTGCCGACACCCCAACGGATGCGGCCCGGCATCGCTCGATGCTCGAACAGGGACGCCTTGCCCCGCACCCAGCCTGGCCCCCAGCCGCCCCCGCATCCCGGATGAGGATGTCGGCGCATACCCCCGTGCCCCCAAGGAGAGGCATCGCCCATGAGAACGACGCATTCCAAAACATCCGGCCGACGCGCCGGCTCGTGGCTCGACGCGACACTGCCGGCGCTGACCGCTTCGGTGCTGACCCTGACGGTCGGCTCGACGGTGCTCGCTGCAGACACGCCGGACGGTAGCGCCGAGAAGGCCCCGCCCCCGCCGGCCGTCGTGGTCGCCGCGGTCGAGTCCAAGCTCGTGGATCATCACGGGCGCTTCATCGGGACCATTCAGGCGATCCAACAGGTCAACGTCCAGGCGCGGGTCGAGGGGTTCCTGGACGAGGTCGCATTCGACCAGGGCTCGCTGGTGAAGAGCGGACAGCTCCTCTACCAGATCGAGCAACCCCCGTTCCAGGCGCAGCTCGATGCGGCAAACGCAGAGTTGGCATCGGCCGTCGCCGAGACCGCCAAAGCGCAAGCGGATCTCCTCGACGCCCAGGCCCAGTTCGAACGCTTCTCTGCGCTGGTGAAGAAGGGCGATACCTCCCAGTCAGAATTCGATCGGTCGCGGGCTCAGCGCGACATGGCCCAGGCAAACGTCGACAAGGCCAAAGCCGCCGAGCTTCAAGCTCAGGCACAGATCAAGACCGCCCAGATCAACCTCGGATACACCACCATCGCCAGCCCGATCGACGGGCGCATCGGTGCGACCAATTACACCGTCGGCAACCTCGTCGGGCCGAACAGCAAGGTCCTCTCCACCGTGGTGCAGCTCGATCCGATCCGCGCCGTCTTCTCGATCCCGAGCGCGGACTTCGTGCGTGTCACGGAGAAGGCCGGCACCCCGGGAGAGAACTTCGCAGACTACGTGCCCGAGCTGATCCTCCCGACCGGCGCGACCTACGGGGAGACAGGGACGATCGCCTTCGTCGACAACCAGGTCAACGCCAGCACCGGCTCGATCGCCATCTATGCGGACTTCCCCAACCCGGAAGGCGTGCTGCTGCCGGGCCAGTTCATCACGGCACTCATCCACACCGCCGAGCAGAAGCGCCAGCCCGTGATTCCGGCCGGAGCGGTGATTCAGACCAAGGACGGGAAACAGGTCTATGTCGTGGGGTCCGACAATCGGGTGACCTTGCGCACCATCAAAACGGGCAGCCAGATGGGGACCGACTTCGTTGTCGATGCCGGATTGAAGGAGGGCGAGATCGTCGTCGTCTCGGGCATTCAGAAGATCAAGCCCGGAATGGTGGTGACGCCGACGCAAGCGGCTGCACCCAAAGACGCGGAAGGCACCAAGAGCGAAGGCACACGCGACGCCCCGTCCGGCAAGACACCCCCGAGCGAAGCCGCCGACACCAAGCCCGAGACGACAGAGCCGGAGAACACCGAGCCTGCCAAGCCAGAGCCTGCCAAGACTGATAAGGACTCCGCCGATCAGACCACACCTCAAACTGCGCCGAAGACGGGGAGCTGACCATGATCTCCAAGGTCTTCGTCGATCGACCACGCCTTGCGGCAGTGGTCTCGACCATCATCGTGGTGGCCGGACTGCTGTCGATCTTCAACATCCCGGTCTCTCAGTATCCGAACATCGTCCCGCCGGTGGTGCAAGTCACGGCCAGCTACCCGGGCGCGGACGCCCAGACCATCGCCGACACCGTCGGCAGCCCGATCGAGCAGCAGGTCAACGGCGTGGAAGGCATGATCTACATGTCATCGACCGCCTCCTCCGCGGGCACCTATAACCTGACGGTCACCTTCGAGGTCGGCACGGACCCGAACATCGCCCAGGTCAACACCCAGAACCGGGTCTCCCAAGCCCTCGCGCAGCTACCCCAAGAGGTCCAGGCGCTGGGCATCACGGTGCAGGCCGAGTCCACCAACCTGCTGCTCTTCATCAACGTCTTCTCCCCGGACGGCAGCAAGGACCCGATCTTTCTGTCCAACTTCACGACCATCAACATCCAAAACGAGGTCGCGCGCATCCCGGGCGTCGGCGAGGCCAGCCTCTTCGGCCCGCTCAACTATTCCATGCGCATCTGGCTCGAGCCCGAGCTGATGTCCGCGCTCGGGATCGCTCCCAGCGACGTCATCAGTGCCATCCAAGCCCAGAACCTGCAGGCCGCACTCGGACAGATCGGCGGACCGCCCATCGCGGACGATCAGGTCCTCCAGTACGCGATCGTGACCGAAGGCCAGCTCGTCCAGCCGAGCGAGTTCGAGCAGATCGTGGTGCGTACCGGGGAGGACGGCGCCATCGTGCGCGTGAAGGACATCGCCCGGGTCGAGCTGGGTGCCGAGGCCTACACCCAGATCTCCTATCTGAACGGCAAGCCCGCCGCCGCGATCGGCATCTACCAATCGCCCCAGGCCAATGCGCTCGACGTCGCCGAGGCGGTCCGCGCCGAGCTCGAAACATTGAAGACCCGTTTCCCGGCCGGTGTGGAGGCCGAGGTCATCTACGACTCGACCCTCTTCGTGAAGGCGTCGATCCAGGAGATCATCTTCACGCTGGGCATCACCTCGGTGATCGTGCTCTTGGTCGTCTTCATCTTTCTGCAGGACCTGCGCGCGACCATCGTCCCGGCCTTGACCATCCCGGTGTCTCTGATCGGTGTCTTCGTCGTCCTGCTCGCGGCGGGATTCTCGGCCAACACCATCAGTCTCTTCGCGGTGGTCTTAGCCATCGGCTTGGTCGTCGACGACGCCATCGTCGTGGTGGAGAACGTCCAGCGTCTCATGCTCGAAGAAGGGCTCGACCGACGCGCGGCCAGCCTCAAGGCCATGGAGCAGGTCACCGGCCCCATCATCTCCACCACCCTGGTGCTCTTTGCGATCTTCGCGCCGGTCGCCTTCCTGCCCGGCATCTCGGGCGAGATGTTCCGCCAGTTCGCGCTGACCATCTCCGCGGCAGTGGCCATCTCCGCGCTCAACGCGCTGACGCTCTCCCCGGTCATCTGCTCGCTCGTGCTGCGCAAGCCGAAGGCGGCGAAACGCGGACCCTTCGCCTGGTTCAACACAGGCTTCGACAAGACCCGCGACGGTTATGTCGGCATCGTCGGCATCTTCGCCCGGCGCGCCCCGATCGCGGGCCTGCTGATCATCCTCATCGGGACCGCGGCAGTGCTGCTCCTCGACCGCCTGCCCACCGGCTTCATCCCCAACGAAGACCAAGGCGTGCTCTTCGTCGACGTTAGCCTGCCCAGCGGCTCCGCCCTGCCGCGCACCACGGATGTGCTCACCCAAGTCCAGGAGATCGCCGCGCGCACGCCCGGTGTCGCCAACGTCATGACGGTCTCGGGCTACAGCATGCTCACCAGCGCCCCCTCGTCCAACAGCGGCATGGGCGTCATCGTCCTGGATCCCTGGGACAAGCGCACCACCCCGGAGCTGCGGATCAAGGGGCTTCTGGAAAGCCTCCAAGGGCAGATGAGCGCCATCCCCGAGGCCACGGTGTTCCTCTTCCCGCCGCCGCCCATCCCCGGCCTCGGCCAGGCCAGCGGCTTCACCATGCAGCTCGAGGCCCTCGGCGGGCAGTCCCCGATGGAGCTGACCCAGACGCTGCAGGGTCTAATCGCCACGGCCCAACAGGACCCGCGCATCGGGCGGGCCTACTCATCCTTCAGCGCCGATGTCCCGCAGCTCTACCTGGAGCTTGACCGAACCAAGGCGCAGTACATGGACGTGCCGGTCGCCGACGTCTTCAACACCCTCCAGGCCACCTTCGGCAGCACCTACGTCAACAACTTCACCTATCAGGGGCAGACTTATCAGGTCAACGTCCAGGCCGACCAAAATGCACGCATGACGGTGGACGATCTGGCAGGCGCCTATGTTCGCTCGACCAGCGGCGCCATGGTCCCCATCGGCACCTTGGCGACCATCCGCGAGCAGCTGGGAACAGACCTGGTCTTCCGCTACAACGAGTTCCTCACGGCGATGATCAGCGGCAGTCCAGCCCCCGGACACTCGGCGGGCGACGCCATGGACGCCATGCAGGAGGCCGCCAAGAAGGCCCTCCCCGAGGGGTACGGCTTCGAATGGACCGCCCTGTCCCTGCAGGAATCCCAACAGAGTGCAGGCGGAGAGATCGCCATCTTCGGCTTGGCCGTCCTCTTCGGGTACCTCTTCCTGGTCGCCCTGTACGAGAGTTGGTCCATCCCCTTCGCCGTCTTAGCCTCGGTGACCGTCGCCATCCTGGGCGCCGCGGTGACCCTTTGGCTCGCCGGGCTCGACAACGACCTCTACACCCAGATCGGCCTGGTCCTCTTGATCGGCCTCGCCGGCAAGAACGCCATCCTCATCGTGGAGTTCGCCAAGGAGCAGCGCGAAGGCGGAAAGAGCCTGCTGGACGCGGCCCTCATCGCAGCGCACATGCGCTTTCGCGCCGTGCTCATGACCGCGCTCGCCTTCATCATCGGTTTGCTGCCCTTGGTGCTCGCGACCGGCGCGGGCGCCAACGCCCGTATTCACCTGGGCTCCACCGTGCTCGGCGGCATGCTCTTCGCCGTGATCTTCGGCATCCTGCTCATCCCCGCCCTCTACGTCATGTTCCAGTGGCTCGGCGAAAAAGGACAAGCCTGGATCCAGTCGAAACCGGAGGACGCGGATGAAGACCCCGGCCTGCAGCCGACGGCCGAGACCAAGGCCACCGAGGCGGGCGGATAGGCGGGTCGCCCGATCGCCGACGGATCCACCGTCGGCGACGGGGTGAAGGCGGGCGTGCCACGCTCGTCGGGAGGATGCCGGATCTAAACCGCGTCCAGAGTGAAATGCGTCGTTCTCATTCTGTGTCTGGCTTCGGCGACTTCTTCGGCCTCACTGGAGACGCGGTTTAGAAGTTCTTATTATTCAACGCCTTAAACCGAGAAGACTCCGACTCTCGCCGATTCTGCCGCGAGGACGGTAGACTTGACCAAGTTCTTGAACAGGTCTGATGCCGTGAAAGTCGTCGCCTACTCCCATGCGCGCAACGCCCTGAAATCCATGCTGGATGATGTCGTTCGGGATGCGGACGTGACCATTATCAGCCGTCGCGATGCCGAAGGCGATGCCGCGGTGATGTCCCTCGACCACTACAACAGCCTGGTGGAGACCCTGAATCTTCCCTCGACACCCGCCAATTCCGAGGCATTGGCCTGCGCGATTCGGCAGGATCAGGCGTGCGAGGCCCAGCCACGAGCCTTGCTCGACACGGACGGCGGTTGATCGTGCGCGGGATCCGTTTCGTCCCCGACGCTTGGGATGCTTACATCTACCGCCAGCAACAAGACCGAAGAACGCCCAATAGTCATCCCGGCAGCGAGTGCCTGGAAGGCATCGAGTCCTTGATGCCGCCAGACTTGAGCAAAGCGTCGCAGAATTTTTCGTTGTCGTTGTCGTTGTCGTTGTCGTTGTCGTTGTCGTTGTCGTTGTCGTTGTCGTTGTCGTGTTCGTCCGGAATCCGATGACGACAACGAGGCTTTGGCCATCCTCTCGTCACATGCCTCTTGGGTTCCCCAACCGGACGCAAGACTTCGGCCCCACACCCGGGTACGCCGACTTCAGTCGGCCCCCGGGGAGGCGGACTTCAGTCCGCCGTGCGGGCGTGCTCGGGGGGCCGACTAAAGTCGGCGTACCCGTGCGGTCGCGGTCGGCGACCTGGACACTGCCGATGTGGCCGAAACGATGCGTGGAAAGGTCCTCGGGCATAACCGCCCTGGTGATTGACCCGCATGGCAAGCTTGCTCTCCAACAATCCGGCCGCGGCGAGCCAGGCCAAGGCGTTGAGCCGATCCTTGATCAGAACGTCTTCGATCTCCGCCAAACTGCGGGCGGCGATCGTGCGCAAAACGGCGGCGGAGTTCTCTTGGGCACGCTCCAGGGCGGCGCAGTCGTCGGGCTCCAGGTGCGGGGAGACGACCAGGCGCATGTGTCCGCGCCGAAGTGCCAGGCTCGCGACTCCGCGGGCCGCGAGGGCGAGCCCGGCGCTGGTGAAGTAGCCCGCCGCGCGGCGGTAGAGCAACGCGGTTTCAAGACAGGGGACGAAGAAGTCGTGCACCAGGTCGTCGCGACCGGTGCGGTAGGTGAGCTTGAGCGGGATGTGCGTCAGGTTCGGCACCGGGGATCCGCGATGCATTCCGGTGAAGCCATCATGACCCGAGCGCCGATGCGGCAGGACGCGCTGAACCCGTCGTCCGCGCCTTCGCTGCCGTCGTGTGACGCAGGATGCGGGGACTGGCCGGGATCGGGTGGCCGCGGGGGTTTCGTTTTCGGGTCCATCGCAGTTCCATCCGCTTTTGAACAGGCGCCTGCTCGGCTTGGGTCGTTGGGCATTGTGCCAAACTTTCTCGTCGGGTGCAGGCAATTGGCGCGATCCGGAACGGGCGTTAGGATCATGGGGTGCGGAATGCGTACCGGGTTTGGGTGGGCGCGATCTGTCGCCGCGAGGTCATCGGCGGGCGGCGCCGGCTTGGCGGCCGGGGAGTCGACTGCAAGTCGACGATCCCAGGGTTGGGAGGCGAACCGCTCGCGGACACGATTTGTAAACGCGGGTTCGGCGCCTTACACTCGCGCCATGCGCCACCCCATCGATCCCAAAGTCGACTGCGTCTTCAAGGCCCTACTCGGCTCGGAGGACAACCGTGCGCTGTTGATCCACTTTCTCAATGCCGTGCTGATCGACGATCTGCCCGCTCCGATCATCGAGGTCGAGATCCTCAATCCGTACAACGAGCGCGAGAGCTTCTCGGACAAGCTGACCATCGTCGACGTGAAGGCCCGCGATGCGGCGCGGCGACTGTTCCAGATCGAGATCCAGTTGCTGGTCTTCGCGGATCTCGCCTCGCGCATTCTCTACGGCTGGGCCGATCTGTACAGCCAACAGCTTCAGAGCGGACAGGACCATCGCGAGCTCAAGCCCACGTATGCGATCTGGATTCTCGATCAATCGCTGCGGCGGGATGATGCCGCCTATGCGTGCCGCTACCGCATGCGCGACGATCGGGGATACGATCTAATCGACCACGGCAGCATCTGGGTCTTGGAGGTGAACAAATTTGCGGCTGCACAGGTCGAAACCGAGCGTGAACGTTGGCTAAAATTCTTCAAGGAAGCCGAGCGCTTCGATGAGACCACGCTGCCCGAGTGGATGCACACCACCGAGATGAGGCAAGCCATGAGTACCTTGAACGCCTTCTCCGAGAAAGAACGCGCCTATCACGCCTATCAGGCGCGTCAGGAATTCCTGCGTCAGCAGCGTGGGATCCAACGTGAGCTCGACGAGGCGCGGGCCGCCAAGGAAGCAGAGCGACAGGCTACGGAGGCCGAGCGACGGGCGAAGGAAGCCGCACTCCAGGCAAAGGAGATCGAATCCCGGGCCAAGGAAGCCGCGCTCCGGGCAAAGGAGATCGAATCCCAGGCCAAGGAAGCCGCCCTCGCCGAGGTCGAACGCCTCAAAGCGCTGTTGAAACAAAAGGATGCCTAGGGTTCGACTTCGGTCCGAACCGTTGACGCGGCGATCCCGACGTCGATTGGGATTCCGCCCGGTTTGACGACCGGCGGGTCGACTGCAATTCGACATACCGGCGCGGACCGGCACTGGAATTGCGGGACGCGCCGGGCGCGGTTCAACCGGTGACGATCAGGCGTAGCGCGTCCAGTCTCAGATGGGTCTTCGCCAGGGCCTGGGCGAGCTGTTCGCGTCTGTCTTCGAGCGTGTTGATCTCGTCCGGGCGCACGTTCGGGTTGACCCGCGCTAGGGCGCGCAGACGGTCCAGCTCTTCGCCGAGGAGATGTTGCATCCGTGCGGTCGCATCCCGGCGCAGGTCGAACACGGCTTCGCGCGCCAAATGCTCGCCGGTCTCGATCATGGAGACCAGCCGTTCGCCCCGCGACTCCAGCAGTGTGCGGGCGAGTTTGTGGTTATGGTTGAGACAATGCCCCTGCAGGTCCTCGTGCGGGATCGTCTCGGCCAGATCGGCGCCGGACTCGTCGATCAGAAGCCGCAGCAGGGTCGGCGGCAAGAAACGGCCTGCCTCCAGATGGGCCGGGGCCTGACACTCGGCGATATAAAGTGCCTCGAGCAGCAGGCTGGCGCGTTTGAAGCGCACGTCACGGACGATCGTCAGGGCGGAGGTCCCGAGGTCGGATGCGCTCAGAAGCTCGATCGCCGCACGCACCATCGGGTGCTCGCGGGTCATGAATTCCCAGTGCTCGTGCGAGAGTGCGGTCGCGCGGTCGAAGGTGAGGGTTACGCCCTCCTCGGGCAGCTCGGGGAAGGTCTCCTGGAGCATGTGCGCCCCCGGGCGCACCACCAACGCTTGGCTCGGCGCGGACTCGTGCTCGACGCCGAAACCGTCCCAGAAACGCTTGAGATAGTCGGCCAAGTCCTCGTCGGCATCGGCATGCTCGATGGCCTCGACCAAGGCGGCGGAGCGCTCGGGACGGTGGGAGTGCAGCTCGAGGAGACGGTCGCGCCCCGCGGCCAGCTCGGCATTGATGCGTGCACTCAGCGCTCGGGCCTCCGCGATCAAGGCGTCGGTGCCTTGCGGATCCGCCAGCGCCGCCATCAGGTCCTCGCGCAGCCGCGCGTAGACGGCCGGCGCGGCGGGACAGATGGTCGAGAAGGCGTGCAGGCCCTCGGCATACCACCGGAACAGGACCTCGCCAGGACCGCCCGCGAGATAGGGGACATGGATCTGCACCCGGCGGGTTTGCCCGATCCGATCGAGCCGACCGATGCGTTGCTCGAGCAGGTCCGGATCCAGCGGCAGGTCGAACAGCACCAGATGATGGGCAAACTGAAAGTTGCGCCCCTCGCTGCCGATCTCGGAGCAGAGCAGGATCTGGGTCCCGTCATCGATCGACGCGAAATAGGCCGCCGCCCGGTCGCGCTCGCGGATCTCCATCTCATCGTGGAAGACGGCCGCATGGATGCCGGCACGACGCAACAGCACATCCCGCAGATCCAGGACCGTGTCGGCCGCGGTGCAGATGAGCAGCAGCTTCGCGGGGCGGAGCCCTCGGAGCAGTTCGATGAGCCAATCGACGCGCGGGTCGACGTCCGACCAGGCGGATCCGTGCGTGCGCTCGGGTGCGAGCCGTTCGGCCGCGTGGCTCGCAAGCGCCCGGTATGCGGCAGGCTCCGGCAAGGGATAGGGCAGCAGATCGCGCCCCGGAAACCCCGGGATGGCCGCACGGGTGTTGCGGAACATGACCCGCCCGGTGCCGTGGCGGTCGAGCAGACGCTGGATGATGGTCTCCGCGTCCAACCCGTCCAGGTCGCCCAAAAGAGAGGCGATCAGGGCCCGATCGGCGTCGTCGAGCACCCGCCCTTCAAGCAGGTGCGCGGCGGCGGTCGCGACGGGCGCATAGCCCGCCTCCTCGGCGAGGAAGGACGGGTAGTCCCGGAAACGCTGCGGATCCAGCAGCCGCAACCGGCCGAAGTGACCCGCACGGCCCAGCTGCTCGGGTGTTGCCGTCAGGAGCAGTACGCCCGGCGTGCGCTCGGCCAGGTCGGCGACCAGACGATATTCGGGGCTGGCGGCGGCTTCCGACCAATCCAGGTGGTGTGCCTCGTCGACCACGAGCAGGTCCCATTGACCCTGGACGAGCGCCCGTTTCGCCGCGTCTGACCGGACGATCCAATCGAGGCTGCAGAGGACCTGCTGATCGGCGAGAAAGGGGTTGGGCTCGGAGATGGACTCGAAGCGCTCGTGATCGAAGAGCGCGAAGCGCAGGTTGAAGCGGCGCCGCATCTCCACCAGCCACTGATGGAGCAAGGGCTCGGGCGTGATCACAAGCACCCGTTGCGCACGCCCGGTCAGCAGCATGCGATGCAGGATCAGCCCGGCCTCGATGGTCTTGCCGAGCCCGACCTCGTCGGCCAGGAGCACGCGCGGGGCGTCGCGTCGTGCCACCTCGGCGGCGATCTCGAGCTGATGCGGGATCAGCCCGACCCGCGCGCCGACCAGACCCCGCACCGGCGAGTCGGCCTCGCGCATCCCCTGTAGCCAGGTCCGCCAGCGCAGATCGAACCAATGATCCGGGTCGAGCCGCCCGGACAGGAGACGCTGATGCGGCCGGTTGAACCTGAGCCGGTCGTCCAGCTCGGACTCGGGAAGCGTGATGACAGCGCCCTGGAGATCCTCGCACTCATACGTCATGAGGCCCGCGTGACTCGCGACCGAGAGGATCGTCAGATCCCGACCCTCTCGATCACGCACATGCTCGCCCGCCGTCAGCTCCAGACGCACCAAGGGCGGATCCGGCAGGGCATAGATGCGCTCCTCGCCGGTCGCCCGATAGGCGATCTCGACACGACGCCCGTCGACGGCGACTACCTGACCGAGGCCGAGCTCGCCTTGGGTCTCGCTCAGCCAGCGCTGGCCGGGGACGAAGCGCTGCATCGGTGCTAGATGCGCCGACGATAGTCGAGGATAACCGACACCCCGTGCCGTTTGCCCTCGGGCAGCGCCTGCACGATCGCCCGACGCAAGGTCTTGGGCACCCGCTCGCACAAACGCGCCACCGTGTAGGACGGCAGCCCGCCGGCGAGTCGCACCGCCTCGGAGCGCGGGATATCTCCCAGGAGCTGAACCTGAGAAGGTTCGCGTAAGCGCAGAAACCGCAGACGCGCCGCGTCGTACTCGCCGCGACCGCAGGCGCGACGCACCGTCACGGCGACCTGCTCCGCAGACTCGTCGGAACGCGATTCGGACGCCACGGGGGCGGTGAACTGCTGGGAAGGATTCAAGGTGTTGTTCATCAACTCCATCACCGGATTCTCCTCGACGCTGCAAGGCGCGGTCAGAGGTCCATTGAGCCTGAAAAGGCGACCGTCGACCCTCGGGCGGCTCGACGCGCGCATTCAGGACAACCAAAGCCGGCTACCGCCGGCACCCAGTCGGATGCTGGAGTCTCGGGTAGAGCAGAGCGAGAGATCGGCGAGCCGGAACGGCTGGCGAGATCCAACGACCGCTTGCAGCGGAATGCCGGGGTCGATCCTAGTCCGCCGTCTCGGGGCAGGGATCGCTTGGCTTTGGATCCGATGGATGCTCTTCCATCCGTGCCGGCAAGGTCGCCGCACGTCCGGTCGAGCCGAGTGTCGGGTCAAATGACCGTGTTGGAGGGCTCGTCCGAAAGACGCTGGTGCGACGCGCGCGCCGGGTCACGACTGACCTTCACGCCTGTCTGCTGTCGACTCCAACTGTCCATACAAAAGCAAGCCTCTGTGGCCGAACACGTGCTCTCGGGACCCTATCGCAATAGATCATCGGAGAGCGGCGCGCATTATGCGATTCTTCCGGTCAGGTCGCAAGACCCTCAAGGCAGACTCGACTAGACCGGGCGGGTCGAACGCCCGCCGAAGGCGCGCCCGTCAGCTCGCGTCGGGGCTAGCCGTCCTCGTAGACCAAGGGGACGCGTCTGTTGATGTTGGTGAAGAGTTGATAGGCGATGGTTCCGCTCGCCTCGGCGACGGCGTTGGCCGAGACCTGTACGCCCCAAAGCTCGACCGGATCGCCGATGGCGGCGTTTTCGATCCCGGTCAAGTCAAGGGTCACGAGATCCATGGACACACGGCCGATGATACGGGTCATGCGGCCCCTGACCGCGACCGGCGTCCCGTCCGGGGCGTGACGCGGATAGCCGTCCGCGTAGCCGACCGCAGCGACCCCGACGCAGGTCGGACGCTTGCAGACGAAGCGTCCGCCGTAGCCGACCGGCTCGCCGGCGTCAAGATCCCGCACCGAGATGAGCGCGGACTCCAGCGTCATCGCCGGGCGAAGCGTGGCGGCAGAGGGGTGCTCGTCGCCCAGCGGCGAGGCGCCGTAGAGCATGATCCCCGGTCGTGTCCAGTCGCCATGCGCGCGCGGCCAAGCGAGCACGGCCGCCGAGTTGGAGAGGCTGCGGGGCGCGCGCATGTCTGCGGTCGCCTGCTCGAAGACCCGCATCTGCTGCTCGGTGTAGTCATGATCTGGCTCGTCGGCGCGGGCGAAATGCGACATCAAAACCAGGCCACGCACATGCGGACAATCCGCAAGCTCGGCATAGGCAGCGGCGAAGTCTTCCGGCGCAAACCCCATCCGATGCATCCCGGAATCCATCTTGAGCCAGCAATCGAGCGGACGCTTGGGCCGGGCATCGAGCAGCCAGTCCAATTGCAGGCGACTGTGGATCACCGGGGTCAGGCCCGCCCGATCCAGGATCGTCATCTCGTCGGGCGAGAAGACCCCGTCCAGCAGCAGGATAGGCGCGCGGATGCCGGATTCCCGAAGCTCCATCGCCTCCTCGAGATAGGCGACCGCAAAACCGTCGGCCTCATCTGCAAGGGCACGCGCAACCACCACCGCGCCGTGCCCGTACGCGTTGGCCTTGACCACGGCGAGCGCCTGCGCGCCCGGCGCCAGGGTCTTGGCTTGGCGATAATTGTGGCGGACCGCATCCAGATGAATGCGGGCACGGATCGGACGGGGCATGGTAGGCTCGGCGTGGGTTGGTGGCGTAGATCGGGTGTCGCGTCAAGCCCGATGGCGCGGACTCCATCTCAGTCTATCGCACCCGAGCGCGGTCTTCAGCGATTGTCCGGAGTGGGATGCTCGAAGCGGCAGTCGGCATCCCACTCCGACCTTCGATTGCCGTAGGCTGTGCAGCGCCGGGTCCATCTTCGGGTTCGCCGGTTTCAACCGGCCCCGGGGCAGGCGGACTTCAGTCCGCCGAACTCAAGGCAACGGATACAGAGGTGGATCGATGGACAACAAGACAAAACCCACACCAAAAAAACCGCGCTGGCCCGGAGTGCTGATCACCGTGTGCGTGGTCGTCGGTGTGTTGGCACTGCTCGTAACGCAGCTCCCTCGCGGGGCCTTTTCTACGGATCTGTCGGGCATCGGCCAGGGGACTCCAGCACTGGTGGTAGCCCGTGATAAAAACTATCTCGCAGGCGGCGAGGTGATGGACCTGATCAACACCGTTCGGTCTGACTACGAGGGCAGGATCGCGTTTCTTGCGGCCCATCTCGGCCATCCTGATGGGCAGGCATTTGCCAGGAGACATGGCATGGAGGATGCCGTCGTGGTCGTTTTCGATGCGGATGGTTCGCCGGCGGCAAGATTGGTCATCCCGCAAACCGCCGAGGAATTACGCGCTGCACTTGACATCGTAGACACCCCTTAAGCATCGCGCTCAAGCTCATGCAGTGAATGACGGCGATTCCTGATCGGCCCCATCCCGAGACGGGCATCGGCTGGTAGGAGGATACTCGAACATAGGGACATCTCGCGACGGCGAGCCATGCGGTTTATCCGCGCGTCGGGGAGCCCGCAGTACTGATCACCGATCTCCTTCAACGTGGCGCCGCCGCTGGCTGGCAAAGGCGGCCGCAATCGCCTCGTTGCAGTCCGGGCAAAGCGCGGCTTATCGGCCGCCGGCTTGGCCGACGGCCGGCGCTAAGGGCGCGATTCCGATGGGTCGAACCGCGTCGCGCGCGCAGCTCGCATCGACGAGGCAAGAGGCAAGAGGCAAGAGGCAAAACTTGACCCATTTGCCCGATGTTTCGGAGCCAGTCTCCTCTGTCCAGCTTATTTCCGCCATGCGCCAATCCTTCGCTTCATTTCGTCATTCGAGATCATCTTCTTCTCCCTTGAATCGTTTAATCCCGACGACACCATTTTCTCAAACGCGAACTCTCTGAGAATTTTTTTCATACCTTGCATCTTCAGGCTGATTCTCGATCACATCAGCCATTCTTTCTTTCGCAGCGGCCATGGTTTACCTCTTTGTGTTTCCGGCATTAAGAGAAGAGTCGAGCGACCCGAACCACGCGATGGCGCAACCTAGAGGATACCCGCGGAGCTGTGCGCGCGCTTTTGGCTCGGTTCCACCTGCCGATTAGTCATTTCTTTCTGTCAGCGATACGAGACCCATATCTTTTTTGCCCTCGCCCGATCAGTAACACCGGCGAGAACGGACTGCCGGACAGGATCTCGCCGGCAGCGGCTAGCTCCTGGACCATCGGGGACCGTAGCGGAAACCGTGGTACGTCCCCGGTTGTCCTCTCTTTCAGCCGCTCGCGAGTCCCACCCTGCGCTTCGGAGAGACAGGATTCGGATTCGATCGGCAGCGAACGCGCGACGGGCGTTCCGCGCCTGGCTATTGACCTCCGCCCCCTCGCCTAAGTGTGAATGAGTCGATGGCCTGTGAGACCCCATGCGTTTGTTGGAGCGACCAAATTTTCGGGGGGATCTCACACTTCATCAGCGTCCGGGCTCGGCAAGGGAGCGTCGTCGTCTTGATCAACAATACTCGCCCCCGGCTGGGCGGACGCCGGTGGTTGAATTCCCAAGTCGGACATGAAATCCCGCTCCAGACGGATCATGTCTGCCAAGCGCCGGCTGAGCACCTCATCCATTCTGTCGGGGTTCTTCAGGGCATCGTCCAGGGGATAGGGCAGCAGATGTGATTCGAAAAACGCCTGGGGATCAGTTAAATCGATCCGTCGGAAAATGGCGCGGGCCTGACCGCGCTCCTCTCTAAAGACATCGAACATTCGATTGGCAGGGCTGGATCTCAGCAGTGATTGCGACGAAACCCAAATGGTGCGCATGGCTTCGGGGCCGTTCCGTGCGAAATCGTCGGCGATGGCTCGCGCGTCTTTGCGCGATCCATCCGGATACAAAACGCATTTTCTAGCCAGCAGGCAGAGGAGGGTTCTTACCCGGGCGCTGCGTAGGTCATAGCGCTCCGGAAAGGGTTCAGTCCGAGTGTCCCAAGGAAGATTTCGAAGCTCAGACGGTACTGCCGCCCCTTTCTTGCGCACTTCCCGGGCTCGGTCGCGCAACTCGGCGAGAACCGTGGCGTAGCGGGATGGATTCCCCTGACCAAACCAGCTCGCAAATCCGGTGAGCCACAACCATCGTCGGAGCAGGTGCCGGGCCTCGCCACTTGGGTTGGGATCCTCACCAAGCCAGGCGCTCAGACCCACCAATTGAAGCCCATAGGGCAGCATACGGGCGTTGTGGATGTGCTCATCCCGTAACAGGTCGATCCCGTGCAACAAGCCCTCCCGAGCTCGGCGCATGGCTTCCGGCAGCCTGCTGGCTACGGTTTCCCGCCGGTCGGTCCCAAGCTTGCTCCAGTCCGTACGATAAGGGTCAAGATCCGCCGCAACGAGAAATGCCCGCAGGACAAGGACGCGGTCAACCTTGCCGAACCCGGTCTGCTTGATCTCGGCCAGAGTGCTGTCAATCGCGCTGGCGATGTGAAAACGCCCTCCCTGAGCCCCGGCCTGGTAAGTCAGAGCTGAGAACATCTCGTCCGCGCCGATGGCGACGCCCTTCCGATTCAAGCGGGTAAAGCTCTCCACCGCCAGGTTCAGATCGTCGGTCACGAATTCCACGATGGGGATTTTGTAAGACTGCAAGGCCCTGGCAACTCCTTGGAGCCGATCGACCAGCGCCTCTTTGCTAACGCCCGCCTCCGCGAGGGTCGCAGGGTCAGCGTTGTAAATGGCCGCGCCGGCGCGAAAAAGCTCATTGGTATCGCTCAACTGTCAGCGTTGTAAATGGCCGCGCCGGCGCGAAAAAGCTCATTGGTATCGCTCAACTGATGGAGGGGTACCTGCCATGGCTTGGCCTGGGAGTCGGAGGGTAGGTGCATAAATACCCCCTCGCGGCTCTTATCCTCTTTCCGCTTCTCGTCCGTCCGGCCGCCACTCGCGTCGAAGTAAATGTTCCATCGCTCTCTATCTTCACCGTCGTCGGACAACTCGGGAAGCCCGGAACCTCGAAGTAGTACGCCAGCCAGGGTTGTAAGCCGCTGTTGGCCGTCCAACAGCAGCAGCGTTTCCGATGGTTGAGTCTGAGAGAGGTCGAAAGGGCCGAAGCGGCCCAGCGGCCCGGCTGTCCTCGTGGATGACTTCCAAAACAAAAGAGTGCCGATCGGATAGCGCCGACGCACGGAGTCGAACAGATCCAGCATGCTCGTTCGCGACCATACGAAAGAACGTTGAAAGGCGGGCACCCGGATGCGCCCTTGCCTGACCCATTTCACGAGATCGAAAAGAAAGACCACGCTCGGATTGATTTCCGGACCATCGTCCTTGTTTAGCTGACTCATGGCGCTAGCGCTCCTGGTCGATCAGCTCGATGATAGACATAAGATCGCCCGTATGGTCCCGGGCGCGCAAATCAGCGGCCATGGCGTTGAGTACTGCTGGCTCACGCTCTTGCCGGACGCGCTGCAACAGGACATCCAAGTGGTACGGACGCTCTTGGTCGTAGGAGTGAGGAACCTTCTTGTATCGCTATTTTTCCATATCACAGTAATCGCGATCATTTGATGGCATAGATAAGATATCGGTCATTTCCTTGGCCCATCGCGGATTTCGCGGATCCCTGGCTAACTCCGCATGCCAGTGAAAATCTGGGATGTAATTCTCCGCTTCGTGCTTTGTGAGCGTGAACGGCCTCGCTCCAAGCTCGCGTGCCTTCTGCTCGATCTCAGCAGCTTTTGAAGATGGTGGCTGTTTTGGGCTGGTCCGGTCGGAATCCACGACGACGATCAACCGAAGCGGGAGTTCCGCTTCTCGGGCATTGTTCGCCTCTTGCTCCATGAATCCCGGCATGTCGCCCGTGCCGCCAGCATGGAGCACCTCCATGGCTAGCGGTATCGGGGGAGTTATCCACAACCGTCGAACCGGCTCACGGGCGAGCAGGCGAACGGCCACGTCGAGCAGAGCCCCATCCCGGAGACGGCTTTCGACAAGCACTTTGAGCGGCGAGTTGGCGATGCGCAACGCCCGTCCGGCCTCCGCGGACGTGGTCACCTGCCAGGTCGTTGTCTCTGCGCGCCCGGAGTCCCAAGCCGACGCACGGGCCAGCTCGCATAGCTCCAACAGGCGATCGTGAGCGGTCTGTCGAGCGCCCTGGAACCATTCGCTGTCATCGAGCAAGTCGGCGTCCAGAAGCAGGACATCGTGTGCCGCCTCGTCGGCGCGGACGATAAGTCGATCCAGAGTTTGCAGTGCTGTCGTGTCGTTCCAGACCGGTACCGTATCCTCTTCCAGCGGTCTTTCGATCGCAAATCGCATCAGTGTTCCTTGAGTCGTTGAGCGCGCCGAAGGGCCTTGACCTCTTCGTACGACTCCAGGAAGACGCCTGGTGGCCAGTAATCGACCTCGCCCGTCTCAAGGATGCGGATGCGACGGAGTTCGCTGCCGCCCGGTGCGTCATCGACGTAATAGAGCGCCACGAGATCAGGCGAAATCGCTCCCTCGGCAATGCGCCGACGTATCCGCAATAGCAGACCCTCGGCATGGGTTTCCACGATGGTGGTTCCGGTCCCTGCACGGGCAACGTCAAGAAAGAGGTCGCCGAGCATCGGATGAAGTGCATCATGCAGATGCAACTCCGGCTGCTGGACAACATCGATAAAGGGCGTTGGGCTGGGATCGCGATAACGCCACTTGGCGAGCGTCAGCACCGGAAGCAACTGATGTACGCCGGTACCCACCTGAGTGATCGGAACACTGCGGACAGCCCCGCGCGTTGTCTGCAAGCGCCATAAGTCAAGGTTCTTCTCCCAGCGAAGTGAGAGGCCAGCATGCAGGGAGAGCCAAGCCGAGACTTCGCCGAAGACCACCGAGTCCTCTGCCAGGAGTTCTATCACCCCCTCACCTGCCGGTCCGATCAGAGGTGCCAGGGGATCGAATCCCTGCCGGGGTGGAATCTCAGGCACCCCATTGCGCAAAGGACCGAGCCATACACTGGCATGTAGTACCCGTTTAGCCTCCTTGCTCACCGTTGTTCGTTCGGGTACATCAGGAATTAGGATGCCATCGAGGGGGGCGTCGGAAACGGGGTAATCGACCCCATCCCAGCGAACGCTGCGGGCTCGGGGGCGCGGGTCGTCGTAGAGCAGGCCGGGTAGGTAGAGGATGGTCTCGAGCCGGTGACTGCCACTCGTGCCCTCGGTCGAGACGGCGAGTTCCAGGAATGCACTTAGGTCCCTCGCATGAAGCAGATCCTGAAAACACTCGGCTACGGGGCGCCCCCCGACGGTCAGGGGTAGTGCGTCGTTATTGATTCCAGCCAGGCCGCCCAGCGTTTGGTACAGCAGCGTGGCGACGCTCGTCTTGCCCGCGTTGTTCCTCCCGATAAGGAGGGTCAGGGGTGCGATGTCCAACCTCTGGAAAGGCTGGCTGCGGTCGTACTGGCGACGGCAGGGAAAACCTCTGTAGCCATCGAATTCGAGAGAACGGATCATGAGTGACGGGGAACCTGCCTAGGGAGGAAACGCTTGCCAAGTTGTGCCGCCGTTGATTTTGCGGGGCACCAGGGCAGGCGACAAGAGATATATTCAGCCTTAATCAAGACGTCGGAGTCACCCGCGCTGTCGGTGCATGACCGCTTCCCGATACCTTACTGCCTATGGGCGCCTCAGGCCAAAAGGTCTGTTCCGGGTCGAATCCGAGCCTTCCCGCCTCGGCTCCTCCACCGATGCTTCAAACGCCTAGTCCAACAGTTTGAGCACGACGGTTGCCGCCCCGGTTGGCAAACGCTTGCTGGTTCCCGATTACGACCATGGTGTCGAGCGGAACATCGACTGACTCGGAGAGCTCCGCCTGGCTGAATCCCAGGCACTTTCGCACTCAAGGTAAGAACTTGGCGGCATCCCGCATCGCCCCTGAGCTATCGACCACCTAGTGAGTACGGATCTCGGCTTCAAATGTTCCGTCCACCCGATCCGGGTCGATGCGCCCCTGATAAAGCGACTCCGCGATTGCAGGGTCAATCACGACGCAAACTTTCGTCATAGGGATGAACCTCACTTCGATTGCCTTTCCGAGCTAAATCATGACGGTGGCGCACGTCGGCTTTGGACGAGGCGCGGGCAGCTCGGATGTCGCCTTCGGAGCGAGCCCAGACCCGGTATTGACTCGCTCTCAGGTCCCAAAACCATCAATACCCGCGCCGCCGCAACTGCCGCCTGCCCCAAAGAGAGCCCCCCGTCGTTCGCCGGCACCTGGCGCTGCAACAGCACCCGGAGCCCGGCCGCCTCAAGTCCGCTCGTGACGGATTCGAGGAGCAGTCGATTCTGGAAGACACCGCCGGATAGCGCGACGGTCGAAATCCCGTGACGGCTCGCCAGATCCAGGGTCAGCGTGCCGAGCGCCGTTGCGAGTCCAACGTGAAAGGCGGCAGCGATCTCCTCGGGCGGACGGCCGCGGGAGAGGTCCGCGAGCAGGTGTTCCCAGAGCGGGGCCGGGTCCAGCACCTCGCCGGTCGGCCCCGTCGATCGCCCGAACGGATAGCCGTCGCCGACCCGATCCATGGCGACGGAGGCCAGCGACTCCAGCGCGATGGCGGCCTGCCCTTCGTAGGTCAGCACCTCGCCGCCGACACCCAGCGCCGAGGCAACCGCATCGAAGAGCCGCCCGGCCGAGCTTGAGAGCGGTGCGTTGAGGCCGCGTGCGATCAGTGTGCTCAGGATCCCGAGCGGTTTGGCGTCGAGCCGCTCGATCGGCTCGAGCCCGTCGAAGCGCGCACGCCACGCAGCCCATCCGCCCGCGCTCTCCAGGTGCGCATAGAGGTTGCGCCAGGGCTCCAGGATCGCCCGTGTCCCGCCGGGCATGGCCACCGGCTTGAGATGGGCGATCCGCTTGAAGTCCAGATAGTCGCCGAGCAGACACTCGCCGCCCCAGAGTGTGCCGTCGCTGCCGTAGCCGAGTCCGTCGAGCAGGATCCCGAGCACAGGTCCGGCGTCCAAGGGCCAGCCGTTGTCCGCCAGGGTCGAAGCGAGATGGGCGTGGTGATGCTGCACGCCGATCAGCGGCAGGCCGTCGCGCGCCACCCGGTCGCGCCCGATCAGGCTAGACCGGTAGTCCGGGTGCAGATCGACGGCGAGCGCCTCGGGGACGACCTGGAAGAGGTCGAGATAGAGGGCGAGGGTTCGCTCGTACTCGCGCGCCGTCTTGGCATCCTCCAAGTCGCCGAGATGTTGGGAGAGGATCGCCTGACCGTCGCGGACCAGACAGAAGGTATTCTTGAGTTCCCCGCCCAGCGCCAAGAGCGGCGGCGCGTCCTCGAAACCGGGCGGTAAGGGCAAGGGTGTGGGTGCATAGCCGCGCGCACGCCGGAGCAGGCGCGGCTGCCCCGCCATCACCCGAACCACCGAGTCGTCGACCCGATTGATGATCGCCCGGTCGTGCAGCAGCAGAACATCGGCGAGCTGCCCGAGCCGTCCGAGCGCATCGGCGTTGTCGATGCACTGCGGCTCCTCGCTCAGGTTGCCGCTCGTCATCACCAGGGGCCGATCCCAGTCCGTCAAAAGCAGATGGTGGATCGGGCTGTAAGGCAGCATGACCCCCAAGGTCGTTTGACCCGGCGCAACATCCGCCGCCAAGGGTCGCAGCGCCCCAGCGCCATCACGTAGGATGGGTAGAGCACAGCGAAACCCATCTTCCCCGCTCGGATGCTCCAGTCCCAGCTCCGGTAGAGCGCAGCGAAACCCATCCCCCCCGCTCGGATGGCCCGATTCCAGCTTCGGTAGAGCGCAGCGAAACCCATCAAACGCCATCGCATCATCCACCGATGTCCCACCCCGATCCGCCCCGCCCCGCTCCAACAGCACAATCGGCGCACCCGGACCCGCAAGCACCGCCGCCTCCCGCCCCGTTACCCGACAATAGCCCTGGATGACATCCAGGTCGCGCACCATGAGCGCCAGCGGCTTGGCATACCGCCGCTTGCGCCGACGCAGCTCGGCGACCGCATCGGGGTTGGTCGCATCGCACGCGAGATGAAAACCGCCAATCCCCTTGATCGCAAGGATCCGCCCCTCGGTCAGCAGCCGGCTCGCCGCGGCGATCGCGTCCTCGGCACCGAACGCCGTTGGATCCAAGAGGTGCCCGGCGGCATCCTGAAGCCAAACCTTGGGGCCACAGACAGGACAGGCGTTGGGCTGGGCATGGAAACGTCGGTCCGCCGGATCCTTGTACTCTGCCGCACAGTCCGGGCACATGGGAAAGGCCGCCATGCTGGTCCGGGCACGGTCGTAGGGGATCCCGGCGACGATGCTCAGACGCGGCCCGCAGTGGGTGCAGTTGGTAAAGGGATAGCGGTAACGCCGATCGGCGGGATCCCGAATCTCGGCGACACAGGCCGCGCAGGTCGCCGCATCGGCAACGATCCCGGTGTGCACCGCGGTCGCCGCGCTCTCCAGGATGACGAAGTCCTGTCTCTGCGCGAGGTGGGCCAGCTCCTGCACATCCGCGATCGGACTGCGTTCGATCGAATCGATGCGCGCCAGCGGCGGGCATTCCTCGCGCAGCCGTTCCAGAAATCCGCTCACGCCGGGATCGTCGCCGTCGTCACTCCGGCACACCCGAATCAGGACGCCCTCGCCGTCATTGCGTACATCGCCGGACAAGCCGCACGCGCGGGCCAGTCGCCAGACGGTGGGCCGAAAGCCCACGCCTTGGACCAGGCCACGGACACGAATCGACTCGGCGGTCACGCTATTGCAGTCCGATGCTGATCAAGGTGCCGCTCGCCTCGTGCCGATACGCTGGACTCAAGCCTCGCCGGGATAGAAGGTCCGATCGAGGATCTCGTCGAGCGCATAGGGACAGTCCTGTGTCGAACTCCTCGGCAAGATCCTCTAGATGAAGCGCGTCGAGCTTGTGTTGGCGTACAAGCTCCGCCGCACGACGGGTCCAGGCATGGAAGTCGGTCTTGTAGAGCTCGGACAAGGCACTCGCGGGTTGGTCGGGCTGCTTCGTCAACATCGAAGGGTGCTCCTCGCGTGAGGGTCATGGTCAAGGAGGCTACCCCGGATGAAGCGCAGCGCCAAGGTGCGATTCGGTCGGCCGTAGTCGGCCAAGGCTGTATCCCCCCGGCGTTTGGACGGGGCAACCGGCGTGGACTGAATGCTATCGGCGGCGTCTTGCTAATCCGCGCGTTCTTGCCGGGCTGAAGCACGACCCACCAGCGGTGGCTTCGCGGGTATGCGGTTTCCTGGGAGTCGCCTGCCGCAACCCCGGCGAGAGGAACGCGGCATAAGCCTCGGCCCCGCCGTGCGTCGGACGACGACCAACTGTACCCGAGGCGCCCCCTGCCCTATCCTCGGGCTCCGCCCCACGAGGAGTCGCCTCATGGCCCGCAAGAAGCTGCTCAGAAAGCGTCCGCATCGCAAGATCGGGGCACCGCCCGGGACCCTGGTGCATGTGGGAGAGCCGAGTCAGGAGCCCATCACGTTCGATCTCGTCACCTACGATGCCGAGCACTTCTCCGAGGTCACCTTCGGCATCCGTGAGGTCAACCGCTGTTGCGGGTTCGACAAGGGTCGCGCCGTCTCCTGGGCCAACATCAACGGGATCCATGCCGTCGGCCACATCGAGACCATCGGTGCCTGCTTCGGCCTTCATCCCTTGGTTCTCGAAGATATCCTCAACAGCGATCACAGGCCGAAACTGGAGGACTACGGCGACTACCTGTTTTTGGTGATGAAGATTCCCTTCTACGACAAGGCAGATGGATTCCGGGTCGAGCAGCTGAGTCTGATCCTGGGTCCGAGCTTCGTTCTCTCGTTTCAAGAGAAGAGCGGTCCCCTGTTCGATGGGATTCGCGAGCGATTGAGGAGCGGTCAGGTTCATGGCCGTGCGATGGGACCGGATTATCTGGCCTACATGCTGATCGACGCCGTGGTCGACCGCTACTTCACGACGCTGGAGAGCATCGGCGACGACATCGAAGATCTCGAGCAAGAACTCTTCACGGCTCCCGGTACCAAGACCTTGGAGGCGATCCATCACTTCAAGCGTGAAACGATTCACCTCCGTAAGTCGGTCTGGCCGCTACGCGAGGTGATCGGCGGTCTGCAGCGCGGGGACTCGAAGCTGATCGGCGAGACCACACGGGTCTTCCTGCGGGATGTCTACGACCATACCGTCCAGGTGGTCGACACGGTCGAGACCTTTCGCGACATTATCTCGGGGATGCTCGACCTCTATCTCTCGGGCATCAGCTACCGCACCAACGAGGTCATGAAGGTCTTGACCATCACGGCGACCATCTTTATCCCGCTGACGTTCTTGGCCGGTATCTACGGCATGAACTTCGAGTACATGCCGGAGCTTAAATGGCACTGGGGCTATTTCGGCCTCTTGGGGCTGATGCTGATCCTGGCGTTGGGAATGCTGGTGTTCTTTCGCATTAAACGCTGGTTCGGCCTTGATCATCGGTTGGTCCAAAACCGCGTGTTTCGGTAGGCGATCAAGCATCCTGAAGGAGTGGCAGGAGCGCCGGGGAGGCGTACCCTTGGAAGTGCAAACTGACCGAGGGAAACGCCGTTGTCCGATGCTCCTGCCTGTGTCGACTCTAGTGCAGATCGACGCCCCACGCCAATCCACGATCGCTTGGATCGCGCCAAGCACCTGCATGCGGTGGCGCAAGCCCAGCAGGATGGGCAGAGTCAACGCGCGGCGGTCAGCGGCGCCGGCGTGGCGCGCAGCACCCTGCGTCACTGGAACGCGTCCCCTGCGCCATCGGCGCCGGCGGCGCTGTCGGCCTTCGTCGAGACGCCCGAGGGCGTGGTGTGGCTGCGCCGGATCCTGGTTGCCGCGCACTGGAGCATCGGCGAGCAGGGCGGCGCGGGCGTGCGCGTGGTCTGCGATTTTCTCGAGCGCAGTGGGCTGTCGGCATTCATCGGCGCCTCCTACGGTGCGCAGCAGGCGTTCCATGCCGGCTTGGAGGAGCAGATCGTCACCGCCGCCACCGAACTGCGCGGGACGCTGGCCCAAGCCATGCCCCATCGCACACTGAGCATCGCCGAAGATGAGACGTGGAAAGACGGCATGCGTTTGGTGGGCATCGATGCGGTCTCGAACTTCATCCTGCTCGAGCACAGGAGCGATGAGCGCTCGGCGGCGGCCTGGACACGGGCGCTCGAGGGTGGACTCGAGGGGCTGAATGTCACGGTGGTGCAAGGCACCAGCGATGAGGCCAAGGGGCTGTTGGCGCATGTCGAGCGTGATCTGGGCGCACACCATGCCACGGACCTGTTTCATCTGCAGCATGAGGTCAGCCAGGCGATGAGTCTGTCGCTGAAGCGCGCCGAGCAACAGGCCGAGACGGCGGAGACCGAGGCGAAGGCGCGCTGGCAAGACGAATGCGCCGCCGAGCAGGCCTATCATCGGCGCCGCCACGGCCCCGGGCGCCCGCCGGCGTTCGCCGCGCGCATCGACGAGGCGCTGAGCGCTTACGTCCAAGCCAGCCTTGCGCGCGAGCAGGCCCACGCGCACCGCGCCGAGGCCAAAGCCCTGATCGGTGCGTTCAGCGAGGTCGATCATCCCTACGAGATCCAACAGGGACAGGCGCAAACCCCCGAGCAGTTGGAGGCGCGTCTGGGAACGCTGTTTGCGCGCCTGGAGGCGATCGCCGAGGAAGCGGATCTTTCCGAGCGTCTCTGCGCACATCTGGCCAAGGCGAAGCGCCTGACTCAAAGCCTCGTCGCCACGCTGACCTTCTTCTTCATGATGGTCAACACCCGGGTGCAGGCGCTGGACCTGGCACCGGCCATCGAGCAGGCGATGCTCGACGATCTGATCCCGGCGCTTTATCTGGAGCGCGTCGCCGCACGCAGCACCCGCGCCGAGCCCCGTCATCGACTCCGAGCACTGAGTGCGCAGCGTCTCGCCCCGCTGAGGCAGCCCTCGCACCCGATCCAGTCGCTGGATCCGCAGACCCGTCACCATCTCGAGCAGGTCGCCGGGGAGTGTGCCGATCTGTTCCAGCGCAGCAGCTCCTGTGTCGAGGGACGCAACGGCTTCCTCGCGCTCTATCAGCACGGGCATCACCGACTCAGTCCGCGCAAGCAGCAGGTCTTGACCGCCCTGCACAACTTTGCGATCAAGCGGCCCGACGGCACCACGGCCGCCGAGCGCTTCTTCGCTCAACCCCACCCATCCTTGTTCGAGCAGGTGCTCGAGCGCATGCCCTGGCCCGCCCGACCGGCCCGACGACGACCGCGCCCGGCAAGGCAGCCTTACCTCGTTCCTGTGGCGGCTTAGCAACAGTGGACCAATCGATGATCAAGGCCGCTGGTTCTAAACCGCGTCCAGAGCGACATGCGTAATTTTCATTGTTCGTTTGGCTTCGGAGATATCCTTGGTCTCAGTGAGACGCGGTTTAGAATTTAAGATTTTTAATACTTTAAACCGCGCCGGCTCCGACAGTCGTGGGAGCCGGCGCGGCCAAGCCATCCACCAAATTACGCATACCGCACCGAGCGCGGTTTAAGGCCATTTCCGGCGTCAGGAGATGCTCTGATAGTAGAGATTCTGCGGATGTTTAGCCTCGGCAAAGAAGTACCAGCGCTCGGCGATGAGCCCGATGTACTGGATCACGAAGGCGAGGACGGGGAGCGTCGTCGATTCGATCAGGTAGGCGCCGGAGATCAAGAGGATCGGAATCGGGAAGACCAGGACGAGGAAGCTGTTGCGCACGAGTCGAACAGTCTCGGGACTGCGTCCGTGGAAGAACTCGCGCGTGTTGAAGCTGCCGCCCATCGCACCTTGCGCCTTCTGGACGACGGCGGTGTGACGCACGCCGATGGCTGTCTGCACGGTACTCTTGTGCTTGAGCCGAGCGTTGCGCCTGAGATGGGCGCCGCGCGAGAGGAGTGACACCAGGGTCAGCACCACGGCCCAGGTGCCGAAGAAGGACACCAAAGGGTTACCGATGTAGGCCGAATAAGCGGCGGCCAGCATGAACCCGGAGGCCAATCCCAGGAGCGTGAAGTTGATGACGGTGAAGGTCGAGTGCCATTCCTCGAGGAATTTAACGCTCGCGTAGATCATGGCGGTCGAGACGAAGAGCGCGAAGGAGGCGATCGTCCCGAGCAGCCCCAGGATCAGGGTTGCATCCACGTTGAGCGCCTCGCCGATGCGGAACCAGGGCTGCGTCCAATGCATCAAGTGCGCCACGCTGTAGGCAAATACCAGCGCCATGAGGATCGGCAGGATGATGACCTCGCGCGACAACCAAGAGGTGCGCCACATGGCGGCGGAGCGCCAAGCCCGCTCGGGACGTCCGAGATGGAAGAAGGATGCACCGAGTCCGATCACGAGCAAGAGGAGCGCGACCAGGCTTCCGATCGCATAGAACTGGTCCTCCTGCGCCGGGAGGAACCGAGCGAGCGCATAGAGTTGGCCGGTAAACATGGCCAAAAACAGGCCCTGACCGGCGCCGAGCAGCGTGGTCAGAAAGATAACGGAGAATGCGGGGTGCATGGGTGGATGCCTTTGTCCTGTAACCAATGTCCTGTAACGAATGTCGCGTCGGCGAGTCGGATTCATCCGGATCGGCTCGCAGCGCGAAGACGGGTGTCGCTGTACTCGACCCGTCCTGCGCGCTCCGATCCGCGGGCATCCCTACCAGGCCACGTCGTCCAAGGTCTCCTCACCCGTGTAGGTGGTGAGATCCTCTTTGCGTAACGGGTTGTCGACACGCGTCAGCTCGTCCGGACTGATGTAAATCCGGTTCTTCTGGCGCGGCAGATAGTGATTGGCCGGCTTGGTGCCCCATTCGGGCATCAACTGATAGCCGCCGCGCTCGCGGATCGCCACCGAGACCTCCGAATCCGGGTCGTGGACGTCGCCGTAGAGCCGCGCACTGGTCGGGCAGGCGAGCACACAGGCCGGCTGACGGTCGCGATCGGACAGCGTGGCGTCGGTGATGCGGTCGATGCAGAGTGTGCACTTCTTCATCACCTTCTCTTGCTCGTCCAACTCACGCGCACCGTAGGGACAGGCCCAAGAGCAGTATTTGCAGCCGATGCACTTATCGTAATCGACCAGCACGATGCCGTTGTCGGCGCGCTTGTGCGAGGCGCCGGTCGGGCAGACCGGGACGCAAGGCGGCTCCTCGCAATGCAGACAGCTCTTCGGGAAATGGACCGTCTCGGTATTCGGGAAGACACCGACCTCGAAGGTCTGCACCCGATTGAAGAAGGTCCCCGTCGGACTGCCGTCATAGGGGTTCTGGTCCACCATCGGGCCTGCCCAGCCGGAGGTGTTCCACTCCTTGCAGGATGTCACGCAGGCATGGCAACCGACGCACACGTTCAGGTCGATGACCAGGGCGAGTTGAGTCATGTCTAAATCTCTTCGTTGTCGGCCATCAGCCGCGGGATCGGACGTCGGGTTGCGAGCCCGCGATGCCTCTCATCGCCGGACCCTGGACAAACCGCTGAGCGCCGAAGCTACTTCTTCCCGAACACGCCGGCCATGTAGGCCTGCCACTTGCCGCGCTGCTTCTCCTGTCCGGGCAGTCGCGGCATGGCGTCGAACTGGGGCGAGGACACACGCGGCTCGTCCGGACCGGCCTTATAGACCCGGACCCGAACATCGAACCACGCGGCCTGACCCGTGACCGGATCCGAGTTGGAGAGATGCTCGCCTGCCGGATTCGGCGGAAGCTCTTCCGAAATCAGGTGGTTCAACAGGAAGCCCTTGCGCGACTCATCCGCGTTGCTTCCCAGACCCCAGGCACCGTTGGCCTTGCCGATCGCGTTCCAGGTCCAGACCGTGCCGGGCTCGACCGCCTCGGAGAAGCGGCACATGCAGCGCACCTTGCTCAGCGTGGACTCCACCCAGATCCAGTCACCGTCGGCGAAGCCGTGCTTCTTGCCGACGAGCGGATTGACGAAGAGATAGTTGTGGCTGTGGATCTGACGCAGCCAGGCGTTTTGGCTGTCCCAACTGTGATACATGGCCATCGGACGCTGGGTCAGCGCGTTCAGCGGATAGCGCACCGTGTCGACCAGTTGGTCTTCCAAGGGCCGATGGAAGAAAGGCAAGGGGTCGAAATAGGTCTCGACGCGCTCGCGCAACCGATCCGGAGGCTGTCGTCCGGGCCACTTGCCCTGCGCCGCCAGGCGGAATTTCTGCAGGACCTCGGAGTAGAGATGGATGGTGATGGGCTCGGCATAACGGATCATGCCGTGCGCCCGCGCCCAGTGCAGATAGCCCTTGTTCCAGTTGCGCATGTACTGGTAGCTGGGCGGCAGCTCGTGATGGAAGACGCAGCCGTTCTTGGCGTACATCTCCCACTGCTTGGGGTTGGGCTCGCCTTTGAGGACCTGATCGCCGTTCTTGCCGCGCCAGCCGGCCAAAAAGCCGATACCCGAGCCGGGTGAGGTCTCGTAGTTGACGATGAAGTCGGGGTAGTCGCGGAACTTGCGCTCGCCCTCGGCGGTGACGAAAGCCGGCAGCTTCAGGCGCGATCCCAGCTCGATGAGCACATCCTGGAAGGGTCTGCACTCGCCTTTGGGCGGCAGCACCGGGATGCGCACCGCGTCGACCGGGCCGTCGAACTCCGAGATCGGGCGGTCAAGCATCGAGAGCGCATCGTGACGCTCCAGATAGCTGGTATCGGGCAGCACCAGATCGGCGAAGGCGACGGTCTCCGAGGAGAAGGTGTCGCAAACGACGATGAAGGGGATCTTGTATTTGCCCTCGACATCCTTGTCCACCAGCATCTTGCGCGTCTCGCTGGTGTTCATGGAAGAGTTCCACGCCATGTTGGCCATGAAGAGGAACAGGGTGTCGATCGGATAGGGGTCGCCGCGCCAGGCGTTGGTGATGACGTTGTGCATCAGGCCGTGCACCGAGAGCGGGTACTCCCAGGAGAAGGCCTTGTCGATGCGCACCGGCCCCCCGTCGGCGTCGACAAACAGATCCTCGGGCTTGGCGGGCCAACCGAGCGGCATGCCGTCGAGCGGCGTGTTCGGCTGGACGGCCTCGGGTCCATGCGGCGGCTTGGCGCAGGGCGGGATCGGGCGCGGGAAGGGCGCCTTGTGGCGGAAACCGCCGGGCCGGTCGATGGTGCCGAGCAGGGTCATGAGCACGCCGAGCGCGCGGATGGTCTGGAAGCCGTTGGAGTGGGCGGCCATCCCGCGCATGGCATGGAAGGCGACCGGGTTGCCGGTGACCGAGGGGTGCTCGACATCCCAGCAATCGGTCCAGGGGATCGGCAGCTCGATCTTCTGGTCGCGCGCGGTGACGCCCATTTCGTGGGCGAGACGCCGGATGGTGTCGGCCGGGATGCCGGTGATCTCGGCGGCCCACTCGGGTGTGCATGGCTCAAGCCGCTCCTTGAGGAGCTGAAACGCCGGTTTGACCGGGATCCCGTCGTCCATGTCGAGCTTGTAGCTGCCCATCAGACGCGGATCCGCCCCCGGGGTGTGGGTGCTGATGGGGCCGTCGATGTTGCGGTCCCACCAGAGCTTGTTCTCCGGATCGAAGCAGCCCTCCTCCACGTGCATCTCGGCGCGATAGAAGAGACCGTGATCGTCGCGCGCCGGATCGTCGATGACCAACTCCGCGGAATTGGTATAGCGCACCAGGAAGTCGCGATCGAACAGACCCTGCTTGAGGATCTCGTGGGAGATCGCCATCAGCAACGCTCCATCGGTGCCGGGCTTGATCGGCACCCACTCGTCGGCGATTGCCGAGTAGCCGGTGCGGATCGGGTTGACCGAGATGAAGCGGCCGCCGCGTCGTTTGAACTCGGAGATGGCGATCTTCAGCGGGTTGGAATGGTGATCCTCCGCGGTGCCGATCATCACGAAGAGCTTGGCGCGATCCAGATCCGGCCCGCCGAACTCCCAGAAGGAGCCGCCGATGGTGTAGATCATGCCCGCGGCCATGTTGACCGAGCAGAAGCCGCCGTGAGCGGCATAGTTCGGAGTGCCGAACTGTTTGGCGAAGAGACCCGTCAGGGCCTGCATCTGATCGCGGCCGGTGAAGAGGGCGAACTTCTTTGGATCCTCCGCCCGCAACCGCCCGAGGCGCTCCTCGAGCATGTCGAATGCCTCGTCCCAAGAGATCGTCTCGAACTCGGACGCGCCACGCTCGGCCCCCGCCTTGCGACGCAACGGCTTGGTGATGCGCCCCGGCGAGTACTGCTTCATGATCCCCGAACTGCCCTTTGCGCAGATCACCCCTTTATTTAAGGGGTGATTGGGATTCCCGTCGATATAGCGGACCTCGCCGTCGCGCATGTGAACCCGGATGCCGCAGCGGCATGCACACATGTAGCAGGTGGTTTCCTTGACCTCGACTCGCCCGACCGTGCTGTCGGAGTGAGCAATGGGATCCTGCATGTGAGCACCTTTATGCGAGGTAATAAGCCAGACGATTACCGCATTCTAATATTGCGGATGTCTATGTTTCAAACTTGATGGCGGCCCGGGAAATCGGTGACCACCAAAGATCGTTGTATGGGGCGCCTGTCGGCGCAGCATCGCGCAGAAACCGGGCCACGTCGCAAATCGGAGCGGTTGAAGACAAGCGGGGCGTCAGGCGGACAAGCTAGGGAGTCGGGTGGACAAGCGCAGCGCAGTCCACCCTACCGGGGGGCTCATGAAAAACGCTGTCGGCGGGAAACGGCGAGTGGCGAAAGACCCGCCTTGCTGCCGCGAATGAACTCCCGCATCTCCGGGATAGGCGCCCGAAGATGCGGGTCTTGACGCGTTCCGAGAGGGCCGAGCGCCGGAGCCCGACCCGAAGGGCGTCGCGGACTAGGCCGCTTCCGCCAGCGTCATCGGGAGCCACGAAGCCAGGCGCTCGCGCTCTTGGGTGATGTCGATCGCGAAGAAGTGGTTCAGCACCTCCAGCGCCTCGTCGAGGTCTTCGCATGGCCACTCGTTGGTGATACTGCGGAAGGTCCAGTCCTCGACGTGAAAGCAGCAGTGCCCGCCCTTGGCCGCACCCTCGGCGTCGTAACGCAGCTTGAACCCGGTGTAAGTACTGGGATCCCATTTGTAGCGGATCGTGTTTTCGGTTTGCTCGAACATGGTTTTCTCAGTGGAATCTGTTGCTTGGACGCCGATAATCCCGCCCGGGAGAGTCGGTTGAGCTGCCCGCTCGGCAACGAAAGGAAACATGCCGACAACAAGCTGTTTCCTTTTCGTCACACACTGCATCTCATGCGTCAAGTTTAGTATCAAAACGCAACAAACGACAACCAGGCAAACGCTTTTTTTCGCTAAATCGATCACGGGAAGCGAAAAAAACATCGAGTCGATCAGCGGTACTTTGCAGGACAGAGAGACGCATCTGTTGTCGAGATGCAACGCGGAGGCGGCTTCGACCACTTTTCCTGGTTGCGGATCTACTTGCGGTGTAGGGGCGAATTCATTCGCCCCTACACCGCGTCTCGCCGGAGTCGAGGACATCTCCGAAGCCAAACGCAACGTGAAAACGACGCATGTCGCTCTGGACGCGGTTTAGAGTCCCGACAGGTCTTCCGGGCATGCGCAGTCGGGATGACGATTCCCGGAAATCACCTAACCGCGCGGTCGGCGCCAACTCAGCGCAAGCGGATCGTCGGGGTCTACATGCGACATGAAGGGAAGCCTGCGGTCGTTGTGGGTGACCTGATAGATGAGCCCCATCCAGTTGCCTAGGACGCCTTCGCCGCTGTCGTGCCAGGTGTTGTCGAGCCTGTCGACGATATGCTGCTCGGGGAAGGCCGGCAGATCGCGTCCCTGATCGAGTGCATCGAGGATCCGCTCGCGGTGCTCGTCCAAGATGGCGCGTGACTGGACGCCGAAATAGTTCTCGGGGACCGGCGGGTATTGGTCGCGCTCTCCGGCAGCGAAACGGTTGACCTCGCGCTTGTACTCCTTGAGCAGCGAGATGATGTCGTACTCGGGGTGGCCCTGGAAGAACACCTGCCGGAAGCCGTCCGGGCTGACCGCGAGATGCACCCCCGCCTCCTCGCTCTCGGCGAGGATGTGCAGACCTGCCGCCTCGAATTGGTCGCGACCGATCTCGTTGAAACGCGAATGCGGCACGTCGAAAAGCGTATTGACGCTGCCCACCAAGGGATGGCTGCGGTCGATGACGCGATGCACATAGACCCCCCAGCGCTTCTCGCCCAGCGGACGGCGCCGCTGACCATAGCGAAACTGCAACACCGCATGGGTCGCCAGACAGGAGCAGAGGGTCGAGCTGACGTTGTGATAGGCCCAGTCCACCACCTCGATCAGCGGCTCCCAGAAGGTCTGGCCGGCAAGGTCCGGACCCATGACATTGGCCCCGGTGATCACCAAGGCATCCAGCCCCTCCGCGCGGATCTTCTCGAACGGCTCGTAGAAGCGCTCGACATACTCGCGGGTGATGGGGCCGCGCTCGAGCGCGTCGAGCGTGAAGGGGTGGACATAGAACTGCGCGATCTGGTTGCTCTGACCGATCAGCCGGAAGAACTGCCGCTCGGTCGCGGCAAGTGCGGCATCCGGCATCATGTTCAGCAGGCCGATGTGCAGCTCTCGGATGTCCTGCTGAAGCGCGTGATCGGGCTCGAGGATCTTGTGACCCTCCTCGCGCAGACGCTCGAACGTAGGCAGCTCATTGTGGGCGACGATCGGCATGGGGTCGGTCCTGTCGTTCGGGTTACTGCATCTCGGGATCGAAGACCGGCGTCTCGGCCTGTCCGATCGCCGATTCGATCAACTGCAGGAAATCCTGCTCGTCGCGCACCTGCGCGACGTCCTCGGACGAGACCGTGTAGCCGTAAGGCCGCGCGATCGCCTCGTAGCGCGGCACCCGCGAATGGAACAGACGCGGGAAGACCCAGCGGGTGAAGTCGTCCGGGTCCACTTGCGCGACATAGTCCAGACCATGCACCGACAAATAGTCCTTCAGCGCGGCACGCAGAAAGTCGGGGCGATAGTAGAGCGGCTTGGGATCGGCCTGTGCGCGTTGGATGAGCTTGATCTCGTCCGCCTCCGGCACCCGGATGTAGAGGATCAGGCTGTGCTTGGCGAGCAGGTCGATCACCCGCGGCTCGTCGAGCTCGCAGAGGCTCCCTCCGACGTCGTTGATCAGATGCGGATAGCTGTAGATCTCCCGGGCCTTTCGCACGAAATCGGGCACGTCCATCATGGCCGCGATCTCGGCCTCGCGATACAGGGCCTGGCGACGGCTGAACTCGCCGAGCGGCAGCCCCCCGCGCTCGGGGTTCCCGAGCTTCCCGACGAAGCTCAGCACCGGCCCCAGATCCTTGATCTTGATGTTGTTGTGGATGGCGACCCAATCGTGGCGCAGAAGATCGCGCAGGAAGGGATCGCGCATCGCATGCGCCTTGATCAGGTCGAGGATGTGCTCGTTGAGATAACGGGTCCCGATCCGGTAGTCGCCGGAGTAGTGAAACCAGTCGTTACGACGCAGCATTTCCGAAAGATAGGTCTTGCCGACCCCCGACATCCCAAGCAGCGTGATGCACTTGTGCTTCCAGCTTCGGAATTCATCGACCTTGAACTTCATGGATTGAACCGCGTCCTGAGTGATAACCGATGTTTGGCGGGAAACGGCCGCGCGAGCACTTGGAGAGCCCCGTGCCTGACGCGGTTCAAATTGTTTAGCATTTCAAGCGTTGAACAGCGCATTGCGCGATGATGGCGGATGCGTGCGAGGCCGGACCGACTGCGAAATACCCGTCTGATGCGGAACGCGCGATCAAGCACACCCGGGACGAACGGTGATGTTAGTTCAGGACGCGGACGGCGACAAACGCGCCGTTCAGGGTTCAGGGTTCAGGGTTCAGGGTTGGTCGAGCCGAGCGGGACCGAGACAACATCCGGCGGTCGTCCCGGCTGCGTGCGTCGGGCCTCGCTCCCGCCCGATCAGCGCCGCGCCTCGAGCGCCTCCCAGCGCGCATAGACGGTCTCGAGCTCGGACTCCAGCGCCTCCAGACGCCCCTTCACCGCAGCCACCTCCTCCGGGGCGGCTTGATAGAAGGCCGGATCGGCCAGGCGTGCGTGCAGCTCGGCTTGCTCGGTTTCCAGCGTCTCGATGCGCGCCGGCAGCTCGGCAAGCTCGCGCGTCTCTTTGAAGCTCAGCTTCTCGCCCTTGGACGCGGCCTTGGGTTGAGTCGACCCGCCCGCGGGGGCCGACGCCGGTGTCGCGGAGTCCGCCGGCTTCGTCTTGAACTCGCCCGAGCGCCGCGGATCGCGTTGCCGCACCCAGTCCTCGTAACCGCCGACATACTCGCGGACCCGTCCTTCGCCCTCGAAGACCAGGGTGCTGGTGGCGACATTGTCGAGCAGTGCCCGGTCGTGAGAGACCAGCAAGAGGGTGCCCTTGAACTCGACCAGCAGGTCTTCGAGCAGTTCCAGGGTCTCGGTATCCAGGTCGTTGGTCGGCTCGTCGAGCACCAGCAGATTGGCGGGGCGGGTGAAAAGTTTGGCGAGCAGCAGGCGATTGCGCTCCCCTCCCGAGAGCGCCTTGACCGGCTGGCGCGCGCGCTCCGGGGTAAAGAGAAAGTCCTTCAGATAGGACAGGACGTGCCGACTCTGGCCATCGACCTCGATCTTGTCGCTGCCGCCCGCGACATTGTCCTGGACGCTCTTGTCGAGGTCCAATTGGGCACGCAGTTGATCGAAATAGGCCACCTGCAGGTTGGTCCCGCGTCGGATCTCGCCGACCTGCGGCTCCAAGCCACCGAGCAGCAACTTCAGAAGCGTACTCTTGCCGGCACCGTTCGGGCCGATGATGCCGATCTTATCGCCGCGCAGGATCAGGGTACTGAAGTCGCGGATCACCGGGGCATCGCCCCAGGCGAAGCTGATCTCCTCGGCCTCGACCACCAGCTTGCCGGAGCGATCCGCCTCGCTCAGACGCAGACGCGCCGTGCCCTGCAGCTCGCGCCGCTCGAGCCGTTCGCGGCGCATGGATTCGAGCGCGCGCACGCGGCCTTCGTTGCGGGTACGTCGCGCCTTGATGCCTTGCCGGATCCAGACCTCTTCCTCGGCGAGCTTGCGGTCGAAGTGCGCTGCGGCCTGGGCCTCGGCATGCAGACGCTCCTCGCGGCGGCGCAGATAGTTGGCGTAGTCGCCGGGCCAATCCGTGATCCGCCCGCGATCGAGCTCCAGGATCCGGGTCGCGACCCGTTGCAGGAAGCGTCGATCGTGGGTGACGAAGAGCAAGGAGCCCGGAAAGTCGATCAAGAAGTCTTCGAGCCAATCGATCGCATCGATGTCCAGATGGTTGGTCGGCTCGTCGAGCAGCAGCAGATCCGGCTCGGTCACCAAGGCACGGGCAAGCAGCACGCGACGTTGCAGACCGCCCGAGAGCGCCCCGAAGCGGGCCTCGGCGTCGAGCCCGAGGCGCGAAATGACGCGCTCGGTGCGCTGCTCGATCGCCCAGCCGCCGCCGTCCTCCAATTGCTGCTGAACCCGTGCCAGACGGGTCAGGTCCTCCTCGCTCGGGTCGCTCCCCAAGCCGTGTGAGAGCTTGAAGTAATCGCTCAGAAGCACCCCGAGATCGCCCAAGCCGGCCGAGACAACCTCGAAAACACTCCCCTCTTCCCCGCGCGGGATCTCCTGCGTCAGGCGCGCGACCTTCAACCCCGTAGCCGCGCGGATCTGACCGGAGTCGGCCTGGATCTCCCCGTCGATGATCCGCAGCAAGGTCGATTTGCCGGCGCCGTTGCGGCCGATCAAACAGATCCGCTCCCCTCGCTCGATGCTGAAGGAGACGTCCTCCAAGAGCGGCGGCAGGCCATAGGAGAGGGCGACGGAGTCGAGGCTGAGCAAGGTCATCGGGATACCTGGTCGAAGGGAACGTGTAAGTGACGGCGCGCGGCGGACGGGCGAGCAACGATGGCTCACCTTGGTGGCTCACCTTGGTGGCTCAAGTTGGTGGCTCACGTTAGAGAGGGCGACGACGATGCGCAACCCCGCGCGTGCGAAATGATCTCGTCGGTTCGATGGGCTACACTGGGGCATCAGGTGCTTTAGGCGCCCCGAACGACGAGATTCAGACGAGCCAAATGGTCAAAAGTGTCACGCTGCGGGAAGCCTGGTCCGGTGAGGCCGACTGCCTCAACTGCTCGCTTCGCACCTCGGTCCTCTTCGCGGGATTGGCCGAATCGGATTTCGAGCAGATCCACGACCCGATCGACCAGTACACCTTAAAACCCGGCACCAGCCTCTACCATACGGGCGACGCTGCCGAGCACATGTTCACCGTACGCACCGGTGTCCTGAAATTGGTGCAGTATCTCCCGGACGGGAGTCAGCGGATCGTGCGGATCGCGCGCACCACCGATGTCCTGGGCCTGGAGGCGATGCTCGAAGGCGGCACCTACCAACACGATGCCATCGCCCTTCAGCCAACCGAGGTCTGCCGCTTCCCCGCCCGATTGGTCCGCGACCTGGGCAGCAACAACCCGGAGTTGCATCGCGAGCTGATCTCGCGCTGGCAACGCGCCTTGAACGAGGCCGACGCCTGGCTGACCGAGCTTTCCACCGGTTCCGCCCGGCAGCGCATCGCCCGGCTCTTGTTGCGCCTGGTCCGCGATCGCGAGAGCAGTGCGTGCCAATTGTTCAGCCGCGAAGACATGGGCGCCATGCTCGGCATCACCACCGAGACCGCCAGCCGCACCATCGCCGAATTCAAACGCCAGAGCCTTCTGGTCGAGACCAGCCCCAACCGCTTTCTGCTCGACATCCCCAACCTCAAGCGCATCGCGGAGGGTTGAAACGCGTCCGGTGCGATATGCCGTGTTCTCGGCGAGGCTCGACATCGCGCGTACCCGAAAGCGCCGTGGAGACGCGTTTCAAGAAGCTGTTTGATTTTACTATCCTGAACCGCGTCCCTGCAGACACATCGGGTGTACTCCATCGCCTTCATCTACAACCCAGGTCGGCACGGAGCGAAGACGCGGTTCAGCCGAGTTGACCGATTTCAATGCCCCGAGCACCCCTCACCCCCAATGATGGCGCATTCCGCGGTGAAACACCGCCGCTTGACCGAGGCCGGGAGTGCAGATCATGAAACAGACCGTGCTGCAGGAGACCTTTCCGGTCTACGTGCTGGAGATCGACCGCGAGGAGACCCCGCTCGACTCGGTCGATGCCGTCTGCGGTTATTTCAGGGCCTGCATCGAGGCACATCCGTCGGCCGTCTTCATCGCCGAATTCGATCACCTCCGACACACCCGATCCCTGCCGGACGGACGGATCGGCGAAGGCATCCGCGCCGCAAGGAACCTGGTCTTCTGTTTCGGCATCACCCTGCCGAACCCGCAGTCACTCGCGATGCGTCCCCGATCGATCGGTATCGCCGAGACCGACGACGGCTTCGTCATCACCTTCATTGAATCACCGATGCCGGTGGCGAACGCGGCGATGGAGGACTGGGCGATGCGCCTGCCTCAATCAGAGGCGGCTCCGGCCTGAGTCCTGCGGAAAGACACCCGACTGAAACACACCTTACGAGATCCGAAATCCATGACCAATCGAAGCGTCTTCGCCGTTTTGAACACGGGGAAATCCATGCGTATCGCCGTGACCAGCCAGAACTTTCGAACCATCACCGGACACGCCGGCAAGAGCCGTCGCTTCATCGTCTACGAGGCGGACGCCAACGGCAATCCGACCGAGGTCGATCGACTCGATCTGCCGATGGAGTTGTCCCTGCATGAGTATCACGGGGAAGATCACCCGCTGTTCGAGCTCAAGCTGAACGGGATCGTGACGCAGGGCGCCGGGAATGGGTTTCTCCAACGGATGGCCCGCCACGGAATCCAGGTCTACACCACCAGCGCAACGGACCCGCTGCAGGCCGTGTCGGCCATCCTCTCCGGACAACCGCTGCCCGCGGCGGCTCCGCACACCCATGACCATGGGGCCGGTCACGGCGCACACCATCACGATTGACGCTGTCCGCAACCCCTTATTCGCCTCGACAAGGTCGGCGTCGGCTCCTCCCCCGGCACACAATCGGCCCTGCCGAAAGCAGCTTGCGATTCATCATTTCCGATATCGCCCGACCGGCCTAGCCTAAGTGCTTCCGACCGGCGGGCCAGCCTGATCCGGACCGTCGGCGATCTCCCGGATCGCCGACACACTGCCCGGCACCCGACGGCCCTCCTTGCGTTCCTGATCTCCGACCTCGGGAATATCGCCATGCTTGACAGCACCATGATCGAGCTTTCGCGGTGGCAGTTCGCCATGACCGCGATGTACCACTTCCTGTTCGTACCTCTCACACTCGGCCTCGCCTGGATCCTGGTGATCATGGAGAGCGTCTATGTCATGACCGGACGCGAGATCTACCGGGACATGACCAAGTTCTGGGGCAAGCTCTTCGGCATCAACTTCGCGTTGGGCGTCACCACCGGGCTGACCATGGAGTTCCAGTTCGGGACCAACTGGGCCTATTACAGCCATTATGTCGGTGACGTCTTCGGCGCGCCGCTCGCCATCGAGGGTCTGATGGCCTTCTTCCTGGAATCGACCTTCATCGGTCTGTTCTTTCTGGGCTGGGAGCGACTCTCCAAACGCCAGCATCTGACCGTCACCTTCCTGATGGCGCTGGCGTCCAACCTCTCGGCGCTCTGGATCCTGGTCGCCAACGGCTGGATGCAGAACCCGGTGGGTGCCGAGTTCAGCTACGAGACCATGCGCATGGAGATGACCAACTTCATGGACGTCGTGCTCAACCCGGTGGCGCAGGTCAAGTTCGTGCACACAGTGGCCGCCGGCTATGTGACCGCGTCCATGTTCGTGCTCGGCATCAGCTCCTGGTACATGCTCAAAGGGCGGGATCTGGCGTTCGCCAAACGCTCCTTCTCGGTCGCGATCGGCTTCGGTTTGGCCGGGATCCTCTCGGTCATCCTGCTCGGCGACGAGTCCGGCTACGAGGTCGGCGACGTGCAGAAGGTAAAGCTCGCGGCGATCGAGGCCGAGTGGCATTCCGAGCCCGCGCCGGCCGGCTTTACGATCATCGGCTTCCCGAGCAACGAGGACGAGGAGACGCACGGCGCGATCAAGATCCCCTGGCTCCTGGGGTTGATCGCGACGCGATCGCTCGACACCGAGGTGAAGGGACTCAAGGATCTGATGCGTGATCACGAGATCCGCATCCGCAGCGGCATGATCGCCTACGACTATCTGCAGCGCCTGCGCGGGGATCAAGACACGCCGGAGAACCGCGCGGTCTTCGAGGACCACAAGGACGATCTCGGCTACGGGCTCCTGCTCAAGCGCTATATCGACGACCCGAGCCAAGCGAGCGAGGAGCAGATCCGCATGGCGGTCAAGGATTCGATCCCCGAGGTCGCACCGCTCTTCTGGAGCTTCCGGGTGATGGTCGCGGCCGGGTTCTGGATGCTGGCCCTGATGATCTTGGGGTTCTACTTCAACGCCAAACGCGTCATCCAAGAGAAACGCTGGCTGTTGCGGCTCTTCCTTTGGAGCATTCCGGTGCCCTGGATCGCGGCGGAGACGGGCTGGTTCGTCGCCGAGTTCGGCCGTCAGCCTTGGGCGATCGGCGAGGTCCTGCCGACCAGTATTGCGGCCTCGAGCCTGGCGGCAAGCGACCTCATCATCAGCCTCTCGGCCTTTATCCTCTTCTACACGGTGCTCTTGATCATCGAGATGTATCTGATGTTCAAGTTCGGGCGACAGGGTCCCAGCTCGCTGCACACGGGCCGCTATCACCACGAGACCGCGGCCACGACGTCGCATCCGCCCACCGCAGGCGGCCCGGCACCCGTGCTCGCGCCGCATAAACGGCAAGACTAGGGGAGCGATCATGATCATCGACTACGAAGTCCTGAAGTTCATCTGGTGGGTGCTGGTCGGCGTGCTCTTGATCGGCTTCGCCGTGACCGACGGCATGGACATGGGCGTCGGCGCACTCCTGCCTTTCCTGGGCAAGACCGACGAGGAGCGGCGCGTCATCATCAACACCATCGGCCCGCACTGGGACGGCAACCAGGTCTGGCTGATCACGGCCGGCGGCGCCATCTTCGCCGCTTGGCCGCTGGTGTATGCGACCGCCTTTTCGGGGTTCTACTTTGCGATGCTGCTCGCGCTCTTCGCGCTCTTCTTCCGGCCGGTCGGTTTCGACTACCGCAGCAAGATCGCGGATCCGCGCTGGCGCAGCGCCTGGGATTGGGGGCTCTTCATCGGCGGGGTGATCCCGGCATTAGTCTTCGGGGTCGCCTTCGGCAATCTGCTGCTCGGCGTGCCCTTTCATCTCGACGATATGCTGAGATCCTTCTATACGGGCAGCTTCTTTGGCCTTTTCCATCCGTTTGCGCTCTTGGCGGGCATCCTGAGTGTGACCATGCTGACGATGCACGGCGCCGTCTGGCTCCAGATCCGGGCGGCCGAGCCTATCGCGTCGCGCGCCAAGGCAGCGGCTCGGATCTTCGCACTCATCAGCATGGCCGTGTTCGCGCTCGCCGGGGTCTGGCTGATCATCGGTGTCGACGGCTTCAAGGTGGTCTCCATGCCCGCGCTCGATGCGACGCCCAACCCGCTCACCAAGGAGGTCGTTGCGGACTCCTGGGCCTGGTTGGCCAACTACGGCGCCCATCCGTGGACGTTGCTCTTCCCCGTGCTCGGCTTCGCGGGCCTCTGGGCGACGATGAAGCTCGCCGCCGCCAATCGTCCGGGCTGGGGTCTGGTGACCGGCAGTCTGGCGATCACCGGCATCATCGTGACCGCCGGGGTGAGCCTCTTCCCCTTCATCCTGCCCTCGCGCACGGATCCCAACAGCAGCCTGATCGTTTGGGACGCGGTCTCCAGCCATCTGACCCTGACGGTGATGTTCTGGGCGGCGGTGATCTTCATCCCGCTGATCCTGGCCTACACCACCTGGACCTATACCAAGATGTGGCGGCGTGTGACGGTGGAGGAGATCCGGGAGCAGGAGCATTTGGCGTACTAAACCGCGTCCAGAGCGACTAGCGCCGTTTTCATTGTGCGTTTGGCTGCGCAGATATCCTTGATCCCAGTGAGACGCGGTTTAGAATTTAGGATTTGTAACCGCACCGGGTCCGATAAATTGAGCATACCGCGCCGGGCGCGGTTCAAGGGGTTTATCGAGAAACGTCGGGGTCCGGGGGTCGCTGGGTGCAACCCCGGACCATGAGCATCGATCACCGAGAGGAGAATCCCATGTGGTATTTCGCTTGGATCCTCGGCGTGCTGCTGGCACTCGCCTTCGGCATCATCAACGTCATGTGGTACGAATCCGAGGAGTGTTTCAGACACACCGGGGACGCACGACCGGACAATTAAACTGGGTCCAGCGCGAGATGCTCACTTTCGAGTGAACTCGACGTGCGGTGCATCCACGGACCTTAGCGGGGACGCGGTTTAAATTTTATAATTTTTAGCTTCTTGCCCGTGACATGAACGAGGCCCGTGCCTCATCGGGCGTTGGAGCCGCGGCCGAGCCGACCCGGCGAGGTTTGACTGCGGCGCGCCCGGTCTATCTGCATCTGCAGGCGCTGGCTCTGTTGTTGCGCCTCCAACTCCATCAATTGCCCCTGCAACCGCGCCTGACCGGCCCGACCGTCCGGCACCGCACCCGCCCCGGTACGGGGCACCAGCCGATCCTGCCGACGTGCCGAGTCGATGGCGCGATTCTGCTGCTGAAGAAGCTCGCGGTAACGGATCGCCTCGGTCCACTCGCGCGACTGCTGCCGTGCCGCCTCGGGTGGCGACAGCGGGCCGGCCTGCTGTCTCGCCGCACGTTGATCCTGCTGCAACCTCAACCATCCGGCCGCGGCCCGCTGGGATTGAATCCCCTGCGCGCGCATCGCGTCCGTCTCGGCAGCGACCGGCATGGCCCCCCAGAGTGTTGCGATGACGACAAAGAAACAGGCCGTTTGTCGCGAATATCGCACCGCATCGGTGCGGAAGGGGCCGTCACGCGTCTGAAACCTGTGCATCGCTAGGCTCTCATCATCGGCTTGACCGACTCGCGCCTTCGTAACTCCTTGTTTTGAAGATCACGAGACTCGAAACCGAAAACTGGCATCCGATCTGCATAATAGCAATCAAGACGGACGCTCCCGTTACCCGGTTTCGTTCTCTGACCTCCTCAGTGGTGATTCGCCCCGCGTCAGCGGGGTTTTTTTTTGCCCGGATGAAAATTCACTTTCGGCTGCCATGTTGGTGTATTCGGGAGCGCGCAGGCGTTTCGCGCTCGCACGTTCAACAGCAGGAGCCGAAATGGAAAAGACCCACGCAATCGATACCGCGTTGCTGCAACGGCTCAGAAAACTGCTCGGCCATCGCTGCGAGCACGACGGGCAGGTCTGGCGCCTGATCGACATCCTCCCCGGCGAGGGACTCGCGGTGCTGGAATCGGATCTCGCCCGACCTCCGATCCAGATGGACCAATACGGTCGCGCCAGCCATCGCGCCAACGCGATCCTGCAGGTCCGAATCCTGGACCCGGTCGCGGGCGAACTCACGCGCGAGATGCAAGATCTCCTGGACTGCCTCCAATCGACGCTACGCGCCTGAGTCACGGCGACGAAGCCTGGTCGAGCCACAATGACGCATGTCGCTCCGGACGCGGTTTACGCCAGATGCCGCTCGGCCTTCAACAGATCGGAGGCCGTATCCACACCCGGCCCCGGCTCGGACACGGCGATCGCCACATGGATACGCTCGCCGTGCCACAGCACGCGCAGCTGCTCCAGAGACTCGGCAACCTCCAGGGGTGACGGCGCCCAAGCCAGATAGCGTTTCAGGAAGCCGACGCGGTAGGCATAGAGCCCGATGTGGCGAAGGAAGGCGACCGATGTCGGCAGCTCGGGATGATCGGCCAGAAACTCGTCGCGGTGCCAGGGCATCGGGGCGCGCGAAAAATACAGGGCGTAGCCCTTCGCGTCCGTGACCACCTTGACGACATGGGGATCGAAGAGGGTCGCCCGCGCGGAGATCGGTGCGGCCAACGTCGACATGCCGAGATCGGCGATTCCGGCGAGGTCGCTCGCGACCTGATTCAGCAAGGCCGCCGGCATCGCCGGCTCGTCGCCCTGCAGGTTGACCACCACCACGTCGTCGTGCCAACCGCGCAGCTCGATCACCTCGGTAATACGCTCGGATCCGCTGCGGTGCTCGCTGCCGGTCATGACCACCTCGGCGCCGAAACCCTGACAGACCTCGGCGATGCGTCGGTCATCGGTCGCGACCAGGATCTCCTCGGCGCCGCTCTCGCGCGCACGCTCCACGACATGCTGGATCATCGGCTTTCCGGCGATCGGTATGAGCGGTTTGCCGGGCAAGCGCGTGGAGCCGTAGCGCGCGGGGATGACGATCTTAAATCCGATGGATTCCTCTGACATCGCTCGAGAGGACATTTCTCGATCAGACATGGCTCGGTGCCTCCAGCTTGCGAAAAAATGCCTCGACGAAGGCCGTATCCAGCTCGGCCTGCACGGGCAAAAACCAATGATCCTCGCCGGCAAAGCGCGCGCACTTCACGGCGTCCTTCTCGGTCATGAGCACCGGGCCTGGCGGCCAGTCTGCAAGATCCGTCGGTGCGAAGGGATAGTGATCCGGGTAGGCGAGGCCCTCGACCTCAAGACCCAGAGCGCGCAGCATGGCAAAGAATCGCTCGGGGTTACCGATCGCCGCGACCGCAAAGACGGGCCGCCCGATGAAGTCGGCGATCGGCTTGGACACGGCGGGGTCGCGGAGATTGACCGCCGCGCCCGGAATCAAACGCATGCGGTATCCATTACCCAAGCCGTCGCCGTTGGTCAGCACCAGATCGACGTTGGCCAGACGCCCGCGTGGCTCGCGCAACGGCCCGGCGGGCAGACAGCGGCCGTTGCCCAAACCGCGCGCGCCGTCGACGACTGCGATCTCGATGTCTCGGGCGAGCCGATAGTGCTGGAGCCCGTCGTCGGCGAGCAGGACGTCTACATCGCCCCGAGACAGTGCAAGCGCACCGGCGGCAACACGATCCCGTCCGGCGACGACGGGGCAGTCGCTGCGACGCGCCAGCAGCACCGGCTCGTCCCCGACATCGGCAGGCTCGCTTTCAGGAGAGACCCGGCGCGGCGCAACCGGGCCGCCTCCGCCATATCCTCTGGTGATGATTCCTGGACTCCAACCACGCGCCCGCAGCAGCTCAGCGAGCTTAAGAACGGCCGGGGTCTTGCCGGTCCCGCCGACGGTGAGATTGCCGACCACCACGACAGGTACCGACAGGTGCCGGCTCGCGAGCCAGCCTTTGCGGTAGCCTAGGCGGCGCAGTTGGACCACCAAACAGTAGAGCCAGGAGAGCGGCGCGAGGATGAGACCGAGCGGATGACGGCCGTACCAGATCGGGTTCGGGTCTATCATCCCGGCCCGCCCGCCCTGTCGGCTGCACCGCGACGCGGGAGGCTCGACGCGGCGCCGAGTGGGTTGTGCTTCCTGACGTCGGTATAACCTAAACCGCGGCCAGAGCGACATGCCTCATTTTCGTTTTGCATTTGGCTTTGGAGATGTCCTTGATCTCGGTGAGACGCGGTTTAGATTTAATATTCTTAATCTCTTAAACCGCGCCGACTCCAACGCTCGTCACGTTTGCCGGGGCCGATCCCATCCAAAAACATCGCATACCGCACCGGGCGCGGTTTAAGACGCGGCCGGGGGCTCGCCGGCATCGTGGAATTGGAGGCGATGCAGCCGTGCGTAATAGCCGTCCTGCGCCAGCAATTCGCCGTGGGTGCCCTGCTCGACGACGCGTCCGTTGTCCATCACCAGGATGCGGTCGGCGTTCTCGATGGTGGAGAGCCGATGGGCGATCATGAGTGTCGTGCGATTCGCCATCAACTCCTGCAGGGCGGCCTGGATATGGCGCTCGGATTCGGTGTCGAGCGCGGAGGTCGCCTCGTCCAGGATCAAGATCGGGGCGTCTTTGAGCATCGCCCGGGCGATCGCGAGACGCTGGCGCTGCCCGCCGGAGAGCATGACGCCGCGGTCGCCGATGCGTGTCTCGAAGCCCTCGGGCAGGGCCTGGATGAAATCGAGCGCGTGAGCGTTCACGGCAACACGCTCGAGCGTCTCGCGGGTCGGCGGCTCGGCCTGACCATAGGCGATGTTGTTGGCGATGCTGTCGTTGAAGAGCACCACATCCTGACTGACCAGCGAGATCTGGGCGCGCAGACTGGCCAGGGTCAGATCGCGAATCGGGATGCCGTCGATCAGGATCTCGCCCGCACTCGCATCGTAGAAGCGCGGCAGCAGGCTTGCGACCGTGCTCTTGCCGCTGCCCGAGCGTCCGACCAGCGCGACCCGCTCGCCCGGGGCGATGAGGAGATCGAGATCCTGGATCGCCGGCGGCTTGTCGGGCGAATAGACATGGGTGACGCCGCGATACTCGACGCGCCCCTCGGCACGCTCCAGGGTCCGCCGTCCTTGATCACGCTCCTCCTCCGCATCCAACAGCTCGAACAGGCTCTGGGCGGCAATGATGCCGCGTTGTAGATGGGCGTTGACGGAGGTCAGACGCTTCACCGGCGGCAAGAGCAGACCCATGGCGACCACGAAGGACATGAAGGTGCCGACCGAGATGTCTTCCTTCAGGCCCTGCATGGTTGAGAGATAGACGATGACGGCGATCGCCACGGCCGAGATCAGTTGAACCAGCGGCACGCTCGCCGCCTCGGTCGCGATCATCTTCATCTGCAGCGAGCGGGTTTTCTCGTTGATGGCGCTGAAACGTTTCGCCTCCAGCGGCTGCCCCCCGAACGCCTTGACCACCCGATGGGCCTCGATCGCCTCCTGCGCGACCTGGGTCAGGGCGCCGACCCGGTCCTGGATGCGCCGGCTGTGGCGGCGAAAACGCTTGGTCGCATACTTGACCGCGCCGGCCATGAGCGGACCGATCACCAAGAAGATCGCCGACAGGGCCGCGTTCAGATAGAGCATGTAGGCCATCAGGCCGATGACGGTGAAGCCGTCGCGGACCAGTGTCGTGATCGCCGAGGTGGCCGCGGTGGCGACGTTCTCCACGTTGTAGGTCAGCTTGGCGAGGATGTGGCCCGAACCCTGATTGTCGTAATAGCGGGTCGGGGCGCGCAGCAGATGCTCGAACATCTTTTGGCGCAGATCCGCGACCACGCGCCGCCCGACCCAGCTCAAGCAATAGTTGTTGATGAATCCGGCGATCCCGCGAAACACGAAGAGCACCACCAGCACGAACGGCATGAGGCGCACGATCTCCTCGTTGCGGTCCACGAAGCTGCCGTCGATGAGCGGCTGCATCATGGCCGCGAAGAGCGGTTCGGTCGCCGCGAAGGCGATCATGGCGACGATCGAGACGCTGAACATGCGCCAGTAGGGTTTGACGTAGCCCAGCAGCCGGCGATAGATGGGGCCGGCCTCGACCTCGGAGCGGGACGCGTCGTGGGTCATTCGGCGACCTCCCCTGCGGATGGCTGAGCGGGCTGTGGTAGCGATGGCGGGACGGACGGCCCGGACGCGGGTCGAGTCGGCTCGGCATCCGAATCGACCTGCAGCGCGCGGGTCGCCGCAAAGGCGATCTGCACCAAACCCGCTTGACTGGCCGCATCGAGCGCCGTCATGACCGCCTGATGCGGCGTCTGTGCATCGGCCTGGATCAACACGGGCAAGGGCTCTCGTTCACCGCGACGTTCCTTCAAAACCGCGACCAGGGTCTCGGTCTTGCGATCGAGCACGGCCCGATCATCGACATTGAAGGACCCGGTCCGATCGATGACAAGCCGGATCATCTCGGGCTCTTCGGCCGGGATCTCCTCGCCTTGCGCCTCGGGCAACTGCACGCGCAGCCGCGCCTCGTCCTTGAAGGTGGTCGAGACCATGAAGAAGATCAGCAGCAGAAAGACGACATCGATCAGCGGGGTGAGATTGATGTCGGCCGGGTCGCGACGGTGCGGACGCAGATTCACGCGGAGACCTCGCCGGCCTCGCGCTCGCCCTTCATCACCTCCACCAGACGCAGCGACTGCTCCTCCATGTCGAGCGCGAGCCGCGCGACCTTGTTGTCGAAGAAGCGATGGAACATCAGCGCCGGGATCGCGACCGATAGACCGGCCGCCGTCGTGATCAGCGCCTTGGAGATCCCGCCGGCGAGGATGGCGGCGTTGCCGACACCGGCATCCATGATGACGCCGAAGACATCGATCATGCCGATCACGGTCCCCAGCAGGCCCAGCAGCGGAGCCACCGAGGCGATCGTCCCCAGGCTGTTCAGAAAACGCTCCAGCTCGGCCACCACCTGTCGGCCCGTGTCCTCGATCGCCTCCTTCATGATCTCGCGCGAGTGGTTGCGATTGATGAGTCCGGACGCGAGCAGGCGCCCGAGCGGGGAGCCGGTGCGGATCTCCTCGATCCGCGCATCCGTCAGCTCGCCCCGACGGTGCCACTCCCAGATCCGGGTCACGAGATTCGCCGGCATGATCCGCGAGCGGCGCAACGTCCAGCCACGCTCGATGACGACGGCGGTTGCAATGATCGAGCAGGCGACGATCGGCACCATCAGCCACCCGCCAGCATACATCACTTCAAGCAAGAGGGAAGCTCCTTAAACCGCGCCCAGTGCGGTCTGCGATAGTTTGGATTGGATCAGCCTCGGCAAAAACAACGGCCGCCGGAACTGGCGCGGTTTAAACAAAGACTCAAAAACAACCGCAACGTGAACCGCGGTGTTCGCCTTTGACGCAAGAACGCAATGGTACTCCCTCGACCCGCATCGGCAACCCGGCGCAAAGCGGCGGGGTCGGTCCGCCGTGCGCGAGCGGGCTCGACCCCTGCGTGCCCGCCCCTGCTTACCCCGCGGGAGTATGTTAGCCTTCCGGCGCATTGCCGAAGGCCGCGCGGCCTCGGCCGGACATCGGACCCGGCGACTGCCGGGCTCGGGGGACAATCATCATCGAAGGGGAACACCGATGGGATGGACACTGCTTGGACTGATCCTGCTGGCCGCGATTCTTGTCGTCGTCATCTACAACCGCTTGGTTGCCGGACGCAATCGCTACAAAAACGCCTTTGCTCAGATCGACGTCCAGCTCACGCGTCGCTATGACCTCATCCCGAATCTGGTCAAGGTCGCCGAGCGCTACATGACCCACGAGCGCGAGACGCTCGAGGCCGTCATCCAGGCCCGCAACCAGGCGGTCGGCAGTCTCAAGCAGGTCGCGGCCGATCCAAGCGACGGCGCCGCGGTGGCGATGCTGGCCCAAGCGGAGATGGGCGTGGCCGGCGCGCTAGGTAAGCTGTTCGCGCTCTCCGAGGCCTACCCCGACCTCAAGGCCAATCAGAACATGATGCAGCTCTCCGAGGAGCTGGTCAGCACCGAGAACCGCGTAGCCTTCGCGCGCCAGGCCTTCAACGATGCCGTCATGGGCTACAACACCCTGCGCGAGGTCTTCCCGAACAATCTGATTGCGCAGCGCTTCGGGTTTACGGCCGCGCAGTTGCTGGAGATCGATGCACCGGAGAAACGCGAGGCCGTCACAGTCGCCTTCTGAACCGCGCTCGTGGGTCTTTGGAAGGATTGCGTTCGGGAACGACCTCCCCCTGATCCAAGAACACGGCGGAGCGCGGTTCAGGATATTTTTTCGATTTTTTAAAACCTTAAACTGCGTCCGCGCCGACGCCGGTTGAGAGCCTCCGAGGCCGAACCCGAATGAGAACCCCGCATGAACACTAGGGACGCAGTTTAATTGGACTTCTTCGCGCATCAGGACCGCGCCCGTCGGCGCACGCGTCTGCTCGTGGTGCTGTTCGTGCTCGCCGTGATCAGCATTGTGGCCGTCGTCGACGTGGTCGCGCTCTCCTTCCTGGGGCTCGGCTCGGATCCGGAGGGGGTCGTGTTCTCCCCGACGCTTTCGCCGGAGGCAGTCCGCGAGAGCCTCCCGCTGCTCATCTGGGTCTCTGTGCTGACCGCGGGTGCGATCGGTCTCGCCAGCCTGTTCCGCATCCTCACGCTGCGCAACGGCGGCGGGGGGGTGGCGCGCGGCCTCGGCGGCGTGATGGTCAATGCGGACACCACGGATCCGCAGCTGCAGCGCTTGCGCAACGTGGTCGAGGAGATGGCCATCGCCGCGGGCGTGCCGGTGCCTCAGATCTACGTGCTCGAGCAGGAAGACGGTATCAATGCCTTCGCCGCCGGCTATTCCCCGGCCGATGCGGCCATCGCAGTCACCCGGGGCGCGCTGCGGACACTGAACCGCTCCGAGCTGCAGGGCGTCGTCGCACACGAGTTCTCGCACATCCTCAACGGCGACATGCGGCTGAACATTCGGCTGATCGGGATCCTATTCGGGATCCTGGTGCTGGCCATCATCGGCCGACTCATGCTCTCGGTGCGGCATGGCCGGGCGAGCAAGCACACCGCCGCGATCGCCATGATCGGCCTCGCGCTGGTCGCGACCGGCTATATCGGGCTCTTTTTCGGCCGGCTGATCCGGGCGTCTGTCTCGCGTCAGCGCGAGTTCCTGGCCGACGCCTCGGCCGTGCAGTTCACCCGCGAGCCGGAAGGGATCGCGGGCGCCCTGAAGAAGATCGGCTCGGCGCCGGCCGGATCGGCGCTCGCCGCGGACAGCGAGGAGATCGGGCACATGCTGTTCGCTTCGGGGCTCACGCGCCGGCTCTTGGCCACACATCCGCCGATCGCCGATCGCATTCGCGCGATCGAGCCGGGTTTCGATCCGGGAGAGCTCGAAACGATGCGGGTGATGCAGACCCCGGCTGCGCCGAGCGAGGCCGGCGTCGTCGCCTCGATGGACGAAACCCGGCCTGCCGCTGGAGGTCGACCGAGCCCGTCGAGTCTCGATGCCGATCGCATCGTCGAGGCCATCGGCCGACCCGATACGGCACGGATCCAGGTCGCGGCTCGTCTGAACCAGGCCATCCCGGAGCCACTCGCACGCGCCGCCCGCTCCACCGAGTGGGTCATGACGCTGGTCTGCTATCTTCTGATCGACCCGGATCCCGAGATCCGCGAGCGTCAGCTCTTGATGGTCGCCGAGACACTCGGCAGCGAGGGCGAGCGTCAGGTGAGCACGCTCCTTTCCGCGGTGCCGAGCCTGGCCGCGGACCTGCGCATCCCCCTGATCGAGATCGCCTTCCCGACCCTGCGCCGTCGTCCGCAGACCGAGCTGACACGCCTGATGGCGCTGCTCGATCGGCTGATTCATGCCGACGGGCGCATCGATGCCTTCGAGTATGTCCTGGCACGCCTGCTCGCGCAGCAGATCCAAGACACCATCGCCCCGACCGATGCACACAGCGCCGGAACCGCGCATCTCTCCGGCTGCGAAGACGCGATCCGCGATCTGCTGGTCATCCTGGCCATGCACGGCAACCCGGATCAACGCACCGCACGGACCGCCTTCGCCGCCGGTCTGGCGTCGCTCGGGATGCGTCCGCGCGAATTAGCCCCTATCGGACCGGACGACTGGCCGGATCGTCTCGATCGTGCGCTCGCCCGGCTCGATCGCCTGCGCATGGCCGACAAGCAGCGCCTGCTCCGTGCCCTGCTCGCGACCGTGCAGCACGCCGGGATCAGCCGGACGGAGATCGAGCTGTTGCGTGCCGTCGTCGCGGCGCTCCATGTCCCCTTGCCGGTGCTGGACTGATGTCGCGCCCCATGATTCGGCGCGCAGCGAGTGCCGCAGCGCTCGCCGCCGCCCGCACGCCGGCCGAGCTGCTCTCCAGACTCTATTCGCATCGAGGCTTGGAGGATGCGGAAGAGGCCGCACCCGGACTGTCGGCGCTCCACCCGGCAAGCGCGCTGCGCGGTATCGACGAGGCGGTCGCGCTGCTGGTACATCACATCCGCGGCGGCGGCCATCTGTTGATCGTCTCGGACTACGACGCCGACGGTGCGACCGGCGGCGCCCTGGCGGTCCGGGGTCTGCGCAGCCTGGGCGCAACACAGGTCTCCTATCTGATCCCGAGCCGGTTCGCCTTCGGCTACGGACTGAGTCCGGCGGTGGTGGACGCCGCAGCACCCCGCCGACCGGATCTGCTGATCACGGTCGACAACGGCATCGCCAGTCTCGCCGGGGTCGCGCGGGCCGCGGAGCTGGGCATCCCGGTCCTGGTGACGGATCATCATCTGCCCGGCGAGCAGCTCCCGGACGCCGCGGCCATCGTCAACCCGAATCAGCACGGCTGCAGCTTTCCGAGCAAGCACCTGGCCGGTGTCGGCGTCGTCTTCTATCTCCTGGTCGCCGCGCGTGCCCGGCTGCGCGAGCAGGGCTGGTTCGGTGCGGGGCGACCCGAGCCCAACCTGGCGGATCTGCTGGATCTGGTCGCCCTGGGCACGGTCGCGGACGTCGTGACCCTGGACCGCAACAACCGGATCCTGGTCGAGCAGGGTCTCAGACGCATCCGCGCCGGGCGGTGCAGCCCGGGTGTGCGCGCACTGCTGACGATCGGCGGGCGGGACCCGAGCCGGGCCACGGCGACCGATCTGGCCTTCGTCGCCGCACCCCGACTCAACGCCGCCGGTCGGATCGAGGACATGTCGGTGGGCGTCGAATGCCTCCTGACCGACGATCCGCAGGTCGCCGCGGGGCTTGCCGCGCGTCTCGATGCGCTGAACCGCCGACGCCGCGAGATCGAGGGCGAGATGAAGGACGAGGCCGAGTCCTCGCTTGCCGGGCTCTGCCTGGACGGCGCCACCCTGCCGCCCGGACTTTGTCTCTTCGGCGAGGACTGGCACCAGGGCGTCTCCGGGATCGTCGCGGCGCGGATCCGCGAGCGGTATCATCGTCCCGTGATCGCCTTTGCGAACGGCGGCGACGGGTTTCTGCGAGGCTCGGCGCGATCGGTCGAAGGGGTCCATGTCCGAGACCTGATCGCGCTGGTGGATCGCCAGGATCCGGGCTTGGTCGAGCGCTTCGGAGGTCACGCGATGGCCGCAGGCTTGAGCATTCGCCCGGAGGCATTGCCCCGCTTCCGCGAAGCCTTTGCGGAGGCCGTGCGCTCGGTGGTCGGCGACCGGCCGCCGCAGCCGGAGATCGCATCCGACGGTGCGCTACCGCAGCGGCTCATGACCCTGGACACCGCCGAGACGCTGCGCGTCGCCGGCCCTTGGGGCAAGGGCTTCCCGGAGCCCCGTTTCGACGGCACCTTCGAGGTCTTGAGCGCACGATTGGTGGGCGAGCGGCATCTGAAGCTCCGTCTTGCCGGACCCGCGGCCGAGGATGGGCCGATCGAGGCCATCGGCTTCAACCTGGGCGAGCAGATCTCGGAGGCCGGCGGCGCCGTGCGACTCGCCTACCGATTGGACGTCAACGACTACCGAGGCAACCGCTCCGCGCAATTGATCCTCGAGCACCTGGAGCCGGCCGCATGAAGACTGTCGAACCGCCTATTTGGATTTCGGGATGAACGATACGATCGACGACGACGAAGACGACTTTCAAGAGGAGGAGCGCGGCCCGAGCAAGAGCCAGCTCAAGCGCGAGAAGCTGGCCCTGCAGGCATTGGCCGAGCGCATGGCCGGGATGCCTCGGGCCGAGCTGGAGCGCCTGAATCTCAGTGCGGCGACCTGGGTGGCCTTGGACGAGACGCCGAGGATCAAGGATATTCGTGCCCGCGGTCGCCACTGGAAACGCATCGCCAATCTGCTGGAGCGCGAGGACATGGCCGCCGTCCACGCCTTGGTCGACCAGGCCGAGGAGCGCGAGCGCAAGGCGGCCGCACATCTGCATGCGTTGGAGCGCTGGCGCGAGCGACTCATCGCCGAAGACGAGGGCGCGCTGAGCGAGTTCATCGACGCATGCCCGGATGTCGACCGCCAGCAGCTGCGCACCCTGATCCGCGCCGCACAGCGCGATCAGGAACGCGGCCGGCCCGAAGCACCGCGCAAGCTGTTCCGCTTCCTACGCGAGACCCTGGAGTCCAAATCGGGCGCGTAGGATGGGTAGAGCGCAGCGAAACCCATCCTCACAGCTCAAACGCCAAACCTAGGCTGCGGCGAACGGAGGTGGGTTTCGCTTTGCTCTAACCGTGCCGGGACCGAGACGTCGGAGCGTGGAGGATAGGTTTCGCTGCGCTCTAACTGTGCCGGGATCGAGACGTCGGAGCGTGGAGGATGGGTTTCGCTGCGCTCTACCCATCCTACGCGTTTCGGTCTTTTTCATGGCTTCGAGTTTGCTGGACTTGACCATTTGGAACTCACATGAACACCTCGATCGAACCGGCGCCTGTGGCGGCGATTCCGACATCGGAAGCATCCATCGTCCCACATGGACAGGCTCCGACGGACCATCCGTCGCTCTCCGTCGTCATCCCCATGTATCAGGAGATCGACAACGTCGAGCCTATGCTGACGCGGGTCCATGAAGGGCTTGCGGGCTACCGGGGCGCATGGGAGCTGATCTGTGTCGACGACGGCAGCCGCGACGGCACAGGCGAACGTTTGCGCAAGGTCGGCGAGCGATTCGGCCCGCATGTGCGGGTGATCCGGCTGCGGCGTAATTTCGGCCAGACCGCGGCCATGCAGGCCGGCTTCGACGCTGCACGCGGCGAGTTGATCGCAACCTTGGACGGCGATCTGCAGAACGACCCGGCCGACATCCCGCGCATGATCGAGGAGCTGCTCGCACGCGACCTGGATCTCCTGCAAGGCTGGCGTCGTCAACGCCAGGACGCGCTCGTCATGCGCAAGCTGCCCTCCAAGGTCGCCAACGCACTGATCGGCAAGGTCACGGGTGTAGCGCTGCACGACTACGGCTGTAGCCTCAAGGTCTATCGCGCCGAGGTCATCAAGGAGGTCACCCTGCTCGGTGAGATGCACCGCTTCATCCCGGTCTGGGTCGCCGGCGTGACCGCGCCCGAGCGCATCGGCGAGACCGAGGTCGCCCATCAGGCACGCCGCTTCGGGACCTCCAAGTACGGGATCTCGCGCACCTTCCGGGTGCTGCTCGACCTCCTCTCGGCCTTCTTCTTCCTGCGGTTCGGTTCGCGACCGGGACACTTCTTCGGCTCCATCGGGATCCTCTTCGGCGTGGTCGGGAGCATCTTGATGGCCGACATGCTCTGGGTGAAGTTCGGGCTCGGAGAACACATCGGGACACGGCCGATGCTCTTCGTGGCCATCCTCTTCCTGGTCATGTCGATCCAGTTCCTCACCACCGGGGTGCTCGCCGAGCTGATG